>JBJEIS010000101.1:0-3088 GCA_051877275.1 Acutalibacteraceae bacterium | reverse complement strand
AAAAAAATATTTCATTACATAAGGGTTTTGAAATCGAAAAGGAGTTGTAAAATATGATACTTTTTGTAGGTGCGCTCGAAAAAGGTTTTTATTGTGAGGAAGTTGCTAAAAAAATTGATGAAAACGTTGAATTTACCGGTTATACGCCTCATATTGATGCAGTTGAAGAACGCATTTTAAAAGATAAATATAAACATATTATCTTTGATGTTGAACAGTTTATTGATGATTTTGAGTACATCGCTGATACAATAATTAAATATCAGAATGTTACTAATTCTAATATCATTATTTCTGCTATTGGGTATAATACTAAATCCGAAATTATTCAATCTTTTTTAAAACGTGGCATCACGAATTTTGTAATGAATAACACGTTAGCTAAACAATATGAAGAACTTGAATTTTGTTTTCAAAACAAAAATGCGCCGATTGAAGATACTGCGCTTAATGTTGTTGATGAAGATACTTCGCCGGATTTACCGGCACAGGAAAAAACAATTAATTCATATAGAACTATTGCAGTTGCCGGTTGTTGTAGTCGAATAGGTACAACTACACAGGCAATGCAAATTATCAAATATTTAACGTTAATGGGTTACAAAGCTTGTTACATTGAAATGAATAACAATGAGTATGTAAGAAAAATTGCTGAATATTTTACAGATGCAACCGAAAACGGCGATTATGATTTTATAGAATATGAAAAAATCAAAATGTATGACAAGAAAGAAAACATTGCAGAAATTCTACAACAAGATTTTGATTTTTTTGTTTATGATTTTGGTAGTTTTACTGACCGGGCATTTAATACAATTTCTTTTGCTGAAAAAAATATTAAATTAGTGGTCTGCGGTACAAAAGCAAGCGAGATTGATTATACTAACGCTGTTATTCAGAGAACATATAATACAGATTGTTATTATCTCTTTAATTTCTGCCACCATAACGAGCGAAAAGATGTTTTAGAAATGATGTCAGATAAAGCATCAAAAACTATTTTTTTACCGTATTCACCTGACCCTTTTACATACAATACGGCAAGCAATAATCTTTATAAAAACATTGATTTTGACAAAGCTTTAGATGTACCTAAAAAAGCAAAGAAAAAAAGATTTTTTGGTAGGAAATAATATATGGGTAAATTCAAAAAAAACACATTTGTAGCGCAATATAAGGCTAATGAACGTGAAAAAGCTAAACAAGAACAACTACACAAAAAATATGCGGTTGCTGATGATGTAAAGATTGTTGAAAAATCTAATATGGCAAAATTTACAGTAAATATGATAACACGTATTTTAAAATTCATTGCAGGGGTACTGATTATCATTTTTGCTATTATTGGTATTTACGCTTTAGTGGTTACTGAAATAAGAGAGCCTTTATTAATTAATTTAAAAGAAATATGGCAATACGTACTCAACGCATTAAATTTGTAATTCAAAATTTCTGCAACTCGATTTTGGCCGAAATTTTTTGAATTACAATTACACTATTATAAAAAGGAGTTTTATTCTATGAAATTTAAAGAACAACCTAAAACATTTATTCAGAGCGATAACATTATTATAGGTTATCTCAACGGCAAAGCCATTATTGAAAACGAATGGGGCAATTTGTTTTATGTTGAAACGCCGGAAGAATTTGTTTCGATAGGCGAAACTGCAATTGACGAGGGTTTAACAAGCATTAGCGAATTACCAAAGCAGGAACAAGAACAAATTATAGCTCAATTTGTTACTGAATAATAAGGAGTTTTATTATGGCTTATACAAAAAATAATAAAAATTGGATTGCTGAAAACAAAGAAAAATTAAAAAATTTGCAAAATCAAGTTAAAGAGATTGCAGAAAACTTTGTTGAAAATCCGGCAAAAATGATTGAATTTTTGCAATTTAAAAGTAAGTTTTATAATTATTCTGTTAAGAACACAATGCTAATTCAAAAGCAATTACCCGGTGCGGTTTTTTGTGGCTCTTTTCAATCGTGGAAAGAAAAAGGTTATTTTGTAACCAAAGGGCAAACCGGGCTTAAAATTTTTGTTCCGGTAATTACTACATATTTTAATGACGGTACAAATGACGAATGGAAAAGAATATCAGACGAAAGCAAAGAAGAAAAAGAAAAAATTAAAAAAGGCGAGTTTAAAACACGCAGAATACAGAATTTTAAAATCGGTACTGTTTTTGATATTACACAAACAAATTGCCCGATTGAAGAATACGGCAAATTTATCGGCGCCGGTTATAACTCTGAACTACACGCAAATATTTTTAAAGCTGTTGCCGAATATAGCAAAGAAATGTTAAACTGTCCTGTTACATTTGAAACTACCGGCGCGGCGTTGCGTGGATATTTTAGTCCGGCTGATAATCGAATTGCGATTAATGAAAAATTACAAGATACTCAAAGACTTTCAACATTAACTCACGAATTAGGACACGCTTTTATGCACTCCTCTTTAGGGGAAAATAAAAGCGGTGTGCAAAAAGAATTAGAGGCAGACGCATTTTCTATAATGTTAGAAAATACTTTCGGAATTGAAATTACAGAGGCACGAAAAGAGCATTTTGTTTCTCACTTAAAAAGTTTAGAGGAATATAATAAAAGTCATACGGATTTAGAAAATCCTATTACAATTGATACCATTTTACAAAACGTATCTCAATGTTATAGTGATGTTATTGAAGATATTACACATTATATTGATAAAGAATTAAGTATCAACAAAACAATAACAGCCGACTTATCTACACAAGAAAAAAATCAGCCGTTCGTCAAAATTTTGTGGAGCGAACACAACAACATCAATGACGGTGCGGTGATGTCAATTAAAACCGCAAACGACTTATTAAAAACACTTGATAACGAGGCAGACGATAATTTGGGATATGCAAAAACCAAATTTCAAGTTTTTATCAATGATGATATTCAGTACGAGGGAAGATATGATATTGGCGTTGAAAATTGCGATTTAATCAATCATATTAACGATTTTTGCGAGAAAGACTTACCATTATTTAAAGAAAGTGGTTTAGCTACTGACGAAGAGATAACTAAACACCAATCATTTATACGAAATGTC
>JBJEIS010000100.1:0-3091 GCA_051877275.1 Acutalibacteraceae bacterium | reverse complement strand
AAGCAGTTCTTGACCTTAAAAAAGGTGACAGATTAATTGTAACCAGCGGTAAAACGACCGGTGAATCAGGCAATACAAATATGATTAAGGTCGAAATTATATAAAGAAAAAGAACCGAAAAAATTTTTCGGTTCTTTTTTTATTTATTTTAAAATTACATATTTTCAACAAGTCTTTGGGTATCTTCTGCAATAACCATTTCTTCATCGGTAAGAAGAACATAAGCCTTAACCGCTGAATCAGCAGTTGAAATTTCGCCCTCTTTGCCCTGAACATACTCTTTGTTTTTATCTTTATCATATTTAAGACCGACATAGGAAAGACTATCAAGAACATATTCACGAAGCTCGTCATCGTTTTCACCTAAACCGCCTGTAAACGCAATTGCGTCAACACCGCCGAGAGCGGCAATATAAGAACCGATAACCTTTGTAACCTGGTATTTTAAGATTTTTCTTGCGAGAATTGCTCTTTCATTACCGCTTTGTGCAGCAGCTGAAATATCGCGGTTATCACTTGAAACACCTGAAACACCGTAAAGACCTGATTTTTTATTCATAATCTCGTCCATCTGTTTTGGTGTGAGTCCCTCTTTATCCATAATATAAGTAATAGCGCTCGGGTCAACTGCACCGCAACGAGTACCCATAATAAATCCGTCAAGCGGAGTAAGACCCATTGAAGTATCAACACATTTACCGTCTTTAACCGCTGTGATTGAAGAACCGTTACCGAGATGGCAGGTGATTACTCTTGAAGGAGTACCAACGCCGAACTCATTAATTACTCTGCCGCTGATATATCTGTGCGAAGTGCCGTGTGCACCGTAACGGCGTACTTTATATTTTTCATAATATTCATAAGGAAGCGGGAAAATGTAAGCATAATCAGGCATTGTTGAGTGGAAAGAAGTATCAAAAACAACAACCTGCGGTACATCTTTACCAAGTACCTCGGTACAAGCACGGATACCCTGAACATGAGCAGGATTATGAAGCGGAGCTAACTTTCCGTAATCCTCAATTTTTGCAAGAACAACATCATCAACAAGACAAGACTCTTTAAAATAAGCGCCGCCCTGCACAATTCTGTGACCTGCCGCCGAAATCTCTTTAAGGTCGCTGATAACCTGTGTTTCACCGGTTGTCATCCATTCAATAACCTTTTTAAAAGCAGTTGTGTGGTCAGGCATTGGATAGTCAGCCTCAAACTTACTGCCGTCAGGTTTTTTGAGAACAATATGTCCCATATCCTGTCCGATACGTTCACAAACACCTTTTACAAGCACGCTTTTGTCATCCATATCAATAAGCTGATATTTAAGTGATGAACTTCCGGCATTTACAACGAAAATTTTCATATTTAAAGTCCCTTTCAGATATATAAATTATAGCCATTTTATTATAACTCAAACATTTTCCTATGTCAAATATTTTTTGCACCGCCTAAAATAAGGGCGATGCAAAATTTTTATTTTTTACATTCGCACTTTTCCGCCAGTGCGTCGGCTTCAAGAATTGTTACTAAAGTATCGCCGAGTTGAGTAAAAACCGCCGCCAAAACTCTAAGCTCATCGACAGTAAAACGCTCGGTCAATAAATTTGCTATTGCAGTAACATATGCGCTTAGACATTTTCCATTCAAAAAAACACCCCCTTTTAATATTATATTTTTTAAAATAGTTGTTGTGTTTTTAGTAATAATAAAGTATAATATTTATAATTACAGGCTTATGCCTAAAATGTTTACCTAAGAAGGTGTATACAAAATGAAAATCGAATTAAATGGAAAAGATTTACCTGTTCATGACGGATATGATGTAATTGTTGCAGGCGGCGGCCCTTCAGGCATTGCTGCGGCTGCGGCTGCGGCAAGAGAAGGCGCAAAAACCCTGCTCATTGAACAAAGCGGACAACTCGGCGGTATGGCAACTTCGGGACTTGTTCCGGCATGGACGCCTTATACCGACGGTATCAGAATTATCTACGGCGGTATTTCAAAAAGAATTTTTCTTGAAACAAAAGCGGCTATGCCTCATATTCCTAAAGATAAGCTTGACTGGGTCGCTATCGACTTTGAAGCGCTCAAAGAAAACTATGCAAATCTTTTAAATGAAACCGGCGTCGATATTATTTATCACACAATTGTATGTGATGTTGTTATGAAAAACGAGAGAACTGTTGAGTCAATCGTTGTTGCAAATAAATCAGGCATTTCAGCCTATAAGGCTCCTGTTTTTGTTGACTGCACAGGTGACGCTGATATTTACGCTTTTTCGGGCGGAGAATATGACGTCGGTGATGACGGTGATGTTCAGCCGGCTACAATGTGCTTTATTATGACAAATATAGATGAAGATATTCTTTACAGTATGCCTTATATGCACGCCGGCAATAAAGACAGTATGATTTATAACATTGTAAACGATGGTAAATACAATATTCCTGATACACACTTTTGTCACAGCAAAATTGCTCCTAAAACTTTCGGTTTTAACGCCGGCCATGTATGGAATATTCATTCAACCGACCCTGAAGAGGTTTCAAAAGGTATCACTGAGGGCAGAGCGCTTGTTCATAGACTTGTTGCCGCTCTTAAAGAATATCATCCTGCTTTTAAAGACGCATATCTTGTGCAAACAGCACCGACTCTCGGTATACGCGAATCACGCAGAATCAAAGGCGATTACACATTTACCGTTGATGATTATTTGGCTCGCCGTTCGTTTAAAGACGAGATTTGCCGAAACAACTATTTTATTGATATACACGGCTCGCAGGCTGAAAAAGACCAGGGCTGTATGGATCACCGCTTTGAGCATTACAAAGACGGTGAGTCGCACGGCGTACCTTACAGATGCTTGTGTCCTGCTCACCTTGATAATGTGCTTGTTGCAGGAAGAACAGTATCAAGCGACAGAATTACTCAAGGCTCATTAAGAATTATGCCTTGCTGTCTTTGTGAGGGTGAAGCGGCAGGTATCGCAGCTTCTATGGCGTCAAGAATGAAAACGCCTGATATTCATAATGTAAATACAGATAAGCTAAGAGATATATTAAAATCACATGACGCTTATCTTCCTGATGTAGAA
>JBJEIS010000099.1:0-3123 GCA_051877275.1 Acutalibacteraceae bacterium | reverse complement strand
TTGAAACAAAGGAAAACGGTGCAGCCCTCACGGGCTACACCGCATCCTACATAGCAACTGTCCTTTAGAGTACGACTCTAAAGAGAAAGCTTTTTTAAAAAGGAATTATCCCATAATAACTTTTACTTCGCGTGTTTTTCCGCCGATTGGTGCAATCGGACCGAAAGGCACTTCTTTGCCGTCAACAATTAAGGTTTTAACACCTTTTTCGGCTTTTGCGCTGTTATCAACAGTGATGTTGAATGTGTCGCCGCGGAATTTACGGGTTACGGTAAACTCAGTTAAATCATCAGGTAAGCAAGGGTCAACAACAAGACCGTCGTAATCAGGTTTGATACCTAAGATAAAGCGAGAAACATTGTAGAATGTCCAAGCAGCTGTACCTGTAAGCCATGAGTTTTTAGCTTCGCCGTGATTCTTAGCGTCGCGGCCTGCAATCATTTGTGAGTAAACATACGGTTCTGTTCTGTGGATTTCAGAAATATCTTCAAGATAAGCAGGGCAAGTTTTCTTGTAAACTTCAAAAGCTCTGTTACCTCTGCCGACAACGGTTTCAGCAATGGATACCCATGGGTTGTTATGACAGAAAATACCGCCGTTTTCTTTATATCCAGGAGGGTAAGAAGAAATTTCGCCAAGCTCAATATGATATTTTGTATAAGAAGGTGAATTGAGCACAATGCCGTATTTTGTATCAAGATATTTTTCAACTGACTGTAAAGCTTTAAGCGCTTTGCCGTCTTCAACACCGATACCTGCCATTACGCAGAAGCCTTGAGGTTCAATAAAGATTTTACCTTCTTCACATTCTTTTGAACCGATTTTATTGCTGTAAGCGTCATATGCACGAACAAACCATTCGCCGTCCCAGCCTGCGTCAAGAACAGCTTCTGTCATTTCGTCAACAGCCTTTTGTGCAGCTTTTGCTTCGTCATCAAGCCCTTTTTCTTTACACATTCTGATATAATCAGGGCCGACAGCAACAAACATACCTGCAATAAATACCGATTCAGCCACAGGACCTTCCGAAGGACCGAAAGTTTGGAAAGATTCGCCCGGATTTTCCGAGAAACAGTTAAGATTTAAGCAGTCGTTCCAGTCAGCACGGCCGATAAGCGGTAATTTATGAGGGCCGAGATTATTTGTAACATGGTCGAATGAGCGTTTTAAATGAACTAACAATGTGTCAGCCTTTGTTTCATCATTATCAAAAGGAACCATCTCGTCAAGAATTGAGAAGTCGCCTGTTTCTTTAATATAAGCGGCAACACCAAAGATAAGCCAAAGCGGGTCATCGTTAAATCCGCTGCCGATGTCGTTATTACCTTTTTTGGTAAGCGGCTGATACTGGTGATATGCAGAGCCGTCTTCCATTTGGGTAGCTGCAATATCAAGAATTCTCTCGCGAGCTCTTTCAGGAATAAGATGGATAAATCCTAATAAATCCTGTGAAGAATCGCGGAATCCCATACCTCTGCCGATACCGGACTCAAAATAAGAAGCGGAACGCGACATATTAAATGTAACCATACACTGATACTGATTCCAGATATTAACCATTCTGTCAAGCTTTTCGTCAGAAGATTTAACCGAATATGTAGAGAGAAGATTTGTCCAATAATCTTTGAGGTCTGCGAGCGCTGATTCAACCTGGTCGTCAGTCTTGAATTTTGCCAAAAGCTCATTTGCAGGCTTTTTGTTTATAACATCCTGCGCTTCCCATTTATCATCTTTAGGATTCTCGCAGTAACCGAGAACAAATATAAGAGATTTGGTTTCACCCGGTTTCAAAGTAATTTTCTTTGAATGTGAGCCAATCGGCGACCAACCCGAAGCAACCGAATTTCTTGATTTGTTTTCCATTACTGCATCAGGATCGGCAAAGCTGTTATAAAGACCGATGAATGTTTCGCGGTCGGTATCAAATCCGTCAATTTCTTCATTGCAAGAGAATACAGCGTAGTGGTTGCGGCGCTCTCTGTACTCGGTTTTGTGATAAATTGTACTGCCGATTACTTCAACCTCACCGGTTGAGAAGTTTCTTTGGAAGTTTGTAGTGTCATCATTTGCATCCCACAAGCAGAATTCTACAAATGAGAAAACAGTAAATTCTTTTTCTTTATCGGTTTCGTTTGTGAATTTAAGTCTATGCACTTCTGCGGTTGCATCAAGCGGAACAAATGAAGTCTGCTCTGCTTTAAGTCCGTTAACTTTTGAAGAAATTACAGAGTAACCAAGACCGTGGCGGCACTCATATTCTTCATAATCTGCTTTGCAAGGCTTCCAGCCCGGATTGAAAACATTGCCGTTTTCGTTAATATAAAAATATATACCGCCGTCATCAGTTGGAACATTGTTGTATCTGTAACGGGTAAGACGCATTAGCTTTGCGTCTTTATAAAAGCAGTAGCCTCCTGAAGTATTGGAAATAAGACCGAAAAAATCTTTGTTGCCGAGATAGTTAATCCAAGGGTATGGAGTTTTCGGCTCGGTAATGACATATTCTCGTGCCTTATCATCGAAATGTCCGAATTTCATTGAAACATCCTCCTAAATAATTATTACTTTATCTATAATAAGGTATAATGAGATTTATTGCAAGTGTTATTTTTGAAAAAAGGCAAAATTTATGAAATCATTCAAAAACGCCTCATTGAATAGTCAAATTGCACAAATACAATATAGTATTTTTATCAATTCTTTACAAAAGGTAGAAAAAACAAAAAATTGTTGACATTGCATAAAATTAAGTGTATAATTTGGTCAAACGATACAAAAGGATGTGTTTAGTATGACTTTTACAGAAAAATTCCAATCCTTAAAAGTAGCTTTCGATAAAGCAAATACCAAAAAATTCGATGCTGACTTTGCAGTACAAATCACAATGACTGACGAGGATTGCGGCGGCACTTTTTATATTGAATACAAAAACGGTGTATATTCAGTAGAGCCGTATGATTATTATGATAACAATGCAACCGTTCTTGCACCTGCAGCTTCAATTGCTAAGCTCGCAAAAGGTGTTGTTGCTAAAGATTTAATTTTAAAAGGCAACGAAGATGTAGTTAAAAAATTAGCTGATTCTTTCAAGGCTCCTAAAAAGGCACCTGCTAAAAAAGCTCC
>JBJEIS010000098.1:0-13269 GCA_051877275.1 Acutalibacteraceae bacterium | reverse complement strand
GATAGGTAAGGGCGTTGAAATGATGGATACACCCGGTGTGCTTTGGCCTAAGTTTGATGACCCGAAGGTCGGCGAGCGCTTGGCTTTTTGCGGTTCTGTTAAAGATTCTATTTTAGACGTTGAGCTTTTGGCTATGGACTTAATAAAAGAAGTTAAAGCTCTTTATCCTGAAATGCTTTTAGCAAGATATAAGCTTGATATTGATTTGAATGAAACCGACGATTATGATATTCTTTGTGAAATGGGTAGAAAAAGAGGTATGAAAGCGTCCGGCGGTGATGTTGATACCGAGCGAATGGCAAATACATTTTTAGAAGAATTCAGAAATACAAAGATAGGACGAATGAGTTTGGAACGCCCTTAAATATAAAAAACTACCGCTTAAACTTTAAATTTAAGCGGTTTTTTCGAAAGGAAAAATTATGCCTGATTATAGTATTGAAAAAGAAATAATAAATGAAGGGTTTAATATTATTGCCGGAGTTGATGAAGCGGGCAGAGGTCCGCTTGCAGGTCCTGTTTGTGCAGCGGCGGTAATTTTGCCGACTGATTTGGAAATTGAGGGCTTGAATGATTCAAAAAAGCTTTCCGAAAAAAAGCGTGAAGCACTTTATGATATTATTATTAAAAAGGCTGTGGCTTATGATATTCAGCTTATTGATAACAATGTTATAGATGAAATAAATATTTTAAATGCTACTCTTGAAGCAATGACAAATGCGGTTAACAATTTAAAGGTTAAACCTGATTATGTTATAATTGACGGAAACCGTTTGCCGAGCCGGCTTGAAATTCCCGCAAAAGCTGTTGTAAAAGGTGACGCAAAATCAATGTCAATAGCTGCTGCATCTATTCTTGCAAAGGTAACAAGGGACAGATTGATGTTAGAGCTTGATAAAAAATATCCTGAATATGAATTTTCCCGTCATAAAGGTTACGGAACAAAACTTCACCAGGAAAAACTAAAAGAATTCGGTCCTTGTGAAATACACAGAAAAACTTTTATAAAGAAGATTTTGGATAAATGAATAAGTCAAATATAAACGGTGTAAACGGTGAAACGCTTGCCGCAAAATTTCTTGTTAAAAAAGGTTATGAAATAGCGGCGCTGAATTATCGCTGCCGTCAAGGTGAAATAGATATAATAGCCGATGATGATGAATATATATTATTTGTCGAGGTAAAATCAAGAAATGAAAATGCTTTGTATTTACCGAGAGAAGCTGTGGATGAGGCTAAACAGAAAAAGATTATTTTAACTGCTCTTCAATATCTTGCGGCAACAGGTATTGAACTTCAGCCGAGATTTGATGTTTTAGAGGTTTATTCTGATTCCAAAAATCCAAATAAAGCAAAAATCAATCATATTAAAAACGCTTTTTCTGCGGAGGGATATTTTTAAATGAAGTATTTTGATTTACATTGTGATACATTATGCCGATGTGCTGATGAAAACGGAAGTTTATCAGAAAATGATTTCCATATTGATATAAAGAGGCTGTCTGAATTTGAAAATGCGGTGCAGACATTCGCTTGCTTTATTGATGATAAATATCAAGGCGAACAGGCTTATAACAGATTTTTTGAACTCTATGATATTTATAGTAATACAGATTTTAAGAATGTTCAGCCGATATTGTCGATAGAAAATCTTTCTTGTCTTAACGGCGATTTAGAAAATATACATAAGTTTAAAGAATGCGGTGTGAAAATTGCTTCGCTCACTTGGAATAAGGAAAACGGTATTGCCGGCGGAGCTGAGTCTGAAAGCAGAATAACCGATTTCGGAAAAGAAGTTGTAAAAACGCTTGAAAATGAGGATATTGTTATTGATGTGTCTCATTTGAATTTTAAAAGCTTTGCCGAACTTTGTGAAATTGCAACCAAACCGTTTATCGCAACTCATTCAGATAGTTTTGCTATTTTTTCGCATAAACGCAATTTAAAAGATGAACAGTTTGAAATTATTTGCGATATCGGCGGAGTTGTGGGAATTAATTTCTACAAAGCGTTTCTTTGCGAAAAAGAAAATGATTATTATGATTTACTTACGCATATTGAGAGGTTTTTGCTTTTAGGCGGTGAAGACAGTATTTCGCTTGGCAGTGATTTTGACGGATGCGATGTTCATAAATCAATCGGCAGGGTAGAAAATATGCCGGATTTTTATTTATTTTTACAAAAAGAGCTTGGAAAACAGGTTGCAGATAAGATTTTTTATGAAAATTCTGCTAAGTTTTTTAAAATGTTTTGACAAAACGGCTTAAATAGTATACAATAGAATGTAACAAAATTAAAATAAAGGTGAATAAAATGCGTTTTACAAGTACAAGAGCAAATAAAGACATTGAATCGGCACATGCTATCTGCCAGGGACTTTCTGAAGAAGGCGGACTTTTTGTACCGAAAGAGTTTCCTAAAATTTCTGATGAAATAATTGATAAGATGGCTGATATGAATTATAAAGAGAGAGCGTTTGAAGTGCTAAAGCTCTATCTTACCGATTTTACAGATGAGGAAATTAAAAATTGCGTAAGCGGTGCTTATGATAATACTTTTGATGATAATAAGCCTGCTCCTGTTGTCGAGGTTAAGAAAGGTGAAAACATCCTTGAACTTTGGCATGGCCCTACTTGTGCCTTTAAAGATATGGCTTTGCAGCTTTTACCTTATTTGCTTACTACATCTGCTAAAAAGGTAGCAAAGGGCAAAACAATGGTTATACTTGTTGCTACTTCCGGTGATACAGGTAAAGCAGCGCTTGACGGTTTTGCTGATGTAGAAAATACTAAAATAATTGTTTTCTATCCTGAAGACGGCGTAAGCCCTATGCAGAAGTTGCAGATGACTACTCAAGCAGGTAATAATGTTGCGGTTTGTGCAATCAAAGGTAATTTTGATGATGCTCAAACAGGGGTTAAACAGATTTTCGGTAACGATGAAATGAAAGAATATTTAAGCAGCAAGAATATGGAGTTTTCTTCTGCTAATTCAATCAATTTCGGACGTTTGGTACCGCAGATTGTTTATTATGTATCATCTTATGTTGATCTTATTAAAAACGGAAAAATTAAAAAAGGTGATAAATTCAATGTCGTAGTGCCTACCGGTAATTTTGGTAATATTTTGGCGGCTTTCTATGCTAAACAGATGGGTATTCCGATAGGAAAATTTATTTGTGCTTCAAATAAGAATAATATTCTTACTGATTTTATCAAAACAGGTGTTTATGACAGAAATCGTGAGTTTTATACCACTACCTCACCTTCTATGGATATTCTTATTTCATCAAACCTTGAGCGCCTTTTATTCCATCTTTATAATAAAGATACCGCAAAAGTTTCAGAACTTATGACTTCTTTGAACAAAGACGGTGTTTATAAAATTGATGACGAAGTTAAGGCAAAGCTTTCTGATGAGTTTTACGGCGGTTTTTGTGATGATGAGGGAACAAAAGCTACTATTTCAAAAATGTTTAAAGAATATAATTATCTTTGCGATACTCATACTGCTGTTGCAGTTAATGTTTATGACCAATATGTAGAAAAAACAGGGGATACTACTCCTACTGTTATTGCTTCCACTGCTTCACCGTATAAGTTTGCTGCATCTGTTTTGCCGGCAGTTTATGACGGAGAGATGCCTGAAACCGAATTTGATATGGTTGAAAAGCTTTCTATGGAAACAAATACAAAAATCCCGACTCCTTTAGCAGGACTTAAAGAAAAAGAAGTATTACATAAAATCTGTATTGATAAGTCTGAAATGTCGGATTTTATCAAAAACTTTTTAGGTTAAATTTTTTCGGGCAGCTAAACTTTAAAGGTTGCCCGATTTGTTTTTTAGAGGATAAAATGGAAAAGTATGAGTTGGGAATGAATAAAAAATCTTTTGCGCTGTATTTCGGCGGCGGTGAGATTTGGTGTGAGCATTTGGACTCACTTTGCGATAGAAAAGAATTATTTTTTGAAAAATTTGATAACGATTTAAAAATAATAAAACGACCGTCTACAAGCTCATATTTAGCCGTTATTGTTAATGAAACAGATGTTGACAGAGAAATGATTGATTATTTGTTAAATACCTTTATTTCTCTTGATAAGCCTTTAAAAAAGATTGCTTTTATCGGTCTTGATAATAAATGGAACAGATTGATTAATAAAAGAAATAAAGAAACTTATATTTTAATGAAAAGCATAAGCGATCTTGAAGAAGCTAAGAATTGGCTTATAGATAATCGTTGACGGAGGAATTATAATTGGCACTTTATGCAATTTCGGATTTGCATTTGTCATTTGGCACAGATAAGCCTATGGATATTTTCAAAGGCTGGGCTGAATATACCGAAAAATTAAAGAATAATATTGAAAATACAGTTTCAGACAGTGATACAATAGTAATTCCGGGCGATATTTCCTGGGCAATGAAATTAAAAGATACTATTGAAGATTTTAGATTTATAAATAACCTGCCGGGTAAAAAAATCATCGGCAAAGGTAATCATGACCTTTGGTGGGAATCACTTACTAAAATGAACAGATTAATGGAAGAAAACGGATTTGATACAATTTCGTTTTTGCATAATAACTGTTTTGTTGTAGATGATGTTGCTGTTTGCGGCAGCCGAGGCTGGTTTTTTGATGATACCGCGGATAAGAAAATAATACTTCGTGAGGCGGGCAGAGTGGAAATGTCAGTAAATGCGGCAAAACAAACAGGAAAAGAACCTGTTTTGTTTTTGCATTATCCGCCTGTAAGCAAAACAGATGTGTGTGATGAGATTATGCAGGTAATTTTAAAGCATAATATAAAGAATGTTTACTACGGACACATTCATAAAGGAGGCGCTTATAAAGCCTTTAACGGTGAATATGAGGGTGTTAATTTTCGATGCATAAGTTGCGATATTATGAATTTTGAGCCGTTGCTGATAAAAAGTTGATTTTTTTTAAAAAAACAGTAGCATTTTTATATTTTTTGTGTTATAATCACCTCTAGCGGTGTATTTTTACACTATTTCTTAAATAATATATTCCTGTAAAATAAGACATTTAAGGAATATTTTCGGAAAGGATGTCAATAATGAGTTTAAAATCATCTAATAAGGTGGATACCAACAGATATGAGCTTTTGGTTGAAATTGACGCTGAAACTTTTGAAAAAGCAGTTGATACTGCATTTAAGAAGAATGTTAAAACTATTAATGTTCCTGGTTTCAGAAAAGGTAAAGCACCAAGAGGCATTGTAGAAAAAATGTACGGTGAAAATGTTTTCTATGAGGATGCATTGAATGAGTGCTATCCTGAAGCGCTTGACGGCGCTGCTAAAGAAGCAGGCGTTGAAATTGTAGATTTTCAGGATATTGAGTTTGACCTTAAGAGCATCGGCAAAGAAGGCGTTGAGTTCTCAGTTAAGGTAACCGTTAAACCTGAGGTTTCTGTTAAAGATTATAAAGGTTTAAAAGCTGAAAAACCTTCAACCGAAGTTACTGAAGAAGATATTAATGCTGATATTGAAAGACTTCGTGAGCGTGCTTCAACTATGGTTCCTGTTGAAGACAGAGCAGCAGAAAACGATGATGTAGTTGTTTTTGATTTTGACGGCTATGTTGACGGTGAGCAGTTTGAAGGCGGAAAAGCTGAAGGCTATTCATTAAAACTCGGTTCAGGTCAGTTTATTCCTGGATTTGAGGATCAGATTGTCGGTAAAAAAATTGATGAAGAGTTTGATGTAAACGTTACTTTCCCTGAAGATTATCACGCTGAAGACTTAAAGGGTAAAGAAGCAGTATTTAAATGCAAACTTCATGAGATTAAAACAAGAGTTTTACCTGAAGTTGACGATGAATTTGTTAAAGATGTAAGCGAATTTGAAACTTTAGATGAGCTTAAAGAAGATTTAAAGAAAAAAGCTGCTGAAAGAAAAGAAAAAGACGCTGACCTTGCTGTTGAAACAGAGCTTATCGAGGGTATGCTTAAAGGCTTTGAAGCTGAAATCCCACAGGCGATGATCGAACAGAAGATTATGGAAAATGTTCGTGATTTTGATTATACATTACAGATGCAGGGACTTAATATGCAGCAGTATATGCAGTATATGGGACTTACTCTTGACAACATTAAAGAGCAGTATAAAGAGCAGTCTGAAAAACAGGTTAAAATGCGTCTTGCATTTGAAAAGATTGCTGAGCTTGAATCATTAGAGCCAACTGCTGAAGAGATTGAAAATCAGTATAATGAATATGCTGAAATGTATAAAATGGATGTTGATAAGATTAAAGCATCTATTCCTGAGGTTGAACTTGTTAAAGACCTGAAGGTTAAAAAAGCTTCTGAATTTATTAAGGAAAACGCTAAAATTACAGAAGAAGTAAAAGCCAAATAATTATTTTAAACGATATAAACAGTTTTAGCTTTTGCTGAAACTGTTTATCGGCTTATAAATATACTTTTATGGGGAAAGTTTAAAAGTTTTGTAGTCAGAAAATATCTATTATAATTATTTTTTTACTAAGAAACGGAGAGGTTATTATGAGTTTAGTACCATACGTTGTAGAGCAAACTAGTCGCGGAGAAAGACAGTACGATATTTTTTCACGTCTTTTAAATGACAGAATTATTGTTTTATCTGATGAAGTTAATGATGCTACTGCAAGTTTAGTTATAGCACAGCTTCTGTTTTTGGAGGGTCAGGATTCTACTAAAGACATCAGCCTTTATATCAATAGTCCCGGCGGTTCAGTTTCAGCAGGTCTTGCTATCTATGATACAATGCAGTATATTAAATGTGATGTTTCAACTATCTGTATGGGTATGGCAGCTTCGATGGGTGCATTTTTACTTTCATCAGGCGCAAAAGGTAAAAGATATGTTCTTCCTAACGCAGAGGTTATGATTCACCAGCCATCAGGCGGCGCACAGGGTCAGGCATCTGAAATTGAAATTTCTGCTAAACATATCTTAAAAACAAAAGAAAGATTAAACAGAATTTTATCTGAAAATACAGGCAAGCCAATTGAACAAATCGCAATTGATACCGACCGCGATAACTGGCTTGATGCTGAAGAGGCTGTTGCATACGGCCTTGTAGATAAGGTTATGAAAAGATAATTTCGGAGGTAATTAATGCCTAATAATGATAATACAACGGTTTGCTGCTCTTTTTGCGGAAAAAATGAGAGTCAGGTTAACCAAATGGTCAAGGGTCCAAATGATGTTTTTATCTGTGATGAATGTATAAAGCTTTGCTCACAGGTTATTGGTTTAGATACATTTGACGCTTATACTGCAAAAGAAGAAACCGATTTTAATTTTGAGGTTAAGAAGCCTGCTGAATTAAAGAAAATACTTGATGACTATGTAATCGGTCAGGAAAAGGCTAAAAAAGCCCTTTGTGTTGCGGTTTATAACCATTATAAACGTATTATGCAAAAAGAACAGATTGACGATGTTGAAATCGGTAAATCCAATGTTTTATTGGTAGGACCTACCGGTGTGGGTAAAACATTGCTTGCACAGACACTTGCAAAAGCGCTTGATGTTCCTTTTGCGGTAACTGACGCTACAACGCTTACTGAAGCGGGATATGTCGGTGAAGATGTTGAGAACATTCTTTTGAGATTGATTCAAAATGCTGATTTTGATGTTGAGCGTGCTCAAAAAGGTATTATTTATATTGATGAGATAGATAAAATCGCCAGAAAATCCGAAAACACTTCTATTACAAGAGACGTATCGGGTGAAGGCGTTCAACAGGCATTGCTTAAAATCATTGAAGGCACAGTTTCAAATGTTCCGCCTACCGGAGGAAGAAAACATCCGCAGCAGGAATTTATTCAGATTGATACTTCTAATATCCTGTTTATTTGCGGCGGAGCTTTTGACGGAATAGATAAAATCATTGAAAAGAGAATAGGCTCAAAAAGCACATTGGGATTCGGCGCTGAAATAGTTGACAAAACTCAAGATAAAACCGATAAACTTCTTGAAGAGGTAACTAATCAGGATTTGGTTAAATTCGGACTTATTCCTGAACTTGTCGGCAGACTTCCTGTTGTAACAGGACTTTCTAACCTTTCAGCTGATGATATGGTTGAGATTATGACAAAGCCGAAAAATGCTATTATTAAGCAGTATGTTAAATTAATGCAGATTGACGGCGTTGATTTAAAATTTGAGCCTGATGCATTGATTGAAATCGCAAAGGAAACAATAAAGCGTAAAACAGGAGCAAGAGGACTTCGTTCAATTATCGAAAACCTTCTTATGAATGTTATGTTTGATGTTCCGTCAGATGAGCTTGTTGAAAGCGTTGTTATCACTAAAAAATGTGTTTTAGGCAAAGAAAAACCAATTCTTAATAAGAATCCGGAAAAAGCAGGCTTTATAGCTGAAAAAGCTCAAAAGCCGAAAAAAGCACAATAAAAATTAATTTGAAGAGAGGGAAGTCTTATGCGTCGAGTATTCGCTGTTATAGGATTTTCCTCTTTTTTCGTTTCGCTTTTTTGCATTTACTTCAATGCTGGTTTTAGTTTAGCGTTGGGTATTTGTGCCGGTGTTCTGTTTCTTGTCAGTGTTTTTATAAAAGAGATTAGAAAATACGGTATTTTTGCGGTTTTATTGGCTGCTGTGTGCTTTTCATCGTTGAATTGCTATGTTTTTGACAAGAATATTGAAAAATATGATAGTATTTATTGTAAAGCCGGAGTGAAAATCAGCGGAACTTTGCTTGATTACGGTGAGGTTACTGACAGCGGATTTAAATATGTTTTTCGCACAACAGATGAAAATAAAGTTAAGTTTTCTGTTCTTTCAAATGATATGATTAATGCCGAGCCGGGTGATGTGGTAAGCGGTACATTTGATTTTTCAAATCAATATGCGGATTATTCGGACAGAATTTATTTTTCGGCTTATATATACAGTACCGAAGATTTAAATGTTGAGCCGTCTGATAACAGTTTCAGTATAGTAAAATTCCGCAAAGCTTTAAAGCAAGGTATCAGCGATAATATGTCTGTCGGAAGAGGGCTTACTAAAGCAATAGTTTTCGGTGACAAATCGGGGATAACCGATGATTTATATAACGATTTATTAAGATGCGGTCTGCTTCATGCAACTGCAACTTCAGGGCTTCACTTAACAGTTGTTACCGGTTTTGTTTTCGCTTTGTTATCTGTTTTAGGTGTATCTAAAAAGAAAAGTTCGGTTGCGGGAATTATTTTTATCGTTTTATATATGATTGTAATCGGATTTAAATTTTCCCTTATGCGCGCCGGAATAATGATGATTATGTATTTTGCCTCTAATCTTTTTGACAGAGAGGGCGACGGTATAAATGCCATCGGTATGAGTATAACGGTTTTAATAGCAATAAATCCTTATACTGCGGTGAGTTGTTCGTTTTTACTTTCAGCAAGTGCAACGCTGGGTATGATTTTTATGTTTAAACCAATCTATGAAAGAGTTGAAAAGCTGAAAGTTAATAAATATTTTGTTGTGAAAAAGACTATTATTGCTTTTGTCTGCGCCGCTTTGCAGTCTGTTTCGGCAATTCTGTTTACTTTTCCGATAACATATATCTTTTTTGGATATTTTTCTGTCGCAGGAATACTTGCAAATGCTATTCTTTCACCGCTTATTTCGCTGATATTGATATTCGGCGTTATAATATGTGCTTTTAATTTTATACCTGTAATACCTCAAATTATAGGCGGCGCAAATGATATGATTTGTCTGGCTGTAATAAAAACCGCACAATTTATCGGAAAATTCAAGTATTGTCTTATTAATATAGATTATGATTTTATTGTAATTGCAATGTTAATTGTCTCATTTGTAATTGCTGCGTCGATTATTGTATACTATTTAAGAAAAACAGAAAAATTCATTAATTTGAAAATTACTGCATTTTTGTGTGTTGATATTGTGCTTTTGCTTTTCATTGTAAATCTTTTTATACCAAATAATGATATTGAGTTAAAAGTGCAAAATTCAGGCGGAGGAATATGTGTTTCAACGGTTATAGACAATCAGCAGATAGTAATTGATACAGGCGGTAAAAACTGTGAGCGCAAGCTTAATTATGAGATGAGAAAAAATTGTGTTGATGAAATAACAATGTTGATTGTGCCAAACAGTTCAGATAATGCTTTTGCTTCGGCGCAGACAATTACTTCAAGTTTTAAGGTAAATAAGCTATTAATTGATACTGATTCGATTGATAAAGATAAATACAAAATAAGCGGAAGCAAAGAGAATATTCTTGACGTTGACTCGGTTTGTATTAATAATTTTACTTTAAATATAATTAAACAGCAAAACAGCAATTCAATTTATTTGACAAACGGACAAGTTTCTGTTTTAATTATAGATGAACATACTGATATAAATGGTTTGCCGAAAAAGTTTAAATCTTGTCAAACTCTTATAATTAACGGTGAGATTCCAAATAATTTGAATCAGATTCATGCAGATAATGCGATTATTTCTACATATGAAAGAGAAGAAGAGATTAAATCAGCGAGTGAATTAAAAACCTATAATCTCAGATACGGTGCATTACAATTAGATTTGAGTAATGAAATAAAATTAAAGGCGGTGTGAAAATTGGCTGAAATATTTGAAAAAGACTTGCTGGAACAAATAAAAACAGAAAAGTTCAGCTCTGTGTATTTCATTTACGGTGAAGATGTTTATCTTCGTCAGCATTATGTTAAAAAGCTGTGTGAAAGCATTGTAACCGAACTGCCTGAAATGAATTTGCCTAAAATTGATGGAAAAACCGCCTCGGTTCAAAGAATTTCCGATGAAGTATATCAAATACCTATTATGAGTCCTAAGCGTTGTGTATTAGTGGATGATTTTGATGTTGTTTCAGCGGGAAAAGAAAGCCTTGATTCATTAATTGATATTTTTTCGGATATTCCTGAAACAACTGTTTTGATAATGGTATTTAATTCAATTGAGATTGATAAAAAGAAAAGCGGATGGAATTCGCTGATTCGCTCTGCGGCAAAATTCGGAAGTGTAATTGAGTGTAAATATAAAACCGATGCTGAACTGGTGAAATACATTTCTTCTTGGGCAAAAAAACGCGGTGTAATCATTGATAACAGTATTGCAAGATATTTGATTGAGCAAAGCGGAAGAGATTTAAAAAAGCTTGAAGTTGAAATTGATAAGCTTTGCGCTTATAAAAAGGATTATATTTCAAAAGATGATATAGACAAGCTTTCAGCTAAAACACCTGAGGCCACGCAATATATGCTTCCTAAAGCAGCGTTGAATGAAAACATTGCTCAAAGCTTGAATATTCTTGCAGATTTATTGGATATGCGGTATGAGCCGATTGTAATAGTGAATTCACTTGCAGATGCTTTTATTGATATTTACAGGGTTAAAACCGCCCTTGACTGCGGAAAGCAGCCTACTGACATTGCGGGTGATTTTGGATATGCTAAAAACAGGCTTTTTGTGCTGAAAAATGCAGCGGTGAAAGCTAAAAAGTATTCATTTTCAACGCTTATTAACTGTTTTGACATTCTTGATGAAGCAGATGAAAAGCTTAAAAGCGGAGTGAAGAATAAAAGATTGTTATTAGAACAAACAATAATACTGCTTATTGAAACAATGAGGGGTTACCATATAAAGGCGAAAAAAGTATGATAAAGTTAAAACAAGCGGTGGTTGTTGAAGGTAAATATGATAAAATTAAGCTATCTTCAATAATTGATGCGCCGATTATTGTTACAAACGGATTTGGAATTTTCAAAGATAAACAAAAATTAAATTATATTAAACAGGTTGCAAAAAAGCGCGGAATAATAATTATGACAGATTCCGATAATGCCGGCTTTATAATTAGAAACCGCATTTTAAAAGCAGTTAATAATAAAGCAGAAGTTATTAATGTTTATATTCCCGATGTTTTCGGTAAAGAGAAAAGAAAAAAATCGCCGAGTGCCGAAGGAAAATTGGGAGTCGAGGGTGTTGATTCGGATATAATAAAGAATGCACTTGAGAAATACGGAGTTTTATGTGAAAATTCTGAAATAAGACAAAATGAAATATCAAAGACAGATTTATATTCTTTTGGACTTACGGGAGCCGAGAATTCAGCAAATAAACGTAAGAAACTTTTGAAAGAATTGTATTTGCCTGAAAATATGACTTCAAATGCAATGCTTGATGCGATAAATATATTCTTAAGCTACGGCGAATTTGAAGACATTTGCAACAGACTTTTTAAGGAGTAAATTTTGGATAAGCGACTTGACAGATTGCAGAAAAAAGCATTAGCCCTGCCTAAGCTGCCGGGCGTTTATATAATGCGTAATAAAGCTAAAGATGTTATTTACCTAGGTAAGGCAAAGGCACTCAAAAACAGAGTGACCTCTTATTTTGCTTCACAGGAAAATTTGCTTGAAAAAGTGCGTCAGATGGTAAGTAATGTTGAAGATTTTGATTATATAATATGTGACAGCGAGTTTGAGGCGCTTATTCTCGAATGTTCTCTTATAAAGCAGTATATGCCGAAATATAACATACTTTTAAAGGACGATAAAGGGTACAGTTATATCAGCATTTCTGATGACGAATATCCGCTTTTGACAGCGGTTAAACAACTGCCTGAATCAGGTAAGGTTTTAGGACCTTATTATTCAAGCTATTTTTTAAAGCAAGCGTTGTCAGAGGCAAAAAGAATCTATAAGCTTCCGCTTTGTTCAAAGAAGTTTTCTTCTGATAAAAAGCAGAATGTTCGTCCATGCTTAAATCATTTTATTGGACTTTGTTCTGCACCATGCGCCGGAAAAATATCAAAAAAAGATTATATTGACTCGGTAGATTCAGCTGTGGAGTTTTTAAAAAAAGGCTCTGCCGAAACATTGAAATCATTAAAAGCGGAAATGAATGAGTGTTCCGAAAATCTTGAATTTGAAAAAGCGGCAAAGCTAAGGGATAAAATAATTGCAATAGAGAAATTAAATGATAAGCAAAAGGTTGTTATGTCACGATTTGAAAGTCAAGATGTAATAGCCTTTGTAAAAGGCGATAAAAAGGATTGCTTTGAAGTATTTAGATTTAAAAATTACCGTTTGGCTGATGATGAGCACTTTTTGGTTGATGATATTTCTGCTCCTGAACAAAAAAGAGCGCAGTTTATAACGCAGTATTATTCAATTCGTGATGATATTCCGAAAAGGGTTGTCGTTGACGGTGAGGTAGAGGATAAAGAGCAGATTGAAAAGTTTTTATCAGAAAAATCAGG
>JBJEIS010000097.1:0-3152 GCA_051877275.1 Acutalibacteraceae bacterium | reverse complement strand
GGCATTACAAGTATTAGTTTTAAACACACAACAGTTGGTGCGACAATCGGAGGTACTGTTTCTCAAATAATGTATTTTGACAATCTTGCAGTATATAAAAATGTTAAACATGATTTCTCTGATTGGACAGTTAAAGTAAAACCTACTTGTACAACAGACGGTTTTGAAACTATTTACTGTAAAACCTGTAATTATGTCAGTCAGTCAAGAGAAATTGCTGCTTTAGGTCATTCGGGCGGTGAATGGGAGACTTTACAAGAACTCACTTGTACTCAAGACGGAAGCTACCAGCAAAAATGCACAGTTTGTGAGCGTGTTATTGATACAAAAACTCAAACCGCACAGGGACATAATTATGTTGAAACAGTTGTTCCTCCTTCCTGTGTTGAAGAAGGTTACACGATTGACAAATGTTCATGCGGAGATGAACAAAATAAACGAAATATAGTCCCTGCAACCGGTCACACTAAAACAAAATGGGGTATTAATGTTGCTCCTACTTGTACTGAAGACGGTTCATCACATGAAGAATGTGAAATCTGCGGTGAAATTTTACAAACTGCAGTTGAACTAGCGGGGCATAGGTATGTAAATACAGTAGTAGAACCGACTTGTACAGAAGACGGATATACTTTGCACAAATGTAAAATTTGTGATTATGAGTATGTAAGTGATAAAAAGGATGCAGAAGGTCATAAGATGTCATCTGAATGGCTGATAACTCAAAATGCAACATGTACTTCTACAGGTACAAAGGTAAAAAATTGCACAGTTTGCAGTACAGTATTAGAAACCGAATCAATACCAGTAACCGGTCATAATATTTCATCTGAATGGTTGATAACTAAAAATGCTACTTGTACTTCACCGGGTACAAAGGTAAAAGAGTGTACTGTATGTAATGCTGTATTGGAAACTGTTCCAATACCTGCAACAGGTCATAATCCTTATGTAAAGGGTATGTCTACAGCCACCTATTTTAACACCGGATATACAGGTGATACATATTGCAGTCTTTGTAATCAAAAGTTGTCAAGCGGTGTTACACTTGCAATTCAAAAACTCGTAAAGCCAGTTATTAAAAAAGCGGCCAAAGCAAAAGGCAAAATAACACTTAGCTTTAACAAGGTTGAAGGTGCTACTGGCTATGAAATTCGCATATATAAAGGCGGAAAGTGGCAAAAATTCACTACAACTAAGTTGAAATATACTCTTAAAAAGCTTAACAAAAATAAAAAGTACAAGGTTAAGATAAGAGCGTTTGTAAAATCAGGTACAGAGATTAAATACAGCAGTTACAGCAAAACTAAAACAGTTAAATGTAAATAATTAAAAGGGCAGGCAGCATTCTAAAATGTTGATATAGTCATAGCATCATTATTTAGATATGCTTCCTGCCTGCTATTTTGTTATAGTACATATATTGTAAAGTATAAATAATTATTTAAGGTATATTTATGAAAAAAGAGATTAAAAAATCAATAAAACCATTGATAATTATTGTATCATTAGTCATTGCATTAGCGTTGGCAGTATCAATGATTATTTTTTATGAACTTAAAACTCAGGTTAAAGATTTTGAAATAGTCGCAACAGTTGACGGATACAATATCTATGCTAAAGAATTAGCCCAGAGAATGTCTGATGAAAAAGGCTATATAATTGAAGAGTTTGAAAATAATTACGACGGCGAAATTGACGAAAAATTTTGGAATGCAGAAATTAATGACAAAAAACCTATTGAAGAGCTTCGCAATCGTGCTCTTGAAAAGCTTGTTCGTTATAAAGCAGAGCAAAAAATCGCGGTTGATAACGGTGTAATTGAAAAAAGAGAAGCCGATTATAAAGTATTCTTGCAGAATTTAGAAAAAGAAAACAATGAAAGGTCTTTAAAAATTGCAAAAGGTCAGCCGGTATATGGAGTTAAAAGCTATACCGAAAGTTCTTATTTTAAATACACTTACAGTAATATGCAGATTGAAAACAGAAAAGTATTATCTGAAAAAGGAAAAGACCTTTACGCTGATGAAAGTACGCTTAAAAAGTGGTATGAAAGCGTGAAAAGGGATAAGTATTTGAAGGCAGATACTTATCAATTTGATAATTATTATTTGTATTTTAATGATAACAAAAGCGGAGAAAACTATTCTCAAGAGCAGGCTGAAATGATTATGAAAAAAGTCAAAGCTGCGCTTGAAAATGGCAAGGATTTACAATATATAAACAAAAATATTTGTAATGATGTGGATTTTAAAAATATTGATGTTAATGACGAGAATATTTCAAACATTCAGAAAAGCTCTCCTACATTTTTTGAAGAAATTACTACTCTTTATAAATCTGATGTAAGTAAAGTAATTATAGAAAATGATTCTTGTTATGTTGCAGTTTGTAAAAGTCGCAAGCCTGGAGGATATAAGGAATTCAGCGAGTATAAAAATTCAATGTATTCTGAATACATTGAAGAAAAATACGAAGCTTATGTTGATGAAAAAGTAAAAAATGCAAAAGTGAACACTTTAGAAAAGTTTAATTATGTTGAATTAAAGTAGTAGCTATCATGAAATTAATTCTATGATATGTACAGGATTTGTGAAATTTTGTGAAATTTTAGAATAAGTTTCCTGAGTTTATATTTTATAATAGTTTCCTTTTTTAAAATACATAAATATATTGCAAAATAATATATAAAAATTGTAGGTATTTCATCTTGAAATATTAATTTACATATGGTATTATATCAACAAATAAGTTTAATTTAAAAAGAGTTGACAAGAGTGCAAAGGAATGCAAAAATCTTTAGTAAACAGATGACACTTAACAAACAGATAATCCTTTTAGTTAAGAATAATTATTTTATGTCACCAATTGTGTAAGCAATGCTTACGCACTTGGTGACTTTTTGCAATAATTCAGTATTGATAATGCTTTGGAGAGGAGGATAGTGTATGAAGAAAATTGGATCAAGGCACCGTTGGTTAAAGATGATATTTAGTCTTTTTCTTGTTACAGTAATGGCTGTCGGAGTCGGTGCATCACCGAAAGTTGCCAATGCGGAGGACACGAGTGAAAATTCCGAAACTATAAGGAATCTACAGAACGGCAGCTTTGAAGATGATCAGACCTTTACTTCAAACTATTTACAACCAGAT
>JBJEIS010000096.1:0-3194 GCA_051877275.1 Acutalibacteraceae bacterium | reverse complement strand
AGGCGGGGGCTTAAATAAAAGCCCCACCGTCACATAAAATATATTATAAACAAGAAAGGAATAGAATGTTATGAAAAAACAAGCATACCCTATTATTTTGTCAAAAGGTAAGGATTATATTGTAGTCTTTGTTCCCGATTTTAATATTAATACTCAAGGCTCCGATTTTGCTGAAGCCATAGAAATGGCACGAGACGCTATTGGTATTGTGGGTATTGATATGCAGGATGAAAACGAACCAATACCAGAACCGTCTAATATTAAAGATATAATTCCCGATGACGAAAACGATATTGTTACATTAGTTGATATTGATTTTAATGCTTACCGAAAAAAGAATGATTTGAAAGCAGTAAGAAGAAATGTAACACTTCCAAATTGGCTTAATCAAGAAGCCGAAAAATCAGGAATAAATGTATCTGCTGTTCTTCAAGAAGCATTAAAGCAAAAACTAAATGTATAACAAAAAAGCCGAAGCAGTCAACAGACTACCTCGGCTTTTTTGTTTTGCGAAGCCTTGTTATTAATGCGTAAGTTAAAAAAGCAAACCGCCGAAAGTTTACTTTTTAAAATTTTCAAGTGTTAGTCTGAAATTTTCTAATTCATCAGTGTTGTTTTCAATTACACGTGATATGTTTTTTACAAGCTCAACATATCTACTTTCCAATGCTTTCATTTCACCGATTACTGATAGCCTTTCAAGGTGCTGACGAAGATACTCATTCCTGCTTTGTCCTTTTTTTCTTGCAAGCTCGTCAATTTTTGCAACCGCAGCTGCATCTACATTTCTTATTTTTATTTCCATAGTAAAAACTCCTTTTTAAAATATTATTGTGGCTCAAATTCTTGCTCATATATTGCAAGATTTCGCGCGTGTTCATACTCATTAAGCACCAGCCGATTAAGCTTTTTTACGGTATGACGCATTATTTTAATTTCTTTATCTAAACTAAATTTTTTACTGTGATACTTATTGTTTTTCTTTTTTTCGGCTTCTCTAATATCTCTATCAAAGCTCTGCAGTTCCTTTAGCACGGCATTACCACACCGTTGATAAAATTCTCTTATTTTGTTATCTTTATAATCATCGGCATTAGATAATCCATACCCTCTCAAAAACACTTCTGTCTGTTTATCTAATGCTACGTTTAACGCTTGCCAATCTTCAGCGTTATTTTGCAGAACAAACATATTAACCAATTGGTCAATTTGCGGTCGCAAATCTTTCATTGCATTCATACCGTATTTCCATAACCGCCGGTCAGCAGGCAACTGACGATAAATGCTTAAAAATTGTTTTCTCAATGCTCGGTCTTTTGCAATGCTTTGATTTTTAATATTACCGTAAATGTTTTTTCTGATTATATCGTTTATATTTTTTTGCAATTCCGCCGTGTTGGAAATTTCATTAACTATAAAGGATTTTCCTGCACGAATAGATGACTGTTTGAAAACACCGACCTGTGTTTCAACTTCATTTTTCAACTCTGCCATCATAGGTATTTCAGATTTTTCACCGTTAAAGCTGATTTCAATTGAAAAGTCTTCGTTGATTTTGATATAATTTCCGACTTTTAAAGGTTTTTTGCTACCTTTTTCAACTTCGGTTTTTAATTCATCAATTATTTTTGAGTAATTGATGTTGTATCGTTTTTCCCGATATGCGTTGATTTTTTTATTGGTTTGCACTTTATCTAACAATTCGCTTGAAATATGTTCTTTTACCCATTCAGAATTAAACTTTATTGTTCGCAGCATTTTAGTTTCTCTTGACGGTATTGGCTCAACAACGGCAATATGTATGTGTATATTGTCTGTATTATAGTGTATAGCGCCACTCCAAATAGCGCTGTCCTTAATTTTTTCTTTTTCAAGTATTTTTTCCATACATAATCGAGCGCAGTTTTTTGTTTTATCCTCGTCAAGTTCGTTGGTTTCGGGATTTAAAACATTGTTTTCCTGAAGCCATTTATTATCAAACGATATTACTGTCTGCCACATCAGACTTTGATTTTGCTCTGCAATTTCAAAAGTATTTTTTAATTGCTGTTTTTCATCGTCGGTGAGATTATCCTTGTCATCGGTAAACAGTTCTGTGGTTTTATTAGGATTGCCCATATACTCGTTATATTCTCCGAAGTTTTTTAAATCATCGGCAATTTCAGGTATTACAAATTTTGAAAAATTTTCGTTTCTAACGGCATTTTCACGGTTTATGTAATTTATATAATTTCGAAATTGTTTACTACCGGGAGAAGTGAAGCGGTTTACAATTACAACACCGGGTGTTACTTTTTCAGCCATTATTTAAGCTCCTTTTTACTGCTATCATTTTTCTGTTGTTTAAAATCATTAATTCGTTGTTTAACGTTGAATTCTGCCTGATTTAGTGCTTCAACCTTTTTTTCTTTAGTCGGAAGAGCAGGAACATCCTGCATTTTTAGTGCAGAAAAGAGTGTGTTCCACATTTCAAGTTCGATTTGTACATTTCGGTCGGTGTAATTTGTTGCTAATCTCAAGCGTGTGAACAGATTTTTATATTTTTTTTCGAATTCTTCAATAACTTTTTCTGCAACTTCATTAGCTAACGATTGATTTTGGTTATTGCTGTGTTCTGCAATAATCATTTCTAATGCAGTAGTGTTACTTGTTTTTTCTTTTTCGGCAATACTTTCTATGTATTTTATTGCAGTTTCAGATAACCTGAAATTTTTTAGGTATTTCATTCTTATTTTTCCTCCTGAAAATAGTCTTTCCAAAATCCTATGTTTTTATCTTTAGCTTTTTGCTGTAATGAATAAAAACGGTCGGCATATTTACAGTTTGGTTGAATTGTCATTAGTTGTGCATATCCGTTTTCAAGCAGCTTATCTTGCAGCATTGTTTGTTTATCAATATACACATATGCAAGCGTTCTGCCGTAATCATCGGTTTTTTGTGTATCGTATTCCAAATATATTTTTTTACCCTGAAGCAAAGATTTTGTATAATTTGAAGCAATTTGCCCTTCTTCACAATTTTTGCTTTTATCCGGGTTAACACTTTCGGGTGTATCAATTCCGATAACCCGTATTTTTGTGTTTATGCCGTTTATATTAGCAATAAAAGTATCACCATCAATTACTCTGATAACGGAATATGCGCCGTATAGGTCTGCCGATGAACTGACTTCAGGCGGCAGAGTAGGGGAGTTG
>JBJEIS010000095.1:0-51696 GCA_051877275.1 Acutalibacteraceae bacterium | reverse complement strand
GATTCATCAACCTTTATGTTTTCGCGTTTTAAATTAGCAATATAGTTTTCTCTTGCAGCGTCAACATTAGTTCCTGTACCAAGCACCTGATAAGCCTGAACATCAACAAATGCATACATTTTAACCAGTCCTGCGTCATCTTTTAAAGACATAAAGTAAGTAGGACGGTCTGCAACATTCAACAAAAGCGGAAATGTTGCGTTATACTTTTTCTCCTGAACCGCACCCTCTGCAGAACTCATAGCCGAATACTCTTTAGCACCCGGTACCTGATAATATTTTGCCTCTTTTGTACGCAGATTTACAAGTACAAATCCGACATTTGATTCATCCGATACAACCGAGGTCATACCTGTATATAGCCAAACATCATCATTGATAGCAAGATAATTATAGCCTTCGGTAGGCTGTAAAACGCCTTTTTGACCGAAAACGGAATTCCAGTAGCCACTGCGGTATTTTCCGTTATATTCGAGCTGTTCAACAATCATATCCGAAGAATAAACCTGGTCAACCCAAGTAGGAATTTTGTCAACATCATAATATTCGGATTCGCCTGTAATAGCATTTACAAGCACCGCACCGCCTATATCGCGACCGGACCAAAAGCCGATTTTATATTCAACCGTTGAGGCAACCCAGTAAGGAGTGCCGTTTTCATCGATTTCAAATGAAACATCATCAAAAATTTTAGTAGGATATTTGAATCTTAAATAGCGGTGAATATTACGCATAAAATAATCAGCTTCAGAATATTTCATGCCCTCTTTAAGGCGTACAGTTTTTGTTTCCTGAGTTGTAACATTTACAAGAATGTAAGCCGGTATACCGTCAGACTGGTTGTTAAACCATTTGATTACATCACCGTAAATTAAAGGAGTGACACGGCAAGGCTCGTCTTTGTAATTAATCTGTGTATAATTATCGGCAATTTCAAACTGCGAAACAAAGTCTGACATTTCACCGAGTTTGCGTTTTCCGAGAGTTTTGGAACTGTCGCGGTCAACTACCGGAATCTGATCCATTTTAAGCTCAGCCACGTCTGAAGTGAAATTACCGTCTTTAAGTGTTACAAGCTTATTGTAATTACCGGCGTTAAAAATTTGAGCGCCGATAATATTCATTATAACTCCGATTGCTATAAGAATAACAACTGAAGCAATGGCGGTAAGAATAGGTTTTCCAAAAGATTTTAATGTTACTTTATCACTTGTGTATTTATCTTCAATAAAAGCCCCGTTTTTAAGCTTTATTCCGCGAAGAAGTTTTATAATAGTGCCAAATGCATTTATTACAGTGAAAATGATAATTGCTTGAACTACAAAGCTCCAAAATTCTTTTGAACGCAGATTTAAAGCCGGAAGCTCAAACCAGAATATTATAAATAATACAATTAAGCTTATCAAAAACTTAATTATTGTTGAAACAATAGATTTACCTTTCATAAACTCTCCTTTAACGCAAGTTTATAGCGTCGTTGTAAAGCTGAATATATTTTGCGGCAGAATTACTCCAACTGTTGTCGGTTTGCATACCTCTTTGCATAAGCTTTTTCCACTCTTCTTTATTGTAATAACAGCCGAGCGCTCTGTAAATCGCACCGCTCATATCGTGAGCATTATAGCTTTTAAATGTATAGCCTACTCCGTCATCGCCTGCATCGCGAATTGTATCGGCAAGACCGCCGGTCTGGCGTACAACAGGAACCGTACCGTAACGCAGCGAAACCATCTGTGCTAATCCGCAAGGCTCTTGTTTTGAAGGCATAAGGAATATATCAGCACCTGCGTATATTCTGTGTGCAAGCGCAGGAATAAATCCGCATCTGAATGCAAATTTATCGCGGTATGCGTTTGATTTTACATGGAAAAATGATTCATATTCCTCTTCACCGCTTCCGAGTAATACAAATTGAACATCGCGGTTCATAAGCTCGTCAAAAATAAAGCGGAGAAGTTCAAGACCTTTATGACCTGCAAGTCGTGTTACCATTGCAATCATAGGCGTGTCAGGTTTAACAGGAAGTCCGAGCTCTTTTTGCAAAGCTTCTTTACACTTTGCTTTTCCGGAAAGATCATTTACCGAGAAATGAGCCGGAATATCTTTATCGGTTTCAGGATTATAAACATCAACATCAATACCGTTTACAATGCCTGAAAGCTTGTAGCGTCTGTTTCTTAAAATGCCGTCAAGGTTGTATGAATACCAAGGGTCAAGGATTTCATTAGCATAAGTCGGGCTTACGGTTGAAACCTTATCGGCACATTCAATACCTGCTTTGAGCATATTTGAATCTTTTGCATTTTCAAGGATAGGGGCAGCCCATGAAGGAATACCGAGAACATCTTCTAAAATTTCCATGCCGTACTGACCCTGATACTGAATGTTATGAATAGTAAGAAGAGTTTTGATATTCGCAAACCCCGGACGGTTGTAATACATAAGTTTATAATAAACAGGTGTAAGCGCAGTTTGCCAATCGTTGCAATGGATAACGTCAGGTTTAAATCCTATGGCAGGAATACACTCCAAAACAGCTCTTGCAAAAAAAGCAAATCTTTCAGCATCGTCATATTCGCCGTACATACCGTTTCTTTTGAAATAAAACTCATTATCAAGAAAAATATATTGCACACCGTCATACTCAGCTTCAAAGATACCGCAGTACTGGCTGCGCCATGCTACCGGCACGGTAATAGAAGTAATAAACCGCATTTCTCTTCTGAAATGTTCGGGAATTTTTGAGTAAAGAGGCATAACAACTCTTACGCCGACTTTCATTTTTCTCAAAGCTTTAGGCAATGCATAGGCAACATCGCCGAGCCCGCCTGAAACTGCGAATGGGAAGGCTTCAGAGGTAGCAAAAAGTATTTTCATATTGGTTTACCTTTACAAAGCGTATGATATTCACGCTTTAAGTCCTTTCATTATTTTTATTAGTTTTATTATACATCATAATATATGTATTTGTAAACATAAACTTTTAATACAAATCTTAAATTTTTTATAAATTTTCGGGACAAATAAAATTTGCAAAAAAAGTTGTAAAAATCTCTTGAATATTCCGAAAGTTGATGTTATAATATTCAAGTATGCTAAAAGTTTTTGCTTAAGGGACAATACAATATCGAGGTGTGGCTCAGTTTGGGGACGTTCGCGACCGCTGCCTGTGGCAGATAAAGGGAGCAATAAGGAGTGGCAGCAACACGAGAATTTTGTCTGAAAGACAAAAGGCGAAGATTTTGCAACAGGAAGAGCGCTGCGTCGCGGTGCGTTTTGATAGGTTTTTAAAAGCAATTCAGCATTGATTAATAATTTAATATCGAGGTGTGGCTCAGTTTGGTAGAGCGCTGCGTTCGGGACGCAGAGGCCGCAGGTTCAAGTCCTGTCACCTCGACCAAAATGAAGGCGGTTCGCAATAGTGGGCCGCTTTTGTTTTTTATATAATAAATATGTTAATTTGTTGCATTTTGTTTTTATAAGTTGTATCATATATTATTGAATAGCTATGACTTTTATGTAAAAAATAAAAGAATCCAATAGAAGCTTTAAAATATTGAATCAATATATAAAATAATTTTCAAATTCGGAGGTAATTCTATGTGTACGGCTGCAACTTATAAAACTAAAGATTTCTATTTCGGCAGAACTTTAGATTACGAATTTTCTTATGGAGACGAAGTGACAATAACACCGCGAAACTATGCGATTGATTTTCGTCATATGGGTGAAATTAAAAGCCATTATGCAATGATAGGAATGGCTTGCAATGCAGCGGATTATCCGCTTTATTATGACGCGGTAAATGAAAAAGGTCTTGGTATGGCAGGGCTGAATTTTGTCGGAAATGCATTTTATAAAAGCCTTGAACAAGGAAAAGAAAATATAGCGCAGTTTGAATTTATTCCTTGGATTTTATCTCAATGCGCAACAGTAAAAGAAGCAATTGCATTAATAGAAAAAATGAATCTTGTTGATACGCCTTTCAGCGAAGAGCTGCCTTTGGCACAGTTGCATTGGATAATCGCAGACTGCAATGATGCGGTTACTGTTGAATCTGTCAAAGACGGTATTCATATCTATGAGAATCCGGTCGGAGTTCTTACAAACAACCCTCCGTTTGAAGAGCAGATGTTTCAGCTAAATAATTATATGAATTTATCACCGAAATCACCGAAAAATCTATTTTCCGACAAATTATCTCTTCAGGCATACAGCAGAGGTATGGGCGCATTGGGACTTCCGGGCGACTTGTCTTCTCAATCCCGCTTTGTCCGCGTTGCTTTTACAAAAATGAATTCGGTTTCAGGCAGTACAGAAAGCGAAAGTGTAAGTCAGTTTTTTCACATTTTAGGCTCTGTCGATCAGCAAAGAGGCTGTTGTGAGGTGTCAGACGGAAAGTATGAAATTACTATTTATACTTCTTGCTGTAATGCTGATAAAGGAATTTATTATTATACAAGCTATGACAATCATCAGATTACGGCGGTGGATATGAATAAAGAAGACCTTGACGGCAACAGCTTGATACGGTATGAGCTGATAAAAGGAGAGCAAATAAACAATCAAAATTAAATATTTTAATTTTTTTGGTTCTGCCAAGCTTTAAAAATAATAATATTTTATATAGTGTAAATTTTATTTAATATATTTGAAAAACTTGACAAAACAGTATTTAGTGGTATAATTTTTTAATAAGTTAGTTAAGACTAACTTATTATCAAGTTTTCGATGGAGGGCGTTTGTTTTATGAAAACTTTGAAAGATGTAAAAGTAGGAAAATCCGCAAAGGTTGTTAAGCTTCATAGCGAAGGCGCAATCAGGCGCAGAATAATGGATATGGGTATTACCAAAGGCGTTGAAATCACAGTTCGTAAGGTTGCTCCGCTTGGTGATCCGTTAGAGCTTACAGTACGCGGATATGAGCTATCTTTAAGAAAAGCAGACGCCGAGCTTATTGAAGTAGAATAAGATTTTATTAAGTTACGAGATTATAAACTCTGATTTTTATTGTTTGATTGGATTTGAATTAATCAGGGGAAAGAGGACAGAGAATGGAATTGAAAATCGCGCTTGCGGGCAATCCTAACTGCGGTAAAACCACACTTTTTAATTTGCTTACAGGCTCAAATCAGTATGTCGGCAACTGGCCCGGTGTAACTGTTGAGAAAAAAGAGGGTAAATCTAAATTGCATGAAAATGTGATTTTTACCGATTTGCCGGGAATTTACTCGCTTTCGCCATATACATTGGAAGAAGTTGTTGCAAGAAACTATCTTATAAATGAGCGTCCTGACGCTATTTTAAATATTATTGACGGAACAAACCTTGAGAGAAATTTATATTTAACAACACAGCTTATTGAAATAGGTATTCCTGTGGTAATTGCCATTAATATGATGGATGTTGTTAAAAAGAACGGCGACAGAATTGATATTGAAATGCTTTCAAAAAAACTTCGTTGTGAAATTGTTGAGATTTCAGCTTTAAAAGGCACAGGAATTGAAGAAGCCGCTGAAATTGCGATTGAGGTCGCAAATAAGGGCAAGCTTGTACCTGTTCATGCGTTTTCAGGCGAAGTTGAGCATGCAATTGCACATATAGAGGAGGCGGCTCTACACGATATGCCGCTTGAACAGCAGCGTTGGTACGCGATTAAAATTTTTGAGCGTGACAGCATAGCGCTTGAAACTTTAAAGATTCCGAGAAATACTTTAAACCATATTGAGCAGGATATAAAATTCGCAGAAGAGGCGCTTGAGGATGATTCCGAAAGCATTATTACAAATGAGCGATATAATTACATAACCGCAGTTTTACAGGACTGCTACAAGCGTAAAAACCGCGGGCTTACTGCTTCTGATAAGATTGACAGAGTTGTTACGAATCGATTTTTGGCGTTGCCGATTTTTGTGGCAATTATGTTTTTGGTTTATTACATTTCAATTTCATCTATCGGAGCTACTCTCACCAATTTTGTGAACAATGGTATTTTTGGTGAAGGATTTAACTTTTTCGGCATTTTTGTGCCGGGCATTCCTGCACTTGTTGAAAGCGGGCTGAATGCGCTGAATTGTGCCGGCTGGCTGCAAAGTCTTATTTTAGACGGAATATTGGGCGGTGTAGGTTCGGTTCTCGGATTTGTTCCGCAAATTTTACTGCTGTTTTTATTTTTAGCCTTTTTAGAGGCTTGCGGATATATGTCGAGAATTGCTTTTGTTCTTGATAAAATTTTCAGAAAATTCGGTCTTTCGGGTAAATCTTTCATTCCTATATTAATTGGTACAGGCTGTGGTGTTCCCGGAATTATGGCTTCAAGAACAATTGAAAACGAAAGCGAACGCCGAATGACAATTATTACTACAACTTTCATTCCTTGCGGCGCTAAAGTACCGATAATTGCTATGATTGCTTCAACACTTTTCGGCGGTGCATGGTGGATTGCGCCGAGCGCTTATTTTATAGGTATTGCGGCTATTATTGTTTCGGGAATAATGCTTAAAAAGACCAAACTGTTTTCGGGCGATGAATCTCCGTTTGTGATGGAATTGCCTGCTTATCATATGCCTACGGTTTCAAACGTTTTGCGCTCAATGTGGGAGCGCGGCTGGTCGTTTATCAAAAAAGCTGGAACAATTATTTTGCTTTCGGCAGTTTTGCTTTGGTTTTTGCAAAGCTTCGGATTTGAAAACAATGTTTTCACAATGGTGCAAAATACTGATAATTCGATTTTAGCAACGATAGGCAGATTTATTGCTTGGTTGTTTATACCGCTCGGATTCGGCAATTGGCAAAGTGCAGTTGCTAGTATAACCGGACTTATTGCGAAAGAAAATGTTGTTAACACATTTGGCGTTTTGGGGAATATAGATACCTTGCTTACTCCTTTGGCTTCATATTCGTTTATGCTTTTCAATCTTTTGTGTGCGCCTTGCGTTGCGGCGATGGGCGCTATCAAAAGCGAAATGAAGTCGGCAAAATGGACATTATTTGCTATCGGTTACCAGACATTGTTTGCTTATGTAATTTCACTTATAGTTTATCAATTCGGAATGATGTTCAGCCAAAATGCAAATCCGATAGGAGTAGGTGTTGCAGTTGTGTTGACTGCGGCTTTGGTTTATATGATTTTCAGACCTAAAAAAGAATGTTCGCCTCTTCAAAAATAGGAGAAAAATATGCTTGATTGGATTAGCTCAAACCTTGGTACAATTATTGTTTCATTAATTTTGCTATTAATCATTTTTTTGATAGTTATGTATATGCGAAAAAGCAAAAAGCAAGGTAAAACTTCTTGCGGCTGCAATTGTTCATCTTGCCCTATGAGCGGCGAATGCCACTCAAGCAATCAGAATAATAAATAGTTGTTTATTCTTAATCACAAAAATAACCCCCGACTGTGAATTTCAGTCGGGGGTTAAAGTTATTTGAAAAATATATCAAAAACGCTTTTTCTTGCAGCAATAAACTCTTTGAGCGATTGTTTTAAATCGGTCTTTGTATCAACTGCCGTATAAACTTCTTTTTCTTTTTCCACAGCAATTTTAGGAATTTCGTTAAAATGCTTTTCAAACTTTTTATAAATATTATCTGCGGTGAAAACTTTCTTAATCAATGTTTTGTATCTTTTTTTGAATTTACCGTAAAAGTTCTCTAACATTTTCTGCCACAGAACAGAGTTTGTATCCGATTCTATTCCTTCGCTGCTTTTGCTTGGAGAAAGAATTGTTTCAAGATTGGTTATTTCACCTCGGTTGTTCATACCGAGCGAAAGATTTATATCATAAACGCTCGGCGTCCATACCTTGCCGTCATAGGTAGCTAAGGTCAATGCTCTTGAAACATTATCGGCAGCTCCCGTTAGATAAACGGTAAGCATATAGTCAATCATACCGTCTACATCAAGATACTGTGAAATGCCTTTTTTAAACTCTTTTCCGTCTTTTTCAGAAACAAATTTTATCAATTCATTAAGCGAGTCATAAACCCATGTATCATCATCTGTATAATTATATTTTACCTCCCAAGCGCCACCTTTTTTGGTTTGTGATTTAAAACAGCTTTGCTCATTGGTGGTTTTAGCTCTGACAACAGCACACTTTTTGCTATTCTTTTTGACATTCATTGTGGTTGTGCCGGCAGGCTCAATTAGTCTGAAAACGCCTACAAAAGTATCGTTGATATAAAACAGCACAGGCTCTGTTTTTGAAGTAACATAATTGTCTTTTAGCCTTTTATCAATAGACTTTGAGGATTTTCTTGCTTGACAGAATAACTCGGTTGTAACAGTATCACGCAGATTATATATATCGTAGTAGTTTCCGTAAATACCCCATTCGCTGTTGGCAGGAACACCATCCATCAGCTTGATTTTTGAATTCTGTGAAAAATGATCGTCTTCAAAAAATTTAACCGTATAGTCGTGTTTTATATATTTTGAGGTTGACTTGTCATCATACTTAAGTTTGACATATTTTGTTTCGTTATTGCCGTTGTATGAATATGTAATCATGCCTGATGCAGTTCGACTGTTATCTACATCAAAGGGGTCGCCTGAAAAATAGAATTTTTTCATTTTTGAGGTCGGCTCAATCTTTGTAATAACTTCTTTTTTACATCTTAAACAAGTTTGTGAAGCTTCGCCGAAATCGAGCTTTGTAGGCTTGTTTTTTTCTTTTATTTCGCCCCATTCGTGTCCGAGTGCAGGTGTAAAATCGGTTCTTTTTATTTCTTTGCAAAAAATACACACAGATTCTGTGTAACCTTGCTTTTCGCAATCGGCGGCAACTACTTTTGTTTCATAAATATGATATGTTTTAAACAATATGAACCCGGCGATTACAATAAGTAAAACAACCGCGGTTAAAATCATTAAAATAATATTGGTTTTTCGCTTGAGCGATTTTGGATTTTTAGATAAAAAATTATTATTCATTATTTAAACTCCGAGTGAATATAATTATATGAATTAGTTTATCATCAATAATCTGCAATGTCAATATTTAAAATACCGATATAATTACATTATTGTAAACATTTTTTTGGCATTTATAGTTGAAAAGAGTAAAAAAATATTGTAAAATATTTAATACTATTAAAAATTTAGGAAGGTGTCAATATGAATAAAAAGCTGTCGGCCGTTTTTTTGGCTTTAGCATTGCTTTTTTCATTATCATTCGGTGCTTTGGCTGAGGATACAACTGTTCCTTCATCAACTACTGCACCTACAACTACAATCGTACCAACAACGGTTCCTACAACAACCGCCGCGCCTACCACTACGGTTAAGGCGGTGGCTTTAAGTGCTTGTACCGTTACTTTAGGTAAAACAGAGTATACTTTTAGCGGTGAGGCAAGAACTCCGGCTGTTACCGTAAGCCAGGGAAGCAGAAAATTTGTATTAAATAAAGATTATGCAGTAACATATCAGAATAATATAAATGTCGGTACTGCTAAAGTTATTGTTTCTGCGGCTAAAAACAGCACCACTTTAAGCGGTAGTGTGACAAAGACCTTTAAAATAAATAAAAAGACCATAAGCTCTTTTAAAAATAAGTCATTATCAACAACTGATTATGTATATTCGGGCAAAGCAAAAACACCTACATTGTTGTTTTCTAATTCAACCTTTAAAGCAAAGCTCGGCAGAGATTATACTCTTAAATACAAAAATAATGTTAAAATCGGTATTGCTACAGTTACTGCAAAGGGTATAGGCAATTTTAAAGGTACATACAGTAAGAGTTTTTATATTCATCCTGCTGTTGTAAAGGGCCTTAAAATTAGTCAGGTAAAAGATAAAACTTTCAGACTTTCTTGGAATAAGGTTTCGGGAAATATTGACGGCTACCGTATTTACAGATATAATTCTTCAAAAAAAGATTATGATTATGCCGTAACTACAAAGAATACATATTTTGATGTCAGCGGACGTACGCCGGGTACAAGCTATACATATATGGTAAAGGCTTATAAAAAAGTCGGTAGTAAATATGTAATGGGTGATGCAAGCGCGGGTAAAAGCGTTACTACCCGACCTGAACAGGTTGTTTTAAAATCATCTTATTATAAAGGCAAATATTATACTTTTAAATGGGAAAAGGTAAGCGCAAGCGGTTATCAGATTAAATATGCCAAAGACAGCGCATTTAAAAAGAGTAAAAAAGTAATTGAAATTACTTCTTCAAAAACAACCTCCAAAAAAATTAAATTAAGCTCAAAAACCCAGTATTATTATAAAGTTCGTGCTTATAAGATATCAAACGGCAAAAAGATTTACGGAGATTGGTCTGAAGTTAAAACAACACAATTCTCGAATGTTTATTCATCTTATTCGACTACATTTAACAGTCCTGCCGGAAGAACAACGAACATTAAGGTTGCCTGCAAGTATATAGACGGTAAGATTTTAAAACCGGGCGAGGTTTTCTCGTTTAATTCAACAGTAGGTCAAAGAACTGCTGCAAGAGGTTTTAAAGAGGCCACAGTTTATTCGGGACAATCGGTTGAACAGGGTTTAGGCGGCGGTGTTTGCCAGGTTTCAACAACAATTTTCAATGCTGCGCTTTTGGCTAATCTGCCTATTGTTTCAAGATACCAGCATACTATGAAGGTTCACTATGTGCCTGCGGGAAGAGACGCTGCAATTTCATGGCCTTCGGTTGATTTGAAGTTTAAAAATTCACTTTCGGAAAATATAAAAATCAGCGCAAAGGTTTACAATGATTCAAAAATTGAAATAAAGCTTCTTACAAATAGCAATTCAAGTCCTAAGAAGGTATCGCTTAAGGTTTCGCAGTCGGGTAATACTTATACGCTTACCCGTTCTGTAGGAAAAACAGTAAATTACAGAACAAGTTCAACATATTGATTTTAAAAGGAATGATTTTTTTAAAAGTCATTCCTTTTAATTTTGCCAGATTGTGCATTGCAGTGTTTAAAGTAAATTAAAAAGTTGCAAATTTTCTGTAAATTTAACTGTCGGTGAACAAGAAAAGGCTTGTAATATCAGACAAGTTGTAATATAATATATCATATATATTTATATGTTATTATGGATAAAAATACTTACTTGAAAAGAGCGTGTGGAAATATGGCAAACGGCTATGGTATTGACCTTGGCTCCTTGAAAACGATTATCTGTTCAGGCAAGTCTATTGTACTTGATGAACATTCAGCTATATCTTATCAAACATATACAAATGAGCTTATTGCCGCAGGCACCGATGCTTATAAAATGATAGGCAGAACGCCTGATTCGGTTACGGCGGTTCGCCCGATTATCGAAGGTGTAATTGCCGACTATGATATGGCTCAAAATATGCTTACCGCTTTTATTTCTGAGGTTGCGGGAAACAATCTTTTTAAAGCAAGACTTATGGTTTCGGTTCCGAGCGGTATCACCTCTATGCAGCGCCGTTCGCTTGTAAACGCTTGCGTTGAAGCCGGAGCGAGAGATGTTTGCACTTTGGAGGGTCCTGTTGCCGCTGCTATCGGATTAGGTCTTGATTTTACAACTCCTAAAGGCTCGGTTATTGTTGACGTCGGCGCCGGTACAACTGATATTGCCACCTTGTCAATGGGCGGACTTGTTAAAAATGAGTCTATAAGAGTTGCGGGTGATTACTTTAACAGCGAGATAGAGAAATATATTAAATTTGAACATAATGTAATTGTTGGGCCGCATACGGTTGAAAGTATAAAAAAACAAATCGGTTGTGTTAAGCCAAGACCTCTTGAGTTGACTCTCACTGCTAAAGGGCAACACCAGTTTACAGGAATGCCTCAAACCTTTGAGATTAACACAAGTGAAATGATTACCGCTCTTTATGATGCGGCTATGACCGTTTGCCGATCTATTCAGGAGGTTATTGAAAAATCACCGCCTGAAATCGTAGGCGATATTGAAAGAGACGGTATAACTCTTATCGGTGGCGGTTCAATGCTTTACGGCTTGCCGGAATTTATTGAGGAATATACGGGTGTTAAAGTTATTTCGCCTAAAAATCCTAAAACCTGTGTCGCTTTAGGTACTGCGGCGGCACTTAAAAACTTTGATTTGCTTAAAAACGGAGATTATAAATTCAGCTCGCTTGAAGAATATTTATCATAAAAATAACTGTGAAGGAGGAATGACATATGAAAAAGCTATCGGCATTGTTAATGTCTTTGTTTATTATGTTCAGCTTTTCGGGTTGTACGGGTATTTTTTCAAGCCCGGCTTCTTTAATGTCTCCTCCGAAATCATCGGGAAATCTTGTTGAAATAGAAGAGGCTTTGTCAAAAATCAAGGCTGATTACCAGCTTTCGTATCCGTCTAACGGAAATTACAGAAACGCTATTATCATTCGTGATTTAAATAACGATGGTAATGATGAGGCGGTTGTTTTTTATCAGACTTCCGAAAAACAGACTATAACAGTTCATATGAATGTACTTACGCACAAAAATGATGATTGGATTTCAAAATTTGATGTTTCGCTTTCGGGAACCGGTATTGACCGCATTGAGTTTGCTGATGTTTGCGGCGATGAGGCGGTTGAAATTTTAGTCGGAAGCAAGCTTTTTAATAATAATGAACAGGAACTCAGCGTTTATAAATACGAAGACAGCGAAGTAAAATTATTAGCGCAGGAAAGATATACCGATTACTGTGTGGCTGACCTTGGCGCTTCGGTAAAACCGCAAATTGTGTTTTTCAAAATTTCCGACCAGTCTACAAATATTTCGCAGGAAACCAAAGACGGAATAATGAAAAGAACTGTTAACGCAAAGCTTGTAAGCTTCAGCTATGAAAGCGACCCAGTTGCGGTTGCTTTAGGATCAGTTGATTTTGACAGCAGCATTGTTTCTTTTTCTGAGATTAAGACTGCTCCTATCAACGATAATCAAAACGGCATATTTGTTGATGCTTTTGTAAGTGACAGTGCTATGATAACAGAAGTTTTTTATTATGATGAAACGCTGAAAACCACATTTTATAATGCAGAATCAAAATCCACAACAGTTACTTATCGCGATTCTCTTATCGGATGCAGGGATATTAATAAGGACGGCAAAATCGAATTGCCCAAAACCTTTGTGTGTCAGGGATATGATGCAGTTGAAGACCCTGATAAAAAGGTTTATTTTTCCGAGTGGTACAGTATGAACGGTCAGACAATCAGTGATAGATGTTCCTGTGGATTTTTAAATACGGCGGATAATTATTATATTGCCACACCTGCTTCGTGGATTGGAAAAATCACTGCTCAAAAAGATTTGGATATTCGTGAAAGAATTTTTTATGAATGGGATTTTACCAATAAAAACTTTGGCGAAATGTTGTTTAAAATAAGGGTATTTTTGAAAAGTGATTTTGAAAAGGATAATCGAGGATACACCAAAATAAAGTCGGATAATGAATATATTTATGCAGCAAAAGTAAATACTCAGGCACAGTCCGAAAATAAGGTTACGCTTGATTACCTTAAAAATAATATTACACTTTTGTAAAGCAAAAGCCAACGGAAGGATTATTTATTATGAAAAAAATACTTGTAGTGGAAGATGAAGCTGCAATCAGAGAATTTGTTGTTATCAATCTTAAAAGAGCGGGCTACGAAACTGTTGAGGCAGGCTCGGGCGAAGAAGCAATTGAAATCTTTTTCAGCCAAGATGATTTTCATGTTGTTTTGCTTGATATAATGATGCCGGGCATCGACGGTTTGAGTGTTTGCAAGCAAATCAGAGCTAAAAATGCCACAGTCGGTATTATTATGCTTACTGCAAAATCTCAGGAGATGGATAAGGTTTCGGCGCTTATGATGGGTGCTGACGACTATATGACAAAGCCGTTTTCACCGACAGAATTGGTAGCAAGAGTTGATTCGCTTAACCGCAGAGTTGAAATGCTTAATAAACAAGCGAGCAACGCGGTAGTTTCCGATGAAATAGTAATCGGTGATTTCAAATTAAATCTTCGCCGCAGAACTCTTGTTAAAAGAGGCGTTGAAATTGAGCTTACTCCTGTTGAGTTTCAGATTGTTGAGTATCTTTTTTCTGCGGCAGGTCAGCCTGTTGACCGACTTGATATTTTAAAAAGAGTGTGGGGCGAATCATTCATCGGCGAGGAAAAAATCGTTGATGTAAATATTCGCAGACTTCGTATGAAAATTGAAGATGATCCTTCGGAACCGAGATATGTTGTAACTGTTTGGGGAAGAGGATACAAATGGAATGTTGAATAAAGCATTTTAGTTAATTTTTTGTGAAAGGACGGTGCCGGTAAATGAGAAAGGAATTTAATATTAATCCCGAAGATTTGCAGGTTAAGGGCTTAAAAAAGCGCTGGCTTATGGATATTATCGGCGTCGTTGTTTTAGTAGTTATTGTAATTGAAATTATTCTTGCGTTTTTTGTAAGAAATTATTATTACAACTATGTAAGTGATAATCTTGATTCAAGAATTAATTCTTGTGTTGAATTTATGAGTGAAAAGTCTTCAAGCACATCGGCGGAATTTGAAATTGCGGCAAAAGAATTTATTAATTCTTATAATGATAAAAATGTGGTTGAAGTGCAATTTATAAACCGTTACGGCGAGGCTTTTATTTCTTCAAAAGGATATATTAATTCTGATGATACTTATACAGATTATACCGACGCATTTAGAAGCGACTGTGCAACAGGAGAATTTATAGGCAAAAACGGAAACGGCGAAAAAATTATGGCTAAAACCGAGCTTATGCCGAAATACAACGGCGTTCGCATCGGTGCAATCAGATTTGTTGTTTCGCTTGAAAAAATTGAGCGTACAATACTTTTTAATACTCTTGTGATGATAGGAATAGGAATAATTCTTATCGTTGTAACAATTGTTTCGGGAATGTTGTTTTTAAAATCAATTTTGGGGCCTATCGGTGCGATTACAAATACTGCTTTTCGTATTGCAAACGGCAATTTCAGCGACAGACTTCCGGTTAATGACGCCGACGAAATAGGAAAGCTTTGTGATACTATAAATTATATGGCGTCGGAGCTTGAAAGCACCGAAAAGCTGAAAAATGACTTTATTTCAAGTGTTTCTCATGAACTGCGTACTCCGCTTACTGTTATTCAAGGCTGGTCAGAAACTGTAAAATCTTCTGTGGGTGTTGATGATGAGCTTGTAAAAAAAGGTGTAGATGTTATAAACGGAGAGGTTTACCGTCTTTCGGGATTGGTTGAGGATTTGCTTGATTTTTCAAGAATGCAGTCAGGCAGATTGCAGATAAGAAAAGAAAAGGTAGATATTATTGCTGAACTCGGCGAAGCAGTTATTATGTATCAGACCGAGGCAAAGAAAAAAGGACTTCAGCTTGAATTTTTAGCGCCTGAGCAGTTGCCCCCGGTTATGGCAGATCCTGCAAGATTAAAGCAGGTGTTTATAAATATTATTGATAATGCTATTAAATATTCGGGTGACAGCGGAACGGTTATGGTTGAAGCTTCGCAGTCGGATGTTTATGTTCAGGTAAAGGTTACCGATATGGGCTGCGGTATCGCGGTTGAGGATTTATCAAGAGTAAAAGAGAAGTTTTATAAAGCAAATAATACTGTTCGCGGTTCGGGAATCGGACTTGCTATGGCAGATGAGATTATTAAGCAGCACGACGGTGTTTTAATGGTTGATTCAAAAGAAGGCGCCGGTACAACTGTTACTATTGCGTTGCCATTTATTAAAAATGAACCGACGAAATCAAGTATTAACGATACAGATATACAGTAAAATGAAAGGATACAGTTAATGAGTAAAGATAATTGCGGAATCTGCAAAAAAACCTCAATAGGCGGTCAGGCGGTTATTGAGGGTATTATGATGAAAGGACCCGAGCGTACCGTTTTGGCGGTAAGAACTCCCGACCGATCTATTGCGGTTGAAGATGTTAAATTTCCGAACGCGGGTAAAATCTGTCCGATTTTTAAGTGGCCGGTTATTAGGGGCGTTGTTCAATTCGGCATTACAATGTATGTCGGAATGAAAACATTGATGCGTTCGGCTGACTTGTCAGGTATGACTGAAATCGAAGAAATGGAAGAAGCAGAAAAAAAGGAAAAAAAGCTTCGTAAAAAGGCAGAGAAAAAAGGTATTCCTTATGAAGAGCTGAAAGAGGCGGAAGAAAACAAATCTTCTAAAATTTCTGACGGGTTACTTTCGGTAATTATGGGAATAGGAACAGTTTTAGGCGTTTTGCTCGCAGTCTTTTTGTTTATGTGGGTGCCTTCGGTTTTATTTAATCTTCTTAATTCTGCGGTAACAACAGATGTTTCGGTTACTGCATCGGCAATTAAAGAAGGTGTTTTGCAGAATTGGCGTCCTTTATTGGAAGGTCTTATGAAAATAGCAATTTTTATAGGCTACATAGTTTTGGTTTCGCAGACTTCGGAAATTAAAAAGCTGTTTAAATATCATGGCGCAGAGCATAAAACAATTTTTTGTTATGAAAAGGGCTTGCCGTTAACGGTTGAAAATGTTTTAAAACAAACTCGTTTTCATCCTCGCTGCGGAACTTCATTTATGTTTTTGATGATAGCGGTCGGCATTATTTTTTCAACAATTATAGTGCTTGTTGCACCGGGAGTTACAAAGCTTACTACGATTTGGGTTATAATTAAGATTTTGCTTATACCGCTTTTCTGCGGTGTAGGTTATGAACTTATCAAATTCTGTGGCAGACATGATAATATAATTACAAAAATTATCGCCGCACCGGGACTTTGGGTTCAGCGTTTAACAACAAAAGAGCCTGATGCCGAAATGATTGAAGTTGCAATTCGTGCAATGGAAGAGGTTATTCCCGAAAATCCTGAATTAGATAGAATATGACCTATTTTGAATTACTGAAAGAGGTTGAAAGGCTTCTTGAAAACGACAACGTCGCTTTTGAAGCAAAACAGATAGTTTTAACCGCGGCAAATACCGATAATACGGGCTTTATGAAGCTTCGTCAGCAAAATGCCGAAAAAGAAGTTATTGAAAAATGCTTTGAATTTGTAAAAAAACGCAATGAAGGCTTACCTATTTATTATGTTTTAGGTGTTTGTGAGTTTTATTCTTACGAGTTTTTTGTCGGTAAAGGTGTTCTTGTACCGCGTGACGATACCGAAGTTTTGGTAGATACTGCGCTTGATGCTATTAAAAATATTAAAAATCCCAAGGTGCTTGATTTATGCTCGGGAAGCGGCGCTATCGCGGTTGCGATTGCAAAATGCAGAAAAGACGCGCAAGTAGATGCAGTTGAGCTTTATGATGATGCATTTCGGTATTTGGAAAAAAACATTAAACATAATAATGCTGATAATATTAGTGCGATAAAAGCTGACGCACTTGAATTTAAAGGTGAATATGATTTGGTTGTTTCAAATCCGCCTTATATAGCGATTAATGAAAAGCAGTATTTGTCAAAAGAGGTTCTTAATGAACCGCATACTGCGCTTTTTGCAGAAAATGACGGGTTGCTGTTTTATGAAAAAATCGCAGAAAATTTTAAAATTAATAAAAAATTCACCCTTGCGTTTGAAATTGGGTATACAATGAGTGAAAGAGTATTTTCAATTTTGCAAAACAACGGGTATTCCGATATTTCTATGATAAAAGATTTAAATGGAATTATCAGAGTAATTAAAGCGGAAAAATAGAAAAAGGAGAAATATAAAATGGCTGGAAAAACTACATCAAAGGATAAGTTAGACCCTAAACAAAAGGCGCTGCAGGATGCGCTTGATCAGATTGAAAAAGCATACGGCAAAGGTGCGGTAATGAAGCTCGGTGATACTACGAGCATGAATGTTGAGGCAATTTCAACAGGATCTGTTGCACTTGATATGGCGCTTGGAATAGGCGGTATTCCAAAGGGAAGAATTATTGAGATTTACGGTCCTGAATCTTCAGGTAAAACCACAATAGCACTTCATGCAGTTGCAGAAGCTCAGAAAAACGGCGGCGAGGCTGCATTTATAGATGTTGAGCATGCACTTGACCCTGATTATGCACAGGCGCTCGGCGTTGATATTGATTCATTGCTTGTTTCACAGCCTGATACAGGTGAGCAGGCGCTTGAGATTTGTGAGGCGCTTGTTCGTTCAAATGCTATTGACATAGTTGTTGTAGACTCGGTTGCGGCGCTTGTTCCAAAGGCTGAAATCGACGGGCTTATGGGTGACAGTCATGTAGGCTTGCAGGCACGCTTGATGTCACAGGCATTGAGAAAACTTACTGCTTGCATTGCAAAGTCAAACTGTGCGGTTATTTTTATTAACCAGCTTCGTGAAAAAGTTGGCGTGGTTTACGGCAACCCTGAGGTTACAACAGGCGGTAGAGCGCTTAAATTCTATTCTTCGGTTAGAATTGAAATTAGAAGAGCTGAAAAATTAAAGGTTGCAAATGAGTTTGTCGGCTCAAGAACAAAAGCTAAAATTGTTAAGAATAAGGTTGCACCTCCGTTTAAAGAGGCTGAATTTGATATTATGTACGGCGAGGGCATCTCTAAAGAAGGCGAGATTGTCGACCTCGGTGTTGAATGCGGCGTTATTCAAAAATCCGGCGCATGGTTTGCGTATAACGGTGAAAAAATCGGTCAGGGTAGGGAAAAGGTTAAAATTTATTTAGCTGAAAATCCTGAACTTATGGATGAAATTGAACAAAAAATCAAAGAACACCGCGATGAATTATTCGGTTCTAAAAAACCTAAGTTAAAAAAAGCAAAGCTTTCGGGACTTGAAGAGCCTGCTGTTGAAAGCGAGCCTGAAACACCGGCTATGCCTAAAGCAGCGGATATTGATATAGATATTGCAGTTGAAGATTAATGATTATCACAAACATTAAACAAGCCAAGAAACATTGTTTTGAGGTTGTTTTTGAAGATGAAAGTGTGCTTTTAGATAAAGAAACTGTTGTTAAAAACGGATTGAAAGTAGGTCAGGCTCTTGATGAAGCTGATGTTGAGAGCCTGCGCTATGATTCGAGTGTTACAAGAGCAACTTCAAAAGCAATGTGGCTTTTGGGACGCAGAGAGTATTCTGAAAAAGAAATGATTTTGCGTTTGAAAAAAGACGGTTTTGATGAAGATGCAGTTGTCGAGGCGGTTGAGAGATTAGTCGAAGCCGGCGTGATTGATGATGAACGCTTTGCCTATAATTTTGCATATAATTTAAAAGAAAACCGAAAACTCGGTAAACGCGCAGTAATCACTGAGCTTTTGCTCAAAGGTGTTGACCGAGAAATTGCTGAAGCAGTTGCAGATGAGTTTTGTAATGATGAGGTTGAAAGCGCGGCAGAAATTATAAGAATAAAATATCCTGCTTTTAATGAAGATGAAAAAATTAATCGCCGAATGTTTGCTGCTTTGCAACGAAAAGGATATTCATACAGCGTTATAAAACAGGCGACCTTGACAGTTGAAAATGAAAATATGACGGATATTGATTAGTATTCGATTAAATATATATTATTAGGAGAACACAATGGCAGTTAAAGTTGGAATGGTGTCTTTGGGATGCCCTAAAAATCAGGTTGACGCAGAAATAATGTTATCATTTTTGCAAGAGGGCGGTTATGAGATAACCGCTGATGAAAATCAGGCGCAGGCTATAATTGTAAATACCTGCGGCTTTATTGCAGACGCTAAACAAGAAGCTATTGATAACATTATTGAACTCGGTGAATTGAAGAAAAAAGGCACGCTTAAAGCAATTATTGTTACAGGCTGCCTTGCTGAACGCTACCGCGATGAAATCCTTTCAGAAATGCCTGAGGTTGACGCGGTTGTGGGTATCGGTGAGAATAAAAATATTTGTGAAATTGTAAGCAAAGCGCTCGGCGGCTGTCCTTACAGTCCTTTTTCGGAAAAAGAAAATCTTTTGATGAACGGCGACAGAATGTTAACTTCACCGTCTTATACCGCTTATCTTCGTATTGCCGACGGTTGTGATAACAGATGTACTTACTGTGCAATTCCTATGATTCGCGGTAAATTCCGTTCAAGAGAGATGGAGAACGTTATTGCCGAGGCTGAAAATTTGGCTAAAGGCGGAGCAAAAGAGATTATTCTTATTGCACAGGATACTACTCGTTACGGTGAAGACTTATACGGTGAATATAAATTACCTGAGTTACTTGATGAGCTTCAAAAAATCGACGGAATTGAATGGATAAGAATTTTATACACATATCCTGACAAGATAACTGATGAACTTATTTCTTCAATTAAGCGAAATGATAAAGTGCTTCATTATCTTGATATTCCTATGCAGCATGCGAGTGATAAGATTTTGAAAAGGATGAACCGTTCGGGCGATTCTAAAATGCTTCGTGATTTAATTAAAAAACTTCGTGAAGAGATTCCGGATATTACTATAAGAACTACATTTATTGTAGGTTTTCCGGGCGAGAGTGACGAAGATTTTGAAACATTGGCCGAATTTGTTCAGCAGAGCAAATTTTCAAGAATGGGTGCTTTCACTTATTCTGCTGAAGAAGGCACGCCTGCGGCAGAATTTCCTGACCAGATAGATGAAGAGGTAAAAAGCCGACGTCTTGAGGTTTTGATGGCTGAACAGTCTGTTGTTAATGATGAACTTGCAGAAGCTCAAATCGGTAAAACTCTTGATGTGCTTGTTGAGGGATATGACCGAATGAATAAATGCTACTACGGAAGAAGTAAAATGGATGCGCCTGATATAGACGGAAAAGTTTTCTTTATGACAGAAAAAGAGCATAAAGCAGGCGAAATTTTACCGCTTAAAATTTATGACAGAATTGATTATGACCTTTTAGGAGAAGAGATTTAATGAATTTTCCAAACAAACTCACCATAATAAGATTTGTTCTTGCACCTATATTTATGGTGTCGCTTCTTATCGATTTTCCATATCATTATTTGGTTGCATTATTAATTTTTGCTGTTGCTTCAATTACCGATTATTATGATGGGAAAATTGCAAGAGAGCAAAATTTAATAACCGATTTCGGAAAGTTTTTGGACCCTATTGCGGATAAAATGCTTACAACAGCCGCCTTTTTGGGATTTACTTATTTGAAAATAGGCTATGGTATTGTCTGGATTACATTTATTGTGCTGCTTCGTGAATTTGTTGTGACATCGGTTCGTTTAGCTGCGGTTGATAACGGCAAGGTAGTTGCGGCGAATATGTGGGGCAAGTCAAAAACCGTAATGCAAATGGTTGCGATATGCGTTACATTGTTTTTGTGCTTTTTAAACGAGGCATTTAATTTGTCTCAAAGCGTAGCTTTTGCATTTGAGATTGTTTATTCTCTGCTTTTGTGGATTTCTGCAGTTTTAACATTGATTGCAGGTCTGACATATATTGTAGAAAACAAGGAATATATTAATTCAAATAAATAGTTTACTTTTTTTATTTTGTGTGATATAATTAAATATACAGGTTAAAGACTATAATGAGGTAGAGTAGAATATACAAAGCATTTTAAAGAGAGCGTTCGCCATAGGCTGAAAGCGGCGCATATGCGGTATTTTTGAAGTGCGCCGTCATTGTCGGCAGAGTGAATTTTACAAGTATCTCTGCTCGGTTCCCCGCCGTTAAAGGGTATGATGAGTTTTGCTTTGGAGTGGAACCGTGAATTTTAAATAATTCGCCTCCGTTGTGTTTTTTGCACAACGGAGTTTTGTTTTTACAGTGAAAGGAGTATTTATACTTTATGTTTGACAGATTGAGAGAAGATATTGCAACTGTTAAGGCCAATGACCCTGCCGCAACTTCTTCTTTACAAATATTATTGCTATATCCGGGAATGAAAGCGGTCAGAATGTACCGCAGAGCTCATTTCTTTTACCGACATAAAAGATTTTTTATCGCTCGTTGGATTTCTCAGAGATGCGTAAAAAAAACCGGAATTGAAATTCATCCTGCCGCCGAAATCGGAAGAAGATTTTTCATTGACCACGGTACAGGCGTTGTTATCGGTGAAACGACAGTTATCGGTGATGATGTCACTATTTATCAGGGAGTAACGCTCGGAGGAACAGGTAAAGATACGGGCAAGCGCCATCCTACAATCGGCAATAATGTTATGATTGGTGCAGGCGCAAAGGTTTTAGGACCGTTTAAAGTAGGCGATAACACAAAAATCGCCGCAGGCGCAGTAGTTCTTAATGAAATTCCTGCTGACTGTACTGCGGTTGGTATCCCGGCAAGGGTTGTTAAAATAAAAGGCGAGCCGCATAAATGCGATCTCGATCAGATTCATTTTCCTGACCCTGTGGCACAAAAAATATGCTCTTTGGAATATAAAATTGAGCAGTTAGAGAAACAATTACAGGAAAAACAGAAATAAAAATCAGCTTTAGGTGAAAAATATGAGTACAAAAATTTACAGCATATTAGATTTCGGAGCAGTCGGCGATAATAAAACAGATAATACTAAAGCCATTCAAAGCGCAATTGATGAATGTCATAAAAACGGCGGCGGAAAAGTTGTTGTTGAAAACGGCGAGTTTGTAAGCGGAACAATATTTTTAAAAAGCTTTGTTGAACTTCATATTGCAAATAATGCAGTTTTGGTAAGCTCAAAAGAAATTGAAAGCTTTCCTGAAAATGATGTGAAACATGTTAAGACCGAAATGCTGCCGAGATACAGAAATGCTTGTTTTATTATGGCTGATGAATGTGAAAATATCAGTATTACCGGTATGGGCAGTATCAGATGCAGCGGTGAAAAATTTGTAGAAAAGGCAAACGATTATTATATGCCTTATAAGCGAGTAGATAAACCTACACCGCCGAGAGTTATGTTCTTTGTAGGCTGCAGAAATGTCAAAATCGAAGACACGTTTTTCTATAATGAAACTGCCGGCTGGACCTTTTGGATTCACGACTGCGATTATGTTAATATTAAAGGAATTAAAGTTGAATGTAACCTTGATATGCCGAATAATGACGGTATTCATATTAATTGCAGCAGAAATGTTTGTGTTTCTGATTGCAATTTGACCTGTAGTGACGATACATTGGTTGTTAGGGCAAATTCTGCCTCATTAACTGAGAAAAAAGTCTGTGAGAATGTCAGCATAACTAATTGTAATCTACATTCTCACGCAGCAGGTATCAGAATAGGTTGGATTAATGACGGCGTTATCAGAAATTGTATTTTTTCTAATCTTACTATGACTGATTGCACAACAGGTGTATCAATTTCACTTCCGTCAAACAACGGCGAGCGTTGGGCGGATCAGGGAATTGAGGCTACGGATATTGAAAATCTAAGCTTTAATAATATTGTTATGCAAAAAGGCTATGACAGCTTGATTTTTATAAATATAGGTGAAAGTAAAAACACTCTGTGTAAAAAAATTAAAGGAATACATTTTAATAATATTCAAGCTCAGGGGTTCAGAATGCCGTATATTCACGGCAGAAAAGCAAATATATTGGAAGATATTCGTTTTTCAGACTGCACATTCGAGCAGCTTGATTTTGAAGATGTTGACGACGGCAAAAATCATGGTTCGCTGTTCCATCACGATAATCTGCCGCATCAGATTGATATTAAATATGCCGATGTTTCTTTTAACAACACAAGGTTTAATGTGATATAAGGGAGAAAAAACAAAATGCTTAATTTATATAATACTGCTACAAGAAAAAAGGAAGAGTTCAAACCTTTTGAGCCGGGCAAGGTTTCAATGTACACCTGCGGCCCAACTGTTTATCATTTTGCGCATATCGGCAATCTTCGTACTTATATTATGGAAGATGTTCTTGAAAAATACCTGCGTTATTCGGGTTATGATGTAAAAAGAATTATGAACATTACCGATGTAGGTCATCTGTCATCTGACGCTGATACAGGTGAAGATAAGATGCTTAAAGGCGCAAAGCGTGAGCATAAGTCGGTAATGGAAATCGCAAAATTCTATACAGATGCTTTCTTTGCCGATTGCGAAAAGCTTAATATCAAGCGCCCTGATGTTGTAGAGCCTGCTACAGGTTGCATTGATGACTTTATTAAAATGATTGAAACCTTGCTTGAAAAAGGCTATGCTTATGAGGCAGGCGGAAACATTTATTTTGATACTTCAAAGCTTGAAGAATATTATATTTTTAATAAATATGAGGCTGAAGATTTAGAGGTTGGCGTTCGTGAGGGCGTTTTTGAAGATACAAATAAACGAAACAAAACAGACTTTGTTCTTTGGTTTACAAAATCAAAGTTTGATGACCAGGAATTGAAATGGGATAGCCCTTGGGGATTAGGTTATCCGGGCTGGCATATTGAATGTTCGGCAATTTCAATAAAACATTCCGGTGAGCATCTTGATATACATTGCGGGGGTATTGACAATGCATTTCCGCATCACACAAACGAGATTGCGCAGAGCGAGGCCTATCTTGGTCATAAGTGGTGTAACTATTGGTTTCATGTGCTTCACCTTAACACCAATTCCGGTAAAATGTCAAAATCAAAGGGCGAGTTTTTAACTGTTTCCTTGCTTGAGGAAAAAGGCTATGACCCATTGGTTTATAGATTTTTCTGCTTGCAGTCACATTATAGAAAGTCGCTTGTTTTTTCTTATGAGGGAATGGATAACGCAGCGGCAGCATTTAAAAAATTGATTGCCAAAATTGCTTCGCTAAAAGACGGAGAGCCGAATTTGAATGAGGCGAAGCCTTTTGAAGAAAAGTTCAAAGAGGCGCTTGATAACGATATAAATACTTCACTCGGTATTACCGCGCTTTATGATGTTTTAAAAGCAGATATTTCCGATGCGACAAAGCTTTATTTGATTGCAGAGTTTGATAAGGTTTTATCTCTTGACCTTATTAAAAAAGCAAAAGAAATTGCTGATGATAAAGGCGCTGTTGATGATGAGCTGTCAGCTAAAATAGAAGCTTTGATTGCAGAGCGTGCAGTGGCTAAAAAAGAAAAGAATTTTGCGCGCGCAGATGAAATCAGAGCAGAACTTCTTGATATGGGAATTGAGATTAAAGATACCCGTGAAGGCGTTGTATGGAATAAAATATAAAGCAAAAAACACAGTCGAAAGACTGTGTTTTTTGAACTTTTCAGCAATAATAAAAAAAGGGTTGAAAAATCAATAGATATGTATTATAATATACATTACGAATAATATACTTAAAGCCTATGCGTTTAAGTATGCGGATATCGGGTCCTGTGCGACGGACCCTCGTGAACCATGTCAGACGGGGAACCGAGCAGCATTAAGCGAAGGGAGCCGTGTGCCGCAGCAAAATCTGGTGTCCGCAGACTTAAATACATAGGCTCTTATTATTTTGAAAAGGAGAGAAAGATATGCATCAGGCTTTATACAGAAAATACCGCCCGCAGACCTTCAGTGATGTTTGCGGTCAGGATCATATTTCAAATACGCTTAAAGCGCAGGTTGCTGAAAACCGTTTTACTCACGCATATCTTTTTACAGGCTCGCGCGGTACGGGTAAAACTTCAAGTGCTAAAATTTTATCAAAAGCTGTCAATTGTCTTCATCCTGTAAACGGCGACCCTTGCAATGAATGTGAAAACTGCGTCGGAATTGATAACGGTGAGATTTTAGATGTTGTTGAGATAGACGCGGCATCAAACCGCGGTGTTGACGATATAAGAAATTTGAGAGAGCAGATTGAGTACACTCCTTCTAAAGCGAAATTCCGCGTTTATATTATAGATGAGGTTCATATGCTTACAAAAGAAGCGTTTAATGCGCTGCTTAAAACGCTTGAAGAACCTCCTGCCCACGCGATTTTTATTCTTGCAACAACTGAGGTTTGGGCTATACCTCCTACAATTTTATCACGATGTCAGCGGTATGATTTTAACCGAATTTCAGTTGATGTAATTACTGCGAGAATTAAGTATATTTGTGAAAAAGAAAATATAAATATTGAAGATAATGCGGCTACTCTTATTGCCAAGCTTTGTGACGGCGGTATGCGTGACGCTTTAAGCTTACTTGATCTTTGTGCCGGTACTGATAAAGATATTACCGAGAGTTTGGTTGCCGAATGTGCAGGACTTATAGGTAAAGAGCATCTTTTCAAATTTGTTGATATTATTGAGAATAATGATGCAGCCGGAGCAATTGAATTGCTTGATAAGCTTTATTCTTCGTCTTGTGATATTGAAAGACTTTTTAATGAGCTTATCGCACATTACAGAGATTTGCTTGTAGCTAAGACATCGAAAGATTTTCGACGCCTGATTACAGGTACAAATGAGGATATTAACCGAATTGAACAGCAAGCAAAGCAGATAAAATTTGAAAGCATTTTGTATTGCACAAGCAAGCTTTCTGAATGTCTTGATAAAATGAAGGGCGGACAAAATAAGCGTATTTGTGCCGAAACCGCTTTAATAAGACTTTGCACAAATGAGCTTGATAGTTCTTCGCAGGCGATTTTGAAAAGAATTTCCGCTTTGGAAGAAAAGATTGCTTCAGGCATTACTGCGGCGCCGATGGAAAATTTGCCAAAAGAATCGGTTTCACAAGATAACAGTGAGAAAAAAGAAAAAATTAAAAATAATTTTGTACCTGAACAAGATGAAAATAAACAAATTTCTTCCGAACCGCCGCAAAAATCGGTATCTTCAAATGAAGTTGTCCGTTTTACAAAATGGCCTGAGGTTATGGAAATATTACAAACGCAGTCTACGGTGCTTTATGCGGTGCTTAATAATTCAAAAGCGTATACAAAAGGAAATTTATTGCTTATTGACGCGCCAAATCCGACTTTTGCGGAAACTATCAGAAACAATGCCAGACATAAAGACGCAATACGAAATGCGGTATTAAAAATTACGGGAATAAAATATAATTTAGGACCTTATAATCGTTCAACAGCACCGAAAGTTGTTGAAAACGATCCTTTGAATGATTTGATTTCAAAACTAGGTGACGATATTACTATTGAGGATGAATAACCCTTGCTTTCTTGATTTTGAAAGGAGAGTTTAAAAAATGAAGCAGCAAATTAATTTTACAAAAATTCTTTGTATAATAATCTCGGTTGTTTTGGTAGTGTCATTTTCTATTGTCGCTGCAATTTATGAAACACCGATGTTTTATATTGAAATTTTAATAATGATAGCGGTTATCGCTTTGGCTTTCGGTTGTGTTTTATTCGCAAGAAATTATATAAATAATTACTTTTTATCAACCGCAAAACATATCAGCGGAGCTGATGACAGTGCTATGAATGAATTCGGAATCGCAATTATGATTGCCAATTCTTCAAATGAAGTTGTATGGTATAATGAAAAGTTCCGAAGCAATGTTTTAAAAGGTATTGATGTTTTCGGAAACGACGCTTCATTTATCTTTGATTTACAGGCAAAAGACGAGTTAAGTCAGGATAATTATACGCGAATTGAATACAAAGAAAGATATTTTAATGTTTTTTCACTTCGCTGTTCGGATAAATATGAGGGTCAAACAATTTACTTTTTCTATGATGATACTGCTTTTTCATCATTGAAAAATAAATATGAAAATTCAAAACCTTGCGTTTTCTTTATTAATATTGACGGACTTGATTTGTTGCTTAGAAACACTCCTGAAAGCACCAAAAATGAGATATTGGGAAAAATCGAGCGATGTATAGAAGAGCTTGATAAGGATTCACAGGGATATATTCAAAAGGTTTCTACCGAAAAATATTTTTTGATTGTTGAAAAATCAACATTTGATGTGATTTTAGCTAATAAATTTGAGGTATTATCAAAAGTAAGAAGCCTTGATTTCGGTGAGCGCGGCTCTGCAACGCTTTCAATCGGCGTCGGTATCGGCGGTGAAAATCTGGCACAGTGCGTGGAATTCGCAAATAATGCGCTTGATATGGCACTTGGCAGAGGCGGCGACCAGGCAGTAATTAAAAATGATGAAAACTTTGAATTTTTCGGCGGTGTTACCGAATCGAGACCTATCAATACTGCGGTTAGAATGAGACTTATTTCGCAAACGCTTAAAAAGCTTATTTTAAGCAGCGAAAATATTCTTGTTATGGGTCATAGCTTTTCGGATATGGACGCATATGGCGCGGCTTACGGTTTGTTTTGCGCCATAAAGAGACTCGGCAAAGATGTGAATATTGTCTGCAATTATAAAAATACTCTTGCGGGTGCGCTTCTTCGATATACTGCCAGAGTTCAGCCAAATGATGACTTTATTTTAGCGCCTGATGAGGCTTTGGGCAAAATAAGACATAAAACGTTGCTTATTGTTGTTGATACTCATCGCTGTTCTTCGGTTGAATCAGAAGAGGTTTATAAAAAATGTGAAGATGTAGTTGTTATCGACCATCATAGAAGAAATGTTGATTTTATTGATAATTCTATTTTGTTTTATCATGACCCGTCAAGCTCTTCTACCTGTGAAATGGTTACCGAATTATTAAGGTATTTCGGTGCTGATGCAATTGATAAATCGCAGGCAAACGCGCTTTTAGCAGGTATTATGCTTGATACTAAAAATTTTGTTTTAAGAACATCTGCAAGAACATTTGAAGCTTCTGCATATTTGCGTGAAAAAGGTGCTGACCCTGTTGTTGCAAAAGACTTTTTTGCAGAAAATATTGAAACATATTCTTTGAAGTCAGCGCTTGTTTCTTCGGCGAAAACTATTAAAAATTACGCTATTGCATATTGTACCGATAAAAACAGTTATGCAAGGGTAGCGTCGGCACAGGCGGCTGATGAATTATTAACTATTAAAGGTATTGACGCATCTTTTGTTGCTACTGAGCAGGAAAAAGGAAAAGTAAATATTTCTGCGCGAAGTCTCGGAAAAGTTAATGTTCAGACTATTATGGAACAATTGGGCGGCGGAGGACATCAAACGATGGCGGCTGCTCAGGTTGAATGTATGAATTTCAGTGATTGCTGCAGTTTAATTGCAGAAGCTATACAAAAAGCTAAAGAAAATGAGTAATTTTGGAGGATTAAAGATATGAAAGTTATTTTAACTGCCGATGTAAAAGGAATGGGCAAAAAAGGCGATGTAAAAAACGCTTCTGACGGATACGCAAGAAATTTTTTATTGCCTAAAGGTCTTGCAGTAGAGGCTACAAATCAGGCTATGAGCGAGCTTAACAGTAAAAATGAAGCTGTTTTGCATCATAAGGCAGAAGAAAAAGCAGCCGCTGAAGCAAATAAAGCTAAAATTGACGGAAAAACTATTACTGTTGCTGCTAAAGGCGGTGAATCAGGAAAACTTTTCGGTGCGGTTACAAGCAAAGAATTAGCCGAAACAATTGATAAAGAATTTTCAATTAAAGTTGATAAAAAGAAAATTACAGCCCCTGATATGAAGAATACGGGAACATATTCATTTGATGTAAAGCTTCATCAGGGCGTTGTTGCAAAAATGACAGTTGAAATTGTAACAAAATGAGTAAAGATTTAAGAGTTTTAAAGAGAGGTGGTAGGGTTAATGGATAATCAGGAGCTTATAAGTGCGGATTCGCAGGTTTTACCTTTTTCACTTGAGGCAGAACAGGCAGTGCTCGGCGCTGTTTTAATTGATCCAGATATAATTTCAGATGTTGCCGAGATTATTAAACCGGAGCATTTTTATCTTCCGCAGCACATTGCTATTGCAAATGCAATTTGGGCTATGGACGCGCTCTCTAAAAAAATTGACTCTATTACTGTTTTAGAGGAACTTAAAAAAGAAAAGGTTTTTGATGATGCGGGCGGAAAAGCATATTTATTACAGCTTGCGCAGATTGTTCCTACAAGCGCAAATGCGGTTTCCTATGCAAAAATTATAAAAGAAAAACACTATGTGCGCTCTTTGATTTTGGCGGCAAGAAAGATTATTTCCGAGGCTTCCGAGTCTGAGGTTGACGCTGATTTGCTGCTTGACAGCGCAGAGCAGACCATATATGAAATCAGACAAAATCGCGATGAGGGCGGATTGGTTCATATTAAAAAGGTTATCACCGGCGAAACCTTTGACAGACTTGATAAAATTACAAAAGAAGAATACCGTGAAGATTTTATCGGTATTCCGAGCGGAATTTCCGCAATTGATAAATTTACAACCGGTTTTCATAAATCCGACCTTATTATTCTCGGCGCTCGTCCTGGTATGGGTAAAACCTCGCTTGCGCTTAACTTTGCGAGAAATGTTGCGCTTAATTCAAAAAAATGCGTTGCATTTTTCTCTCTTGAAATGACAAGGGAGCAGTTGGCAGAAAGACTTATCGCTTCCGAAGCCGCTATCCCTTCGGTTAAATTCAGAACCGGTGAGTTGGATACAAACGAATGGTCAAGACTTGCTCAGGCGAGCGGTATTTTATCTGAATGTAATATCTTTTTGGATGAAACTCCGAGTATTACGGTCGCAGAGATTAAAGCAAGATTAAGACGCCTTAATCCGAAGCCAGATCTTGTTATTATTGACTATTTGGGTCTTATGCAGTCTACAAAATATAAAGATAACCGTGTTTTGCAAATTCAGGATATTACAGGTAACCTTAAGGTTATGGCAAAAGAGCTTAATATTCCTATTATCTGTTGTTCACAGTTAGCGCGTTCAACCGAGGCGAGAGGTAAGTCGCATAAACCGCAGCTTGCGGACCTTCGTGATTCGGGTTCTATCGAGCAGGATGCCGATATTGTAATGTTTATTTATCGTGATATTTATTATCAGGCTGAATCTGAAAATCCTGAAGAGATTAATGCAAATGCGGCCGAGTGTATTATAGCTAAAAACCGTCACGGTGAGGTTGGCACCGCCAAGCTTAATTTTGACGCTCAGTTTACAAGGTTTACTACACCCGACTATTCACATGAAGAACAATGAAACAGAAAGTAATCAGTACAATTAAAAAGTACAATATGATTAAAAAAGGTGACAGCATCGTTATCGGTCTTTCCGGCGGTGCTGACTCTGTTTGTCTTGCACTTGTTTTAAATGAACTGAAAAATGAGGTTCAGCTTGATTTAAAAGCGGTGCATATTAATCATAATCTGCGGGGCGAAGAGTCAAAGCGTGATATGATTTTTTGCAAAGAATTTTGTGAAAAACTAAATATTCCGATTAAAATTTATGATTTTGATGTAAGCGCCATGGCAAAACAGCAGAAGCTCGGCGTTGAGGAATTTGCAAGAAATCTGCGCTATGAGTGTTTTGCAAATCAGGCAGGGGAAAATGGTAAAATTGCAACTGCCCATAATCTTGATGATGTTGCGGAAACATTGATTTTTAATATTGCGAGAGGTACTTCGGTAAACGGTCTTGCGTCAATTCCTGCTAAAAGAGAGAATATTATAAGACCGCTTATTGAGGTTTCGCGAAAAGAAATAGAAGATTATTTAGCTTCAAAATGTCAGCGGTTTGTTACCGATTCAACAAATCTTACTGATGAATATACAAGAAATAAGATAAGACATAACGTTATTCCTGTTTTGAAAGAGATTAATCCTTCTTTTTTACAGTCAGTTTTAAGACTGAAAGAAATTTCAGAAAATCAGAGTGATTATTTTTGCAAAAAAGCGTCAAAACTTATAAAAGATAATGTTTTAATAAGCGAATTGAAAAAAGAGCATGAAAGTGTGCTTTTTGAATATGTTTCGCAGAAGATAAAGGAAAAAACAGGTTTAACTCCTGATTTTCTTCATATTGAAAACTGCGTTAATGTTATAAAAAACGGCGGTAAATGTCAGTTGCCGAAAGGATATTTGTTTATTGCTCAAAACAACGAGGTTTTAATAAAAAAGCCTGAAAAAATAACGCAAAAAGACTTTTGTGTTGAGTTTGGCGAAAGTGCTGAAACCCCGTATAATAAATACTATTCAAAAGTTGTTTCTTATGAAGAATATAAAAATACTGAAAATGTTTACAATTTGTTTTTAAATAGTACAATAGATTATGATAAAATTTGTGATAGTTTAGTTTTGCGAAACCGCAAACCCGGTGACAAAATTCGACTTAAAAATCAAAAAGTAAACAAAGAGATTAAAAAGCTTTATAATGAAATGAAAATTCCGGTCGATATACGCTCGAAGTTGTCTGTTTTGGAATGTAACGGCAGAATTGTATGGGCTGAAAATATCGGCGTTGCCGGTGATTTTTGCATTGGCAAGAATACAAAAAAAGTTTTAATAATAACAAAGGAGGTTGATTATTATTAATAAAAATGTAAAAAATGTGTTGCTTTATATTGCTATACCGTTGCTTGTTGTAGTAATGTTGGTTTCGATGTGGGGCAAGAATTTAACAGGAACACAGCTTAAATATTCCGAGTTTCTTGATATGATTGAATCAAATCAGATTTCTTCGTTTAATATGAACATTTCAAGCAGAAATGTTGAATATGTAAGACGCGGAGATAAAGTTGCACAGACATATAAAGTTCCTAATTCCGAGCTTTTTATTAATGATTTTAATAAAATCAAAGAAAATAATCAGATTAGTATTGAATATGATATTGAGGCAGGCGGCGAAGCTAATTGGATTCTCAATTTTCTTCCTACGCTGTTGCTTGTAGCTTTATTTATCGGCTTCTGGATATTTATGTCGAAGAAAATGGGCGGCATGGGTGCCGATAAGACGATGACATTCGGTAAGGCGAAGTTTAAAAACTCGGCTGATGAGAAAAAGAAAACTATGTTTACCGATGTAGCAGGTGCCGATGAAGAAAAAGAAGAGCTTAAGGAGATTGTTGATTTCCTTAAAGACCCTAAAAAGTTCAATGAGTTGGGCGCTCGTATTCCTAAAGGCGTTTTACTTGTGGGCCCTCCGGGTACAGGTAAAACCTTGCTGGCAAAAGCCGTTGCAGGTGAGGCCGGTGTTCCTTTCTATTCGATTTCGGGTTCTGACTTCGTAGAAATGTTTGTCGGTGTCGGTGCTTCGCGTGTTCGTGATTTGTTTGAAACCGCTAAGAAAAATCAGCCTGCAATTGTATTCATTGATGAGATTGACGCGGTCGGTCGTCAGCGCGGCGCAGGACTGGGCGGCGGTCATGATGAGCGTGAGCAGACTCTTAACCAATTGCTTGTTGAGATGGACGGTTTCGGAGCTAACGAAGGCGTTATCATTATTGCGGCTACTAACCGACCTGATATTCTTGATAAAGCGCTTTTGCGTCCGGGTCGTTTTGACAGACAGATTACCGTTAATTATCCTGATGTTAAGGGCAGAGAGGAAATTCTTAAGGTTCATGCACGCGGCAAGCCTTTAGGTCCTGATGTTGACCTTAAGACTATCGCGAAAGAAACCGCAGGCTTTACAGGTGCTGACCTTGAAAATCTCTTGAATGAGGCAGCTCTTTTAGCCGCAAGAGAAAATAAAAAAGCTATTACCGAGAAGTTTATAGAGGACGCTACAATCAAGGTTATTGCAGGTACTGAAAAGAAAAGCTGGGTAATGACTGATAAAGAAAAAATCAATACCGCTTATCATGAAGCAGGTCACGCAATTACAGGCTATTACCTGCCGACACAGGATGATATTCATCATATCACCATTGTTCCACGAGGCAGAGCTTTGGGTATGACTATTTCGTTGCCTTCGCAGGATCAGTTCTCTAAATACCGAGAGGAAATGAAAGAGGAAATCGTAATGCTTCTCGGCGGACGTATTGCTGAAATTATTCATAATAAAAATGACTTCACAACCGGTGCTTCAAATGATATTGAGCGTGCAACCAAAATTGCTAAAGATATGGTTGTAAAATACGGTATGAGTGACGAGTTAGGACCTATTCTTTACGGCAGTGCCAATGATGAGGTATTTCTCGGACGTGATTACGGTCATGTTGATAATGTTTCACAGACTGTTGCGTCAAAAATCGATGTTGAGATTAAAAAGATTATTGATGAGGCTTATAAACGCGGTGAGGAGATTCTCACAACTCATATTGATAAGCTTCACGCAGTTGCAAGACGCTTGTTTGAGAAAGAAAAAATCGACGCTGATGAGTTTAAAGAGATTATGGAAAGCGATACGACTTTACCAAACACCGAAGATTAATTTAAAAATCCTTCAAGATTTTTCTTGAAGGATTTTTTATCTATCTTATTGATTACTTTAGGGAAAAGAGTATTTATACTTTGTAGCAACTTAGTCAAACAAAGGCTTTTGCTTGACTATATAATTTTATTGTGATAAAATAATTTCATTATATATTAAAAGGGATTTTGTAAATGAAAGAAAGATATATCGAAACGGGAAAAGTTGTGGGAACTCATGGAATAAGAGGCGAAATGCGAGTTCAGCCATGGTGTGACAGCCCTGAATTTTTGACAAAATTTAAAACGCTTTATCTTGATAAAAACGGTACTTCTTTAAAAATTAGCGCTTCAAGAGTGCATAAGAATATTGTTTTGCTTAAAGTAAAAGGCGTTGATACAATTGAGGAAGCTGAGAAATACAGAGGTAAGGTTCTATATTTAGACAGACAAGACGCAGTTTTGCCAAAAGGCGTGTTCTTTCAGTGCGATTTGTTTGGCTGCCGGGTTTTTGATGCAGATAGCGGTGAAAACCTCGGTGTTATTACCGATGTGTCACAAACAGGGGCAAATGATGTATGGCATATTGAAAAAGACGGAACTGAATATTTAATTCCGTCTATTCCTGATGTTGTAATCAATGTTGATACAGATAATGAGAAAGTTATAATCCGCCCGTTGAAAGGAATTTTTGACGATGAGGATTGATATTATGACCATTTTCCCTGATATGATGGAGGCTTATCTTTCTGAAAGCATCATCGGCAGAGCGAGAGAAGCCGGTAAAATTACAGTAAAATGCCATAATATCAGAGATTATTCAATTGATAAGCATAGAAAAACCGATGAAATGCCTTACGGCGGCGGAAACGGAATGATTATGACCGCGCAGCCGATTGACGATTGCTTTAATGCCATTGTTGATGAAACAAAAACCAGACCGCATTTCATTTTTATGTCGCCTCAGGGAAAAACACTTACGCAGAAAAAGGCTATGGAACTTTCAAAAATGGATAATTTAGTGCTTTTGTGCGGACACTATGAAGGTGTAGACCAGCGCATTTTAGATAAGCTTTGCGATGAGGAAATTTCAATCGGTGATTATGTGCTTACCGGCGGTGAATTACCTGCTTTGGTGCTTACAGATGCAGTTGCAAGAATGGTTGACGGTGTGCTTTCCAATGAGGAATGTTTTACTGAAGAGAGCCACTTTAACGGTCTTTTAGAGTATCCGCAGTATACGAGACCTGCGCAATGGCAAGGCAGAGAGGTTCCGGAGGTGTTGATGTCAGGGCATCATGCTAATATTGAAAAATTTAAGCGTGAGCAGAGTTTGATTAACACCTTCAAAAAAAGACCGGAGCTTTTGAAAAATGCGGAATTATCTGAAAGTGACAAAGATTTTATAAAAAAATTAGAGGAAGAACAGTGATACTTGTCGAAATAGAGATATTTTGCATATTGTATAATGGTGAGATGTATAAAAATTAATTATTTTTTTGTGTAATTTACACAAATGATTTCACTTTAAAATTTAAAGGTTTGTGAATAGAATAGATTTTAATGAAAATGTGAATTATTTTGATTGACCTATGCTGAAATTGTGGTATAATACAAATAGTATTTATTTTCAAACTCTACGTTGTTCTGTTTGTGTTAGAGCAACAATATTTATAAAACTAAATCAGAATTTCGGTTTTGATTAGTGAAAGGAATGTTTTTAATATGTATGTTAAAGATGTAGTTGTTCAGAATCAGGTTGGACTTCATGCCCGCCCTGCTACTTTTTTCATTCAGAAAGCTAATGAATTTAAATCATCAATTTGGGTTGAAAAAGAAGAAAGAAGAGTAAACGCAAAGAGTCTTCTCGGTGTTCTTTCTTTAGGAATTTTAGGCGGAACATCAATTCGCATTATCGCTGACGGTTCTGACGAAAACGAAGCTGTTGAAGCACTTGTAAATCTCGTTTTATCAGGTTTCGCTGAATAATTTTAAAACATATGAATTTATTAACGCGGCTTAAAGAAAAGCCGCGTTTTTTGTTACTGTTACTGTATGCTATAAAAAAAGCTCCGTTAATCGGAGCTTCTTTTGTATTTTAAAATAAAATATATGATTGTAAAAGCTAATTCTTCGGTTATACCAATAATCAAAGCTATTGGTAAAATATCAAATACAGCTGCAAGAATTAATAATACAACGAAAATATAAGGCTGAATATATCTTAAAACATTTTTCTTGCATTTATTTATAACATAATAATCAAAATATTTAATGTTTCTTACAACAGCGTTTATAAGCAGTAGTATTATCAGCACGCTTTCATAAAAATAACTGCCTACCGAATATTCATTAAAATCATTGTCATACAAAACGCTTTCAACGAAAAAAGAGCCGTTTTTAATTTTAATATTAAGCACAACTTTTGAATTCGGCTGTGCAATTGCGGTAGTCTCTTCGCCTGATTTATCATAGATATGAATGTTATAAACATAACCTATTTTAAATTGATTTACACCGTCGATTTTTATTATTTCGGGATTGGAAACCGTGTATTTTTGCATTTTTCCCTGCTCTTGTATTTGAGTTCTGTCAAAAGAAGCATTATCAGGTGTTTCGTGCCACAGCTTTTCATAATCAAAATCGTAGATTTTATCTTCGAAATCTACATACTTAGTCCCCATAGATTCAATCGAAGAAACTGCAATCTTTTTAACCTGATATCCCATAAAGCATGAAAAGCAGTAAAACAATAGTGTAATGCCGATTATGGCGTACCAAAAATATTTAATTATAATTTTCGCAATTTTCATAGCTGATACCTATTAATACTTTGGTCTTACGGTTTTTACTTTTGAGAATGAGGCATAAACTCTTTTGCCGTTTACTTTTTTATAAGCTCTCACTTTAAATGAGTACTTTTTGCCTGCGGAAAGCTTAGTTTTGGTATAAGAAGATTTTGATGTAGATTTTATTAACTTATATGTTCCGCCGGATTGTTTCATATAAATTTCATATCCGCTTGCTCCTGCGACCTTCTTGTAGCTGATTTTAACTTTTTTCTTTGACGGTGTAACGGTAATTGATACCGTTTTCATAGGCGTTGCGGATTTTACCGAAGTATAATCACTGTAATAGTTAACGCCGCCGACAGTTACAAACTGGCGGATTTGATATGAATATTTTGTACCTTTTTTAACGCTTTTATCTACAAAAGATGTGGTTGTATTATTATTTATTGTTTTGATTCTTTTATATTTTCCGTTTGCGGCTTTCCTGTAAATTTTAGTTCCGCTTGCGCCTGCAACATTGCTCCATGTTATTTTAATCTTGGTATTTGAACTTAAAGCAACACTTTTGATTTTAGGCTGCTGTTTTTTAACCGCCTTAACAGGTGTATATCTTAAATCGGTAGTTAATCCGTTTGAATCCCTTACAACAGCTCTAATCTTATAATAATAGGTTTTAAAGCCGGATTTAGTTGTATCGGTGAATGTTCTCGTATTTGCATCGGTTTTTCCGATTAAAGAGTAAGTGCCGTTTTCTGAAGCACATCGGTAAACTTCATATTCCGTTGCGTTTTCATAAGCAGGCCAGCTTATAGTACATTTCCCGGTGCTGTATGAATCAACATTGATTATAAAGCAGCCGGTTGTTGTCAAAGGCTCGGAAAAGCCGCCGCCCGTCATTGAGCCTTTATAAGCTGAGATAGCACGAACTTTGTATGTAGCAGGCATTCCGTTTATTGTTTTGTCGCTAAAAGAGGTTTTGCCTGCGCCTTTGCTAAGCCCTATATAATCATACTGATTTGTGGTTGCATTAAGCCTGAAAATTTCATAACCGTAACAGCCTTTAACCTTATTCCAGCCGATTTTGGTTTCAGTTATTGATTCGTCAATAATTTTTAATCCGGTTACAGTTTGAGGGGCTTTAAAATATCTGAAGTTACAGTCTATATTGCCAGGCAGTCCGTTAACTTTACCGGTGCTTGAATACTGCCAGTATGTATAATCACAATCATATAATTTTCCGTTGTATTTTGGAGAGGTTGAGTAGTTAGCAAGCCAAATATCATATTCTTTTGCAATGGTTTCATCAACCAAATCACCTGTAAGCATAGATTGGTTTGCATAAACCATAGCGGTATAACCGGCATCTTCAACTCGTTTGCAAAAAGCAAGACATATATTGGTTCTTTGTTTGTTTGTAAGATTTGCTGCACGAAGTCTTGCGGTTGAAGGGCCTGTATACTCATAGTCAAAAACAATAGGTAATGTTATTTTATAATTCTTTACTATATTTAAAATGTAATCTGCTTCCTCTTGCGCTTCTTTCACAGTAATGGCTTGTGAGAAAATATAGGCGCCTACATCAAGTCCCGCGTTTTGAGCGGCAACTATATATTGGTCGAATTTTTTATCTTTAAATAATGTACCTTTTGAGGCATATCCTCGGCAGGCAGCACGAAGTATAACATAGTCGGCGCCTGCAGCTTTTACCTTGGCAAAATCAGCCGAGCTCTGCCATTCCGAAACGTCAACTCCGTATGAAATCTGATAACCGATAAATTTATCGTCGTGTGTATATTTTTTTGATGTAAAAGGGTTGTTTTGCGTGTCAGTAAAAGCAAATGAAGTTAAACTTGACTGCAAAAAAAACACCATAACAATAATAAACGCGACAATCTTCTTCATATAAAAAATTCAATCCTCCAAGTGTAAAAAATAGTATAAATAATTATGAAGTATTTTCTTCGTTATGTCAACCCAATTCAACTAAAAACACAATCTTTGTCTATTTTACATAAAATAATTGCAAAAAAATGTATTAAATGTAAAAGGCCCGAAAAACTTCGGACCTTTTAACTGTAATAACTTATTATTTTTTTATTTCAGCGGAGTTTTTTAAAGCTTTTTTTCGCTCAAACATAATTATGAGCTTTTTGATTATATCATATATAATTGCAAAAACCGGAACACCTATAATCATACCCGTTAGACCGAACATACCGCCAAATACCAGCATTGAGAACAGAACCCAAAAGCTTGATAAACCGATTGAATCGCCTAATATACGAGGCCCGATAATGTTTCCGTCAACCTGCTGTAAAATAACAATCATAACAATAAATATCAGGCATTTAATAGGGTCTTCAATAAGAATGAGAAGTCCCGCCGGAATACCGCCGATAAACGGACCAAAGAAAGGAATTACATTCGTAACGCCTACTAAAACTGCGATTAAAAGCGGGAAAGGCAAATTAAGAATTATCATTAAGATGTAGCAGAGTATACCGATTATAGCCGAATCAAGCAGTCTGCCTGAAATGAAGTTCAGCACAATGCTATTGGCAAATCTGATTTCATCTTTAACAGTCGTAGACATTTTATTAGAAAAAATAAGTTCGATAAATCTTTTTAAAGCAACTTTAAACTGATTTCTGTCAGCTAAAAGATAAATTGCAACAATTAAACCGATAAATATATTTTTGGTTACGATTGCAATACTTAATACACCGTCACCTATGCTTTTTACTATTAATCCTATCTGACTGCTCCAGTTTGTAAGAAGCTTGGTAATATCAGAGGTGTATTCATTAATAGTATTTAAAACAGTAGTACGAATATGTTCGTTATCTTTAAAGAAGCTGTCAACAAAATTACTTATTCTTTCGATATAAACCGGCGCAGAATTTATTATTTTTAATATGCTGTCATAAAGCTGAGGTATAATCATATAAAGAATAAAAGCTACAACGCCGATACCGAAAACTATACTTAAGAAAATACTGATGCCTCTTGTAAGAGTATTTGCAAGCTTTCTTTTTTTCATCTTTTTAAAGCATTTTTGAAAATTCTTTTCAAAGAAAAGGCATACCGGATATAATATATAAGCAAAACAAGCGCCGTAAATAAGAGGTTTTGCGGCGGAAATCAAAATTTGAACTCCTGAAAAAATTGCAGGCAGCTTATCAAGAAGAAAATACAATAAAATACAAAGTGCTAAAACCGAAAACAGCGTAACGCCCGCATAAAAATATTTTTTGAAATTATTATTTTTCATTTTAATACTTCCTTTAGAAAAAAGAGATGTAACTTTATTATAATAAAGTTTACATCTTTTTTCAATACAATATTTAAGCTTTTTATAAAATTATCGGTTGCATTTGTCGATTTTCCAGTGCATTATGCATTGCGACTATTGTTTTGTCGAAATCTGCAACCAGCGAGCACTCTTTTGTCAGCGGGTCATCCTGTCGGTACGGAACAAAGAATATATTTTTGCAGTTATGCAGCATACCTATGTTTTTTGCGCTTGCTGAAAGACCGTCATTAGTTGAAACAGCAATTAAAACCGGGCGGTTATTGCGAAGATGCGCTTTTGTTGCCATTGTAACGCTTGTATCGGTTATTCCGTTTGCCAGTTTTCCCAATGTGTTTCCGGTGCATGGTTCAATAATCAGTATATCAAATAATTTTTTAGGGCCGATAGGCTCGGCTTGAGTAATTGAAGATATGATTTTTTTATTACAAATGTTCTCTATTCTTTTGATATGTTCTTCGGCTTTTCCGAATCTTGTGTCTGTCGAATATGCATTTTCCGACATAATCGGTGTTACATCTGCACCTTCCGATACCAATTTTTCAATAACAGGTATGACCTTTGCGAAAGTGCAGTAAGAACCGCATAGCGCAAAGCCTACCCTGACATTGTTCATATTCAAACCCACCCTTTCAAAAAATGTAAATACTACTTGCTTTTAAGATATTTGCTGACAGAATCGTAAAGTGTTTTTGCTGCGCTTTGTTCGGAATATTTAACAGGCAAAGACTTGGCGTCAATATATAGGTGCGCGGTGTTAAGTCCGCTTTTCTTTGATGCCAAATCTATTACAAGCGCAGTTTTTTTAATTGTATCAACCGAACTTTTTGTCAAAACACTTTCCGGAATAGTATTGAAAATAACATCGTATTTTTCAAGAGATTTTATTTCGTTTGTATTTACCGACATTAAATTTCTTGCTTTCAGATAATCAAAATCCTTTTGCTTTCGGGCGCTTACAGTTATTTTTACACAGAAAGATGAAAGAATTTTCGCCAGATATTTTCCTATTCTGCCGTTGCCGAGAATCAGTATTTCAGCGTTGTTAAGTGAAAAGCTTGTGTTCATTATGCCGAGTGCAACTGCAGCCTCTGCGGTGTAAAGCGCATTTTTTAAAGTAAAGACTTCGTCTTTGCCGTAATCAAAGATTTTGCCGTCAAACTTTAAATTTTCGCACATTCCGCCTATTACACAGGCATCAGGGCTTATACAGGATAAAATTTCTTCTATATTATAATCGGTAGTGTTTATTTTGATATTATCTCTTGTAACCGGCATCGGTAAAATAATCACATCGGATAGTTTTATAATGTTTTTGGCAGTTTTTATTTCTTCATGACCGCTTAAATAAATTGTGTCATAGCGCTTGTTAAGCAGATGTGCAAGATGTGATTGACGTCCGTCGCTTCCGATAACTGTAATTATCAAAATAAAACCTCCGTTTATAAAATTTAATTCTGTCGATACATTTTATGAAAAAGGAGGTGGTTTTGCCATTCAATTTAAAAATAAAACTGCCTCTTAAAATTTAAGAGACAGTTTAAAACTTATTCTGATAAAGCTTTCGTAATCGGTTTGATATTAATTACTGCACAACAACCGATGATTGTAATCAGTGTTTCAGGCAACATATAACCGCCGTTATATGTGAGTGAATAAATCCATGCGCCTACCCAACCGTTGGTGTAGTCTGCCCAGATTGTAACACCTGAAATAAAGTGACAAACAAATCTTAATAAACAGGCAACTGCTGCACCCAGACCGATTGCAACGGTTTGGTTTTTGATAACGTTTTTAAACATTCCCGAAAGTCCCATTACACCGAAAGCTACAAAGTAATCGGCAAATATGAGAATAAGGTAAGCAAGTATTCCCGAAACCCAAGAAAAGTTTTGAAGTCCGCCGATAAGCATATCGAGCGTACCCATAACTGCACCGCATACAAGACCCCACTTGATACCGTAGGTCCAGCCTAAAAGTGCAAGAGGTACCATGCTGAATACTGTTACCGAACCGCCGAACGGGAATTTGATTGGTGTTAATTCATTGAGTACGATTGAAACTGCAATGAACACCGCTGAGATTACAAGTCTTTTAGTTAAATTCTGACTTTTTGACATCTTTAATGTCCTCCTAAAAATAAAATTTTTTCAGACAAATAAAAAACGCATTCCGATAATCCGAAACACGCTAAAACTCCTTGATATTTAGAAATTCCTACGCCGGTATTATCCGTATCAGGTTATAGGGTCATAGCAGCATAATTGCTAAATCTCAGCCGAGCAGCCTCAGCACCCCTTTTCATTTGTCTTTCGACATTATATACCTTATTTATGAATTTGTCAAGATTGATTGTCACCCATTTTATTTTTACGGTTGACAATTCTTCCGTGTTGAGTTATTATTGGTAGCGGTGAGATAAATGACGATAAAACAACAGGTTTTAGAAGCACTTATTAATAAAAAAGGCGAGAGCGTTTCAGGCGAGCAGCTGGCAAAAGAACTATTTTGTTCAAGAAATGCGGTTTGGAAAGCAATAAAATCGCTTAAAGATGACGGCTATAAAATTGACGCCGTTACTAACAAGGGCTATTGCCTAAAGGAAGAAAGCAGTTTGTTTTCGGCAACTTCGCTTGAAAGTGTCTTGAATAATAAATGTAATGTTATTTTGCTCGAAAGCATTGATTCTACTAATAATTATTTAAAAAAGCTTGCTGAAAAGGGCGCACAAGAAAATACGGTAGTAATCGCGAATACACAAACAGGCGGCAAGGGAAGAATGGGCAGAAGCTTTTATTCTCAAAACGGATTGTATTTAAGCATTTTATTAAAGCCGAAGTTTCCTGCTGAAAAATCACTGTTTATAACAACTGCCGCCGCAGTTGCAGTAGCCGAAGCTATTGAAAGTGTCAGCGGTAAAAAAGCAAAAATCAAATGGGTCAATGATGTTTTTATCGATGACAAAAAAGTTTGCGGAATTTTGACCGAAGCCGCTATGGATTTGGAATCGGGCGGTTTGAATTACGCGGTTTTGGGTATCGGCATAAATATTTATAATCCTGACGGATTCCCGAAAGAGATTGAGAATATTGCGGGAACTGTTTTTGAAACAGAGCCTGAAAGCGATGTTAAGCTAAAACTTACGCAAAATGTAATTAATAATTTTTTCGATATTTATAATAACATAGAAAATAGTGATTTTATGAAAAAGTATAAAGAAAAATCACTTATAATAGGCAAAAAAATTAATGTATTAAAAGACGGTAAAAGTATTGAGGCTAAAGCAATTGACATTGATGAAAATGCAAAGCTTTTAGTTGAATATCCTGATAAAACGCTTGAAAAGCTTTATTCGGGAGAGGTTAGTATTAATTTAAGAGGTGTAAAAAATGAGTAAAAAATTTAGTGTAAAAGATATGGTGCTTTGCGCGCTGTTTGCGGCTGTTTGCTGTATTTGCAGTATGATTACAATTCCTACGGGAATAGTGCCGGTAACACTCGGTACTTTTGGTATTATGGTTACCGCTATGATTTTGGGAACAAAAAGAGGAATTATTTCGGTAGTATTGTTCATTATTTTAGGCGCAATCGGACTTCCGGTATTTTCGAATTTCCAGGGCGGCATCGGAATTTTAGCAGGTCCGACAGGCGGATATATTTATTCGTATATTTTAATGGTTCCTATTATCGGAATTGCATCAAAATGCCTTAATAAAACACTTTCAAGCGGAATGTTTACAATGCTTGGTTGTTTAGTTGCTATTTTAGTTTGCTATGTGGTAGGTACTGCGCATTTTATGATAGTTATGAGCGTTAAAGGCTCAGCCGTAGGTTTATGGTCTGCACTCGGTATGTGCGTTTTCCCTTTTATTCCTTTTGATATTATTAAGGCGATTATTGCAATATTAATTGCGCCGAGATTAAAACCAATATGCAAATAAAAAAATTAAAAAAGCTTCCGAATTTTTTCGGAAGCTTTTTTTAATGAATCAAGACAAGGATTAGTTGATTTGCACAATTTATACAAGGGGTTTTTGTGCATAATATAGTTTTTTAAAAATCAAGTTGAATTTCAAAAGTGTATTTGATATAATTAATTACGTATAAAGGGGATTTGTTCCCATATTTTAAAACTAATATTTTCAGGAGGCTTTTATTAAATGAAAAATTCCAAAAGAATGCTTTGTTTGGTTATGGCTGTACTTGTAATGTTCGGCTCAATGGGTCTTATGTCTGCGTTTGCAGAAACAGGTACTTCGGGAAGCACAGGTACTACAACCGTAAGCACAGCTACAACACAAAAACAATTAACAGGTGAGGCAAAGAATTTATTGACCTTCACAGATGATATGCTTAAACAGGCAAAATGGTTAACATGTGATGAAATGACAAAGCTTTACGGTGAAGAGCTTGAGAAAGCAACGGAATATGTATATAACAAAGACGGTAAAACCGCTACAACAGCAGGAAGCTCAGTAAAGGCTAACAGTGATAATTCTATTACTCTTTCTAAAACCGGTGATCAGTTTGGTGCAAACCTTGAAATTCCTGTAACTGATGAAATGAGAGAGAATTATTCAAAGGCTGAGAATAGTACATTCTATATGTCTTATTATCTTACAAAAGCAGCTGTACCGAGCGGAACTTTTGTAGGTGAGTTTACAAACTGTCAGTTAAGAATTTATACTAAATTCAAAACACCTTATACAGAAACAAAAGAAAGCCAAAGCTATTCAAGATATATTAAATTAACTACATTAGGCAAAAACAACTATCAGTGCTATCAGCAGAGTATCAATAAAGCTGTTAAATTTGTTGATGAAAATGATAAGCCTCTTGAAAATCTTGATAATGTAGAAAGCATAATTATTTCGCTTTACAACTTTAGTGCGGTAGACGCATCAATGGAGATTTCAAGTATCGCATATGACGGCGTTCCGAAAATTAAAGCTTTTGAAGAACCTGCTCCTGCCGGTGACGGAGAAGTAGTGTCAATGACAGATTGGTCAAAACATTATTTAAAAGCTGACTATGCTAATACCCCAGGTACTATTAAATATAGTGCAGAAGGCGGATACGATGCAAACACATATAAATCAATAGGCAACAAAGCAGGTTGGGTTTATTTTAAAAATATGAATGCAGCCAGCAATAAACAGATTAATTTATTCTTTAACCTTGACAGAGACGCATTTAATAAAGCCATAGTTACAGCTAATCAGCCTGGCGGAAGCAAAAAGCTTACAGTAAAAGGTAAGTTCCCGGTTATTAAAGATACCGAAGGCAAATCTATGGTTGCTGAATTGGAAATTCAGTATTACACTTATGACGGCAAGTCTGTAACTCCTGTAAAAACATTCGTTGAACCTAATAAAGAGTTCGAGTTTGAAATTGATACTTCAGAGCTTACTGTAAACTCTGTTGAATCACTTAAAATGGCGTTAATGGCATTCTGGTATTATGATGCATCAGAGGATGTTTTCTATGATACAGATAAAGCTAGAAAATATGATAAAGACAATAATCTTTTAACTGCTAAATATGATGAAGAGACCAAGGATTTCTTGGGTTATGATGACGGCACAGGCGGCGCATTGAAAACAGAAGATGATGTTGTTAAGATTTTAGCAGATTGTTCAGACGGAAGAAAAGATGTTGATGTTACTTCTAAAGTTAAAAACAAACAGCTTACTACCAGAACAATGAAAGATATTGAGGGCTTTATTTCTCCGTTTACTGCAGGTGGTTCACTTACAGTAACTACAAAAGCTACTTCAAAAACCACAGCAGGTAACGGCGATTATGAGTATGCAGGTTATCATTTCTATGATTTTACTCCTCAGGCTTATGCTGAAACATACGGCTGGGGTACTCATGCTTCATTTGTAAATTATCTTTCTGCAGATTATTATGACAGCTATGAAATCGTTGATAAAGACTACGATAAAGATGATATGAAACAGGGTTATAAAGACAGAAATAACCCGAGTGTAAAGGTTAACGGCGACTCAACTTATAAACAGCAGTTTAATGATGCAAAATCATTAGTTTCAGGCGGTTATGAGGTTGAAATGAAGAGCCCGTATCCAAGAGTTCAGTTACAGAATCAGGCTTATTATCATGTTTCAGGCGCTGATGAAGACGCTCGTCTTCTTCAAAACGGCGGTGACCACAAAAATCAGACTGCTCAAGGTGAAAAATATGATTTCACAGAGCAAATGAGAAATGGTCTTAAATATGCTAAAGAGAATCCTGATCCGCAGAAAAAAGGTTTCCTTGCTATTGATGTTTATGTATTAAGCAGTGTTCACGGATATAAAAACATCTATAATTCAACTTATAAAGCTTGGTGCCAGAAAAACGGCAAAACTGTTCAAAATGAAAATTCCGGCGTTGAAGTTATGGCTGCTATTCACGGTAATGTAGGAACTGAGGACGTATCTGTTAGCTCTGCTACATTTGTTCAGCCTGGCGAAAAGAAAACTATTTATTTGGATGTTTCAGAGCTTGAAGTTGAAAATATTACTGCTGTTCGTATTGTTGGTCAGAACTATGCTAATATGGCAAACAAAGAGCAGGGTGGTAACAACAATACTTGCGGTATTACAGATGTACAGGTTAGATACTCTGCAATTTATGTACCGGGTAATAAAAATACCGACCTTACAACTACTGTAAATGTTACAAGACCTTTCAGCTTGAGTGATGCAAAGAAAATCAAGAAATTATATGACGCTTTACCTGGTCTTTCAGTAGATGATTACAATACCGATGCTGATTATAAAAAGCTCGCTGCATTTATCAAAGCTTGGACAAAAGCATCTGAAGCTACTCAGAAATACTGTGAAGAAAAATACGGTATTGACTATGCTAAAATCAGTATGCTTGAAGCAGATGTATATGAAAAGCTTTACGGTTCAGGAGCTAACGGAGCCGATGGCGGTGATGGCGGCAGTCCGTTAACAGGTGATATTGCATTCCCAATGGTTTCATTACTTGTTGCAGGATTAGCAGGATATGCTATCATTAAAACCAGAAAAAAGAAAAAATAATTGATTAATTAAAAAACTCGGTATTTTAATAATACCGAGTTTTTTGTATCAAACACAAAACCCACGATTGAAAAACTTATCTTCAATCGTGGGTTTTTATTATTAAAAAAATTAAAGAGTTTCAAGCGCTTGCTTTATATCATCAATAATATCATCGGCATTTTCAATACCGATTGACATTCTGATAAGGTCAGGTGATACTCCGCATTCAATAAGCTGTTGATCAGTTAATTGACGGTGTGTTGTTGATGCCGGATGCAAACAACAGGTTTTAATATCTGCGACATGTATTTCCATAGTACAGTGCTTTAAGCTCTCCATAAATTTCTTTGAAGCTTCTTTTCCGCCTTTAACACCAAATGAAATTACACCTGCCTGACCGTTAGGCAAATATTTCATTGCTCTTTCGTGATACTTGTTATCTTTAAGTCCCGGGTAGTTTACCCATGCAATCTTATCGTTGTTTTCCAAAAATTCAGCAACTGTTTGTGCATTTTTGCAATGCTTTTCCATTCTTACACAAAGCGTCTGCATATTCATGTTTAATAGAAAAGCGTTAAATGGGCTCATCTGCGCGCCGAGGTCACGCATAAGCTGTGTTCTTGCTTTGGTGATATATGCTGCTTTTCCAAAGTTTTCGGTGTAAACAACGCCGTGGTAAGATTCATCAGGAGTAGTAAGCCCCGGGAATTTTCCGCTTGCTTTCCAATCAAAATTACCGCTGTCTACGATTGCACCTCCGAGTGAAACAGCATGACCGTCAAGATATTTGCTTGTTGAATGTATAACAATATCAGCACCAAATTCAAAAGGTCTGCAAAGTGCAGGAGTAGGGAAAGTGTTATCAACAATAAGCGGAATTTTATTTTGATGAGCGACTTTAGCGAATTTTTCGATATCAAGCACATCAAGAGATGGGTTGGTAAGAGTTTCACCGAAGATTAATTTTGTGTTGTCTTTAACAAGTGAATTTAATTCTTCCTCTGAAATGTTTACATCAACAAAAGTTGTTTCAATACCAAGCTTACGAAGCGTAACATCAAGAAGATTAAATGTACCGCCGTAAATAGCAGAGGCAGAAATAATGTGGTCGCCGGCACCGCAAATATTCGTAAATGCGATAAGCGAAGCCGCCTGTCCTGCAGATGTAACCATTGCGCCGACGCCGCCCTCAAGTGAGTTCAGTTTTTTCTCAACAGCTTCGTTAGTTGGGTTTGAAAGGCGAGTATAAAAATGGCCGCCGATTTTAAGGTCAAATAAATCACCTAATGTGTCAACGCTGTCATATTTAAAAGTAGTGCTTTGATAAATAGGTAAAGCACCTGCCTGACCGTTTTCAGGGTTATATCCTTCAGTTACGCATTTTGTATCAATTCTGCTCATTTTTATTTTTCCTCCAATTTTTTTATCATGATTTTTGCTGCTTTGTAAATATCGCCGCAGCCGAGCGTTATAATCAAATCATTTTCTTCAGCAAGCTGTAATGCGCGCTGCGCAATCTCATCAAAGGTATTAAACCATTCGCATTTTGGTATTTTTTCTGCCAATTGCGAAGAATAAACGCCTAAATTATCGGTTTCTCTTGAACCCATAATTTCGGTTAAAAGACAAATATCAGGAATTTTAAGAACTTTTACAAAGTCATCAAATAACATTTTTGTTCTTGAATAAGTAAAGGGCTGAAAAACTGCAATTACCTTATTGTAACCCATCTGCATTGCTGCATTGAGCGTTACTTCGAGCTCTTTTGGGTGATGAGCGTAGTCATCTGCAATAGTGAGCTTATCGCTTTTGTATAAGATTTCAAATCTTCTGCCTGCACCCGTGAAATGCGGTAATGATTTGGCAATCTGTTCGCCTGAAGCACCTACAAAGTGGCATGCTGCGGCAGCGGCAAGAGAGTTTAAAATATTATGCTTGCCCGGTGCGTTAACCTCAATATGCGAAACAAACTCGCCTTTGTGATAAAGGTCATATTCACCTGCGGTTTTTGCTTTATAAACTATGTTTTCAGCGTAATAATCATTTTTTGGATTTAGCCCGAAAGTAATGATTTTGGAATTTACTTTTTCCATTGAAGAAATTGAGTTTTCATCATCACCGTTTACAATTACAGTCTTTGCCATGTTGCAAAAATCAGTGAATGACTGTTTTAGTCGTTCAAGTGTTTTAAAGTATTCCATATGGTCACGGTCAATATTAAGTACAACCGCAATATCCGGAGAGAGCTTTAAAAATGTATCAACATATTCGCAGGATTCGCAGACTAAAATATCTGAATTGCCGGCAAGACCATAAGAATTAATCAGCGGCAAATTACCGCCGATAACAGCCGATGGGTCAAAATCGTTTTCAACTAAAATTTGAGTTATCATAGAAGTAACAGTGGTTTTGCCGTGAGTGCCGCAAACACCTATAACATTATCGTAATTTCTGGTAAGTGCGCCCAAAGCATAAGAACGCTCCATAGTAGGAATGCCTTTTTCGGCAGCGGCTACAAGCTCGGGATTATCCTTTGAAATAGCAGCCGAGTATATAACCAAATCCGCACCGTCAACATTTTCGGGATAATGTCCCATTGTTATAGGGATACCCATTTTTCTGACTTTAGCGGTTTTGTCGGATTCATTATTATCAGAACCTGTCAGTTTGTATCCTTTTGTATGCAGGATTTCGGCAATAGGATACATACCTGCGCCGCCTATTCCAATAAGATGTATATTTTTTGCTTCTTTAAGTAATTTATCGGTAAGCTTTGTATCTAACACGATTTATTGTCTCCTTTATACGGAAATTCAAATTATATTTATTATACCTTATTCTAACATAAAAATAAATAGATATTTTGCAATTTTTTATTCTTATTATTGAAATATATATTATATTAAGATATAATATTAGTATATTAATAGAGAGAAATATGATTAATGGTGATAGATTTGAAAAAAATATTGGCTTTTTTAGTTTGTGTTTTTGTTTGTTTGTCTTGCGTTTCATGCACAAAAGATAAATATAGTGATAAAACTGTTTATTTTTCGTCTTATGATAGTATAAGTACCTTTGATCCGCAAACTGCGAGCACTTCGGCTGAAATTACGGTTGCAAATAATTGTTTTGAAGGCTTACTTACTAAAAATAACGACGGAGAAATTGTAAACGGAATGGCAAAAGAGTATTCTGTTTCATCTGATAAAAAAACATATACTTTTGTTTTGCGCGATGACGCTGTGTGGTCTGACGGCGAAACGCCCGTAACTGCTGCGGATTTTGAATTCGCTTTTCAAAGGGCAGTTAAAAAATCAACAGGAGCGCGTTATGTTTCTTCGCTTTACAGTATAAAAAATGCAGAGAGTATTAACAGGGGCGAGATGAGTATGTCAAGTCTCGGTGTATCGGCAGATGGAAATACGCTGAAAATTACGCTTTCTAAAGCGGACGACGGATTTGCAGAAACACTTACAAGACCTATTTGTTTCCCTTGTAACAAAGAGTTTTTTGAAAGTACAAACGGTAAATACGGCCTTTCAAAAAGCGATATAATTTCAAACGGTGCATTTAAAGTTTCGACTTATAATAAAGATGAAAAAACGGTTTCTCTTTACAGAAATTCCGAATATAACGGAGAATTTTACGCTAAACCTCAGTCGGTTTCAATTTCTTATTCTGAAAACTATGAGGATATTTACAGTAAGTTTTCTAAAAACAAAACGGATATCGGAACAATTGACTGTGATTATATTTCAAGTCTTAAAGAAGATGGAAATATAACCTCTCTGTACTATAATACAAACTATGTTTTATATTTATCACCAAAGCTGGTTTCTTCAAACGGTACATCATTAAGAAAAGCATTGGTTACAGATATAGATTACAGCACTATAAAAATTAATATTACCGATTATTATAAAACCGTCAGCGGTATTATTCCGTCGATTAATAAGTTTGAGGGAGTGGATTACCGTGAAAATGCGGGTGAAATAAATCCTCCTGAATATAATTCTAAAAAGGCTGAAAAAGCGTTAGGTGATTACACAAGCGCTTCGGAAATCCTGAAGGATAAATCAATTTATTATCCGCAGGGAAATGAAAAGCTTGAGCTTATTGCGAACTTGATTGTTCAGGGTTGGCAAAAGGATTTGGATGTATATATTAATTCTAAAGCGGTATCGGTTGACGAGATTAATGCAGGTGTAAAGACAGGCGAAATTTTGTTAGCAATTTTGCCTGTTTCGAGTGAGAATAACAGTGCAGTTTCAAGCTTTGAGTGTTTGACTGAATTAAAAATTACCGATAAAATTAATAAATATTCAATCGAAAAGCTTTACAATGAGGAGGAAAAACTTATTTCTTCGGGCACAATTTATCCGCTGATTTCAATTCCAACCGCTATAAGCTGCAGTAAGGATATTGATAATTTTTCAGCTTCTTTAGACGGAAAAATAATTGATTTCAGGTATATTAATAAGGATTAATAGAAAAATAATGCCGATTTTTTCAAAAAAATTCGGCATTATTTTCATTTTACCTATTGACAAGGTAGGAAAAAGGTGGTATAATGCAACTAACCTATTAGAA
>JBJEIS010000094.1:0-13634 GCA_051877275.1 Acutalibacteraceae bacterium | reverse complement strand
TAGGCGGAAGAATAACTCGTCCTAAAATAGAATAAAGCGACATAATCTGGTAAGGAGAAGGCTTTTCAATCATATCTGTTACTTTCATAACTTTATCGCTCACCATCTCAACATCAAGCGAGCAATATTTTGTAATATCCTTCTTGCTTACCTTTTTAACGCCTGCAACACCCAATCCGTATTGGTCATAAACTTCTGCAAGCTCACCGATAGCCGGAACATCACCGATAATTACATCATCACCGTAAAGTACAGCAAAAGGCTCGTCATCAACCCAAGCTTTTGCCTTTAAAATTGCATGACCCAAGCCGCCGGTTACACCCTGACGAATAAAAGCAATATTTGCAAGATTAGCAAGTCTTTCAACCTGCTCAAGCTGCTGAAACTTTTTAGAATCACGCAAAGCATGCTCGAGTTCAACAGAGTGGTCAAAATGGTCCTCAATAACACCTTTACCGCGATTGGTAATAATCAAAATTTCTTCAATTCCCGCAGCTACTGCTTCTTCCACTATATACTGAATTGCCGGTTTATCCACAATTGGCAGCATTTCTTTAGGTGTGGCCTTTGAAGCAGGCAAAATTCTAGTCCCCAGACCTGCGGCAGGAATAATCGCTTTTCTTATTTTCATTAATAATACTCCTTCATTTTAAGTTAACAAGCTAACGCACAAAATTCAGTACTGTCGTAAATATATTACCAACCAATGCAATTGCAAACACCATAGAAATCACAATATATGCAACAAGAATAATTACCCATGCTGCACAGCTTGTACCGCCTGCCATAGCAATTTCATTAATGCTTGAAGGTGTTGGATTTTTTTGTTTAATGGCACTGATTTTTTTAACTGCGTCCTGGAAATAAAAATATTTTGCAAAAATTCCGAATACAATTGCCATTGCAAGTTGTAAAATATTTAAAATAGAAATCCATAACATGTATTTTGATATAACCTTGACAATTTCGTTTAAATACTGCTTTACAAACTGCTGTGTAAATTCTTCAACATCATTATCATTGTAACCGTAATTATAATCGTCAGAATAATCGCCGAAATAATCTTCATAATAATCATCATAATCGTATTGATTATCATAATCTCCGAAGATATCATCCATACTATATGTTTCAACAGGTCGTAATTTTGAGTCTGTACTTTCAGATTTACTCTGACCGCTGTAATACTCTGTAATACCGCCGATATATTCACCTGCAAAATCCATTATATCATTAACCATACAAACCGCAACAGACGATGAAATTATAGTAAAAACAATTCCGATTGACAAAATAATAGAACCGACTTTATAAATTTTTCTGTGGAAAAACCAAAAAGCTCCTACAATCGGAGAAACAAGCCAGCTAAGCAAAAATACAAGCGGACTGAAGCTTGCTTTTTTACCGGTAAAAAACTTTCTGAAGCTTGGTAAAAATCTCTCTTGATTTTTGCCTATGTAAGCCGCAAATTCCTGTTCATTTATACCGGTTTGTGAAAAGTCGGTTTCAGTCTGCGGTGCCTGATAATTATTGTCAACTGTGTTTTCAGATGTCTGCTCTGAATTTACAACTGACTCGCTGTTAAGCTCTGTTACAGGTGTTGTCTGCACAGGAGCAGTTTCTTGTTCCAATTTTGCTCCGCACTGTCTGCAAAAAGCAGCCCCCTCTTCATTTACTGTATTGCAATTAGGACAGGTTTTTAAATTCTCATTCATTTTTATATCCCCTTTCTTCAAATGAAACTTACTATTATAAGTGAAACAGCATAAATTCCGAAATACAAAAGCATCGGCAGCATCAAATTAACTCCGCCTTTTTGCATATAGTCCATTTCGGAAGTTGTACCGTTTGACTTCATTTCTTTAATTGTACTGTAAACTTTTTTCTTATATATATAATCGCCAAACAATCCCAAAAATACTCTTAAAATCAAAGAGATAACCGAGCCTGCAAAAAGAATCATAACCACATTTTGCACACTTGTATCCATAACACCGGTTTGAATTAATCTCTGAACCGAAGGATTAACCACAGCAATTGACGAAAAAACTCGCAAAAGCACTGAATAGAATCCGATTAAAATTGAAGGAATATAGCATTTTCTTGAAATAAGCCAATATTCAGGTACTAAAAAGCTAACCCAATTCCACGAAGTTTTTTTACCCAAATGCGACATTTTACGAAAAACATTTATATATCTAAGCGCATTATAACCAACAAACTTCGCGATATCTTCTGTTCTCTCGCCGTCAATTAATTCATCTTTATCAATTCCGTTTGCCTTAAAAAACGGGTTTTCAGCTGTTGTGTTTCTGTTATTTGTACCGTTAAACGCCCCCTGCGGCGGCACTGTTCTTTTACCCGAATTATCTGAACTCGTCTGTTCGGTAGCCTTCGGCGGTTCAATTTTCGGCGGTTGCCACTGTTCGGCAGTACCGTGCTTACTTTCATAATAGCAATGACCCAGACCTAAAAAGCATTTTTTGTGATGCGGAGCGCCGCATTCGGGACAGACCGCAACTTCATCGGTAAAAAGCTTTGCCTTGCAAACAGGGCATATCATATTCTCATTAATATCCATCTAAAAATCCTTTTTGTTATTTAGTTTTGCTTTTTGTCTTTTTTTCAAAAAGCTGTCAATTGAATAAATTATATCAAAATAATTTTTGCCGTAATTATGAAACTCACCGTTTTCGACCATTTTCTTCAGCTCATCAACAGTAACCCATTTAACTTCGGCAACCTCTTCCTCCTGCAATTTGCAGCAATTAGCAGGAATATTACATCTTACCGCATAAATATCGTTAATTGAATATTTGCGCAGCTGCCGTTTAACCAAAATCATTCTGCGACGCGTAACATGAATACCCATTTCTTCAAAAAGCTCACGAATAGCCGCATGACGCGAACTCTCGCTTGAAAAAGCCGAACCTCCGGTTGCTGCCCATTCACCGGGCATAAGCGGTTTGGTATCAGACCTGCGCTGAATCAAAAATTCGCCTTTATCATTGATAACCCATATGTGGACAACTAAATGATATTCACCTTTTGATAGCCCCTTGCGGCCTCGAACAACGGTTTTCCCCGTTTTGTTACCGTCTTTATCAAGTATATCCCAATATTCTGTCATATCAATCCTCAAAAATTTTAATTTATTATATTCTACTATATTTTTAATAACTTTTCAAGCAATATATCAAATATTAAAATTATATTTTTATTTTGTTAAAAAATTTAATTCAAAGAAAGAAAACACATACTCTCTTATCTTTGAATTTTTACTATAAATGGCTGAATCTTTCATTAACTTGCTCTTATTTCAAAACAAATTATAAATAAAAAAGATAAATAATTGAATTTTATATATTTTTTTGATATAATTATTTTATTATTCTTATCAGAGGTGAAAAGCTTTGGCATATTTTGCTGAGAATACTGATGTTATTGTTATCGGCGCAGGTCATGCAGGTATTGAAGCGGCGCTTGCTGCCTCGCGTTTAAATCTAAATACAATAATTTTTACAATAAATCTTGACTCGGTAGGAAATCTGCCTTGCAATCCGGCAATCGGCGGTACTGCAAAGGGTCATCTGGTGCGTGAATTAGACGCCTTGGGCGGAGAAATGGGAAAAGCCGCTGACGAAACTTTTATTCAATCGAGAATGCTCAACCGCGGCAAAGGTCCTGCCGTTCATTCTTTACGCGCACAGATTGACCGCCGTCACTACGGCGAGCGCATGAAACATACGCTTGAAAAGCAAGAAAATCTTACACTCATTCAGGCAGAAGTTACCGCAGTTGAAAAAGACGGCGAAAACTGGCGTGTTTATACGCGTTTGGGCGGATATTATATCTGCAAAGCGGTTATTATCTGCACAGGTACATATTTAGGCGGAAAAGTTTATGTCGGCGAGGTTAATTATGAGTCCGGACCTGACGGACTTTTCCCTGCATCATTTTTAGGCGAAAGTCTCAGAACTTTAGGGGTTAAAACACGCCGTTTTAAAACAGGTACCCCTCCGAGAGTATTGCGCTCATCTATTGATTTTTCAGAGCTTGAGGAACAGTACGGCGATGACCCGATAACACCGTTTTCTTACGAAACCGACCCTAAAAAGCTTGAAAACAAAGCAATTTGTCACATCACCTGGACAAATTCCGAAACAAAGAAAATTATTCTTGATAATCTTCATCGCTCACCGCTTTATGCCGGCGAAATTGAGGGCATCGGACCGAGATACTGCCCGAGTATTGAAGATAAAACTGTCAGATTCAAAGACAAAGAAAGACATCAGATTTTCATTGAGCCTTGCGGACTTAATACAGAAGAAATGTACCTGCAAGGTGTTTCTTCCTCATTGCCTGAAGAAGTTCAACAGCAGATGTACCATAGCATAAAAGGTCTTGAAAACTGCAAAATCATGCGTACTGCTTACGCTATTGAATATGATTGCATTGACCCTACGGCGCTTTATGCAACTTTAGAATTCAAAGAATTTGAAGGATTATACGGTGCAGGTCAGTTTAACGGCTCATCAGGCTATGAAGAGGCGGCAGTGCAAGGCTTTGTTGCCGGAGTTAACGCCGCAAGAAAAATCAAAGGCGAAAGTCCGCTTATATTATCAAGAGCTGACTCATATATCGGTACACTTATTGACGATTTGGTTACAAAAGGCTGTAACGAGCCTTATAGAATGATGACATCACGCTCCGAATACCGTTTGGTACTTCGTCAGGATAATGCCGATGAACGCTTAATGCCTATCGGCAGAAAAATTGGATTAATCAGTGATGAAAAATGGAACGCTTTTGAAAAAAGGCAAGAACTGAAAGCAGAAGAAATTGAGCGTGCAAACTCAACTGTTTTCCCACCAAGCGATAAATTAAACGAAATATTAAAGGCTAATAATACTGCCGAGGTTTCAACAGGTATAAGACTTTGTGACCTTATCAAACGACCGCAGCTAAATTATGAAAAGCTGACTGAGATTGATAAAAAAAGGCCTGATATTCCCGATGCTGTATTGCTTTCAGCCGAAACAGAAATGAAATACGAGGGATATATCAAGCGTCAAAATTCAGCTATTAAAGAATTAAAAAAGCTCGAAAATAAATTCTTACCTGAAAATATTGATTATAATGCAATAAAAGGTCTTCGCCTTGAAGCAAGAGAAAAATTAAGCAAGATTAAACCAAAAAACATCGGACAGGCATCACGAGTTTCGGGCGTTTCGCCTGCTGATATTTCTGTTTTGCTTATCTGGCTTGAAAAGGAGGCGGCAAATAAATGACAGACTTTTTGTTAAAAAAATTCGTTAAAAACTATCAAGACACAAAAAACTTAGAAGTTCGTGAAAAATACGGTTCATTTGCCGGAGTAGTCGGCATTATCGTAAACACCATTTTATTCACCGCAAAATTTTTCGCCGCTATTGTTTCAGGCTTTGCTATTTCGGTTATTGCGGATGCATTAAACAACTTGTTCGACGCCGGTTCGTCAATAGTAACTTTTGTAGGTTTTAAACTTGCAAATAAAGATGAAGACGAGGACCACCCGTTCGGCCATGGCAGAATTGAATATATTGCAGGATTAATTGTATCCTTCATCATCATTATGGTAGGATTCGAATTAATTAAAGAATCTGTTTCTAAAATATTTACACCGAGCGAAAATGATTACAGCATTATTTCTGTTATAATAATGGCCGCTGCTATTCTGATTAAAATTTGGCTCGGACTTTTCAACAGAAATTTAAGCAAAAGAATCAATTCTGCAACGCTAAAAGCTACAGCTTCGGATTCTTTCTGTGATGTGGCCGCTACAAGCGCTGTTTTAATCGGACTTATTGTAGGCTTTTTCTTCAATATAAACATAGAAGGATATACAGGAACAATTGTTGCCGCTTTCATCATTTATACAGGTATAACCGCCGCAAGAGATACACTATCCCCTCTGCTCGGAGAAGCACCTGATAAAGAATATGTTGAGAATATAGAAAAAACTGTTTTAGCTCATGATGAAGTAATCGGTATACACGACCTTATTATTCACGATTACGGTCCGGGCAGAAAAATCGTTTCACTTCATGCCGAAGTAAGTTCAGAAGGCAATATACTTGAAATTCACGATGCAATCGACCTTATTGAAATGGAATTAAAATCAAAATTTCATTGTGTTGCTACTATACATATGGACCCGATAAATTTGAACTGCAAAATTTCAAATGAATTAAAACAAAAGTTAAGAGATGTTTTAAAATCAATTGATGAAACTCTGTCTTTTCATGATTTTCGTATTGTTTCGGGACCTACTCATACAAATTTGATTTTTGATGTTGTAATGCCTTTTAAATTTAAGCTTTCCGCGGAAGAGCTTAAAAATGAAATCAAAAACAAAGTAAGCGAAATAGATGAAAACTATTTCTGCGTTATAAATGTTGATAAGAAATATATCGTTAAATCCGAAAAGGAGTAATGCTATGAAAAAAAACAATTACAGCGAAAGTGTAAAAAAACTACGCAAATTTTTACGCGAGCGTGAAGATGAACGTCAGACTTGGGCAAAAGAAAAATGGGCGCATACTGATGGAAAAATGTTTAAAATCAGCAGATTTTTAGTGCCGCTTATCTCTCTTGTCGGTCTGTTTTCTATGGTTGTTTTATGTATGATTAAATTCATGAATATTCCTGCTATACAACAGGCAATTTTCGCTAAGGTGTTTAATACCTCAACAAAAGAAAGCCCGATAGTTTATCCGTTTTTTATTATAGTATTTTTATCTCTTTGTCTGCTTGTTTACACATCTATCAGTTTTATCAGAAAAAAATATAAAAAAAGCCCGTTTTTGTTATTTGGCAGCTCTTTAATTTTAACAATTTGCTCTCTTCTTCGCTATACGGCAGACCAGGGCACATTTGCCGATAACTCGGATTATGAATTAGGTCCAACATTTACATACTTTGAAATCTGTCTTTTTACAATGATTGTTTTTGCCGTTTTGTTAGTAATTTCAATAATTTTAATGATAATTATTATTAAAGACAAAAAAGAATTCAACCGAAATGTCGACCATATTCTTACTAATAAAATCATTCCTCAAAACAAACAGTCCGATCTTCTTACTGAAGCTGAATATGCAAAACTGATTGACGAATATATTGAAAAAGAAACTGAAAAGATTTCACAAAGAAAAAATAAATAAACGCAAAAACAAAACCAACTGTATATTAAATTACAGTTGGTTATATACTAAAAATTACTACAACAATTATACCGAGAATTATAATTGCAGCGGTTTTTAAAGTGATTTTTTCTCGGAATACCGCAAGACCTAAAAATGTAGATAAAAGTATTGTTGAAATATTCTGAACAGGAAAAAACACCGCGCTTTTCATACGTCCTGCCAAAATGGTATTACACAAGTTTGCTCCGCCGAAGCATATACCTGTTAACGAAGGATAAAAAGCATTTTTTACATTCAACTTTATCGGTTTTCTGCAAATCAAAAAAGAAATAAGTGAAAAAACAAACGCAAACAAAAACGCTGTTATCAAAAACATACCTTTTTGTTCTGCCACACTTGATGACTGCTGAACCTTTTGCATTATTCCGAGCCCGCCAGAAGCAAACATTGCAGTAATAATAAAAAACATAAATGACTTATTATGATTACTGTTGTCATCATTTTTTTGCATAGTTAGAATGATTGTTGCAATCGCGATTAAAAGCCCTATGAAATTTGTTACGGTAAATTCTTCGCTCCAAAATATTGCACCCGACAAAGTCGGCAAAATAAAACCGAGCGAATAAATAACGGTGCAAATTGATGTATTGCCTTTTTTTAAAGCTAAAGTGAACATAAACTGCGATAAAACCAACAGAATTCCGTAAATCACGCCGTATATCACAGTGAGCGAGGCAACTGTCGAAATTTTATTAAAATTAAATACCGCAAGTATCAATGCGGCAGCTAAAAACAGCGTTGACTGAGAAAAGAAAAAATCCGATTTTTCGCGAGCGTCTGCCGCTGTTTTTTTTGAAGCTATATTTCTGCTGGAAGATAAAGTTACCGACAGTAATAAATACAATAAGTTTTCTGTCATTATAATTCGCCTCTTATGATTTTTGCCATTTTATCGCTTAATATTTTTCGGCTGTCATCATCAACCAAACTGAAACGGTTTCCGTCATTTGGTGTGCTTAAATAATTCCATACACAATAAGGTATATCATTTTCTTTAAGTACAGTTATTACATCATTCATCCAGTTTTCACGCCACTTTAAATCGATATGACGAATAGTGCCAAACTCACCGCACCATAAAGTTTTATCGGGATTCTGCTTTGCAAAATCAACCGCAGGTTTTAACGCATTTCTTATAAATGATATATCCATTTTTTCAAACTCTTGATATGCGTTACAATTACTGTACACCTCTTTATGATAATCACGGTATCTTTCAATATCTCCGGGATAAGGCATTATACGGTTATAATACAGTGTATCTGCCTGTAAAACGCCCCTTTGATGAGTAAACTCAAAAGGCTCATACATATGAAATGTATATATAATATTTTCATCATCGAAAAGCTTTAGATATTTAAGCGTTTTCGCGTTGTTCCAGCAGGTAGAACCTATAATTATTTTTCTTGTTTTATTAAGCTTGCGCAATGCTGCTACTGTTTTATCAGCAAGGATATTCCATTTTTCAGGGTCAACATCACGCACCTCGTTAAGCAATTCAAAGGCAATGCCGGTTTCATTTGAATATCTTGATTCAAATGCCTGCCAAAGAGCGATAAATCTGTTTTGAAGCTCTTTATCCTCAAGTAATTGAACCTCTTCTTTTATATCGCAATAATTTCCTATGGCTTTATGCAGATTGAGAACTAAATTAAGATTATATTTTTTGCACCATTGTATAAACTCATCAATATAAGAAAATATTTTTTCACGATAAGTATACGGCGATTCTTCTACTACTATTTGATCAAATCCGAGCCGAATATGATCCATTCCTATCTCAGAAATATATTTTACATCTTCTTCGGTAATGTATGAAGCAAAATGCTCCATATCTCCGACTGTTAAGCAAAGGCGCCTGTCATTCGGCAAAGCATTAAAGCGTTTGTAATTTGTAAGCCAACCACCTATGCCCATTCCTTTTTCAAAACCAATAAATTTTTTCATAGATTTCAGCTCCTTTGTCGAAGATTATACATCATTTACTGCTCTATGTGAATGTATAAAACAACAATATACTTGTACAAAAGATAGATTTTTAGAAATTCATTAAAGGTGAAAATATGAATAATATTCGTGTATCAATAACCCCGAAAAACACAAAAAAGTACCCTTTGCACAGACATAACAACTGGGAAATTATGTACTATTTAAGCGGCAGCGGCTATCTTGCAACAAACGAAAAAGATATTCCTTTTGAAAAAGGAAGTATTATTGTTGTCCCGCCAAAAATAATGCATGGGTCTGTATCGGAAAATGAATTTGTAAATATTTCATTAGAAGGTGATTTTAATCATCTATTAATGTTTGAAAATCCTGTTTTGCTCAAAGACAATAATGCTGCGGAGGGTGAGCAGTTAGCAAAGCTTATATTAAACAACCGATTTTCTGACAATGATTACTTGTCAGCACTTTGTTCTGCATATATTCATTTTATAATGCAAAACGCTCAATATAAAAACAAAATTAACCGTATTGTTGCTCAAATAATAACCGAAATTAATGAAAATCTATGTAACGCTGATTTTAACATTTCTCAACTGCTGAAAAACAGCGGATATGCCGAGGATTATATTAGAGCAGAATTTAAAAAAATCACCTCTTTTACTCCTGTTAGGTTTCTGACAAAAACGAGAATTGACCATGCTAGAAAACTTATTGAAATCTACAGTAACAGTATAACTGTATCAGAAGTTTCGCAAGCCTGCGGATTTAGTGATTATATATATTTTTCAAAACGCTTCAAACAATTCGTCGGAATTTCACCGGAAATGTATAAAAAACAAATTACCGAAACATCAGAATAATATCAGAAAAAAAGATGCACCAAAAAATTATAAATTTTTGGTGCATCTTTTTTATAAATCTCTATAAAAACTTTATAGCTTTACTTTTTTAATTATTTCCTTCATAAAAATTTTAGTATTAACACTATTATCGCTATTTCAAGTTGTTTTGAATTGATACTGTCAGGGCTATTTTCGGTAATAAGATGGTGTTTTAGAGGTGAATTTTTTGAAAACGCGGCAAAAGTACGAGCAATCATTAAACCCCACTTCCGATGCACACTCATTTACGCTTAACGATGTATATGTAAGCAGCTCCATCGCGCGGTCAATGCGTAGCATGAGCTGAAAATGATACGGAGATACTCCGGTATATTCCTTGAATATATGGCAAAAACGACTGCGGCTTACATAGCACATTTGTGCATATTTATCAAGATTTATCGGCTTGTTGTAATTGATATGCATATGATTTATAACTCTTTCAATTACGTCACGAACTGAATTACGTTGTGTCTGATGCGGTAATCAATAAAAACAAAGATAATTAAACAAACAATATCATCTATCTCACCAATAATACAAAGAATAAAAAGGATAGTTTGTTTGTAGACAAATATAAAAACTAAAAAGATGGCGCAAAACTTACATGCCTTTGCGCCATCTTTTATCTATTGATTTAATTTGATACAGTTGAGTACATTTTTCCAAGACTCGGAGTAACACCTTTGATTGCAAACAGTTCATCAAGAGTTACAAAAACATATCCTTGGTCACGAAGCTGAGGAACAACGGTTTTCATAACTTCCGGTTGACTCGGATGATTATCATGTTGTAAAAAGATAACTCCGTCTGCAGCATTATTAAGCAATCCCTCAATCATATGTTCTTTAGTAGTTGCCCAACCGCCGTCATCATTTCCTATTCCGCAGATAAAAATCTTATCTATTGAATCATACATAGTCTGATTTACCATTATTGCCGGTGGACGGAAATAATGAGTTGTTTCAACTCCAAGATATTGTTTTAATGTATCATCTGCCTGTTGCATTTCTGCTTTAATAACTTCAGGAGTATACTTTTCTGCTGTCATATAATTATGATAATAGCTGTGACTTTCAACTTGATGTCCGGCAGCAACAACCATTTTACCGGCTTCAACATTTTGAGCAGGAGTAGCGCCGCTTCTTGAATTATATCTATCTAAATTACTTGCTATCATGAAGAATGTTGCTTTCATATCAAGGTCTTCGAGAACCTCAAGCACCGGTGGCGTATTTAATCCGTCAGGGCCGTCATCAAAAGTAGATGCAACATATTTTATAGTAGGAACAGAATATTTTGAAGCATAATTATCTATAATTTCTTTTTCTTCATCGAGAAGTGCGTTATAATAGCTACTGTCAGCTTTTGCTTTTTTGGCAACCTCACAAATACTTCTCGCTCCATCGTCAACGGTTGAGGCATAAATAGTTTTATCAAATTTGCCGTTTGTGAAAATCATGTATCCTCTGCCAAAGAATTCTTTGTTTAGGTTTTTCTCTTTGATATTTATAATTGAGCCGGCAATTTCGATGTAGTCATCACCATTGTTGAAGAATGCATCAGTTGCATATCGTATATCTATACAATCAAAATCGTCACCGATGAATGTCCTTCTTTCAAAAGTCAAATGATCTTGTCTGCCGACTACGTTCTTTCTCGCAATCAAAGTACCCTTTGCCTTTATTGTGAATCCTGCTTCTTCAAGGGTTTTAATCTGTTCTTTTGAAATTTGTGATAAAAATCTCAATCCGTTTACACTATTTATTCTCATTTGAGCACCCTTCGATGTCTCAAGGTCAGCTCTAATAGATGTTAAGGTTTTATTACCTGTTATCAGAATATCTGATGAAGGTTTATAATAATTTTTATCCTGGTCGTAATATGCTACGATATTATCATCATCAGGGAGGGTTAAGTAAGTATTCTGGTTCCATACTTGTTCGTTTCCGTCGATAATAACTGTTGCTTCTTCATCCGACTTTGTCAAAACAAACTTATCAATACAAGAACCGCTGCTACCGGCAGTGGAAACAGTAAATTTTAATGTAAGCGAGTTGCCTTTTGAAACAATTGCTTTTGTTGCCAATGTCGATTTGCAGTAGTATTGATATCCTGAAACTCTATACTGGTTATACCAATCCGCAAAATTTACGCTTCCTAAATCTTGATTGTCATTTGAAGAATCATAAGCCGTAAGACTGTAAGTTGAGCGTGTCGCTGTGCAACGGGCATAAATATCTATGAGATAACTTCCGGGATTCAATCCACTGAATGTGTATTCAATTGAATCATCAACATTTATACTTGATTCATCATGTGCTACATAAGTATAATTTGTGGATGAACCGCTATCAGAATATGACGCTGTCTTTACTGTGCCAACTACTGCACTATTATATGTATTCTCTGCCTCAAACTCAAAAACGGTCTGTTCGCTGTCGGTAGTTACCTGCAATCCGATTGATTTATCCGAAACATCATAAAGCAAATTGCCTTTATATCTCTGATAGAAAGTATACTCGGTGCTTGCTCTTAAATTTTCAAACAATGTACTTTCCTGCCAAATCTCGCCATCTATGCTATACTCACAATTTGTAACAGCGTTCAATGTAACAGAGCTGTCTGTTTTGCTATTAAGAGTCGGAGCGTCAGGTGTAGTTTGAGCGGCTTTCACATCAGAAACGGCATAATAGGTCAAATCTTTTGTTAATGCTACAGTGTTACCTTCTTTTAAAAGTGTATTGCCGTCCAAAGTCCAGCCAAGAAAGTTTCCGTTTTCAACGGTTGCCGTTGGCAATGTTACTTGGAAATTGCTGTCGGCGGTAATTTCAAAGTCGCCGGTTGACGCACCTTTGAAGGTTGCCTTAGGATAAATTACTTCACCGCTGTAAACCAAAACATCTGTAAGCAGCATTTCCGTTCCGGTGTAATAATTTGCTACGCCGCCGTTTGATAATATCAAGTAGCAGTATTTTCCCGAAACTGCATTAGCATAGGTGTCAAGTGAAAGATCAATTGTTAAAGTTGTTCCGGCTTCACCAAAACTAAACCAGTTTTTAACTGCAATTCCGTTGCTTGAAAAATTGCTTAAAGAGGGCGCCAGATATACATAATTCCCTCTTGTTCCCCATGTTCCGTCAGTACACTTAAAACTAAAATCAAGTTTGCTAATCGAAGTATCCCAGATACTGCTCGGAAGTTTTATGTAGATGTTTCCGGTTGACGCCGAGGTATTATAGTTAGAGTTGATTTTTGCAATATAACCGTCGGTAGCTTTGTCACCGTAGGCTACATTAAATGTCATCCATGTAGGAATACTGCTAAGTGTATTTCCTACCGTTATTCCGTCGGGTGTAAAACAACTGTCTTCTGTTTCTGCTTGTATTGCCAAACCTGAAACGCATGAAATCATAATGGCAAAACTAAGCAGAATAGCTATAAGTTTTTTCATAACTCTCTCCTTGCAAAAAAATAATTAGGTTGGTCATACCTTCCAACCTAATTATAACAATTTTATAAATACATTCAATTGCAAATCCTGAAACGAAATATTGTAAAA
>JBJEIS010000093.1:0-13766 GCA_051877275.1 Acutalibacteraceae bacterium | reverse complement strand
TGGATTCGGTGAATTCGAAAAAATATGTCGCGACAGAAGCAGACGGACCCGTGCTTTCGGAATCTCCGGTTGAGGGCGACGGCAGAAATCAGGTTATTAAGATAGAGAATTGCGTATCGAAAGGCTCGGTTTATGCCAGATTAAGACTTAAACTGACAAATGCAAATGTGGCTGTTCCCGAAAATTGTATCGGCTTTAAGTTTGATTTATATACTGCCGACAGCGTAACAATGGGCGTTTTGGGTAAAAACGCAAGCGCAGCCACATTGTACGGCAATACCCATTCGCTTTCCCGCATAAAAGGCGGTAAATGGGTTACTATATACGACATTATTGATACCTCAAAATGTCAGCCGAGCGATATTGGAATTGTTGATATTATTTTGAATTATGGAACTGAATCGTCACCCACTTCTTCGGCGGCTGTTTATGTTGATAATATTTCATTTTTAACGGTAGATGAAATCGCAACCGACGCTCTTACCGTAGACGGAAAAGCTTCAATAAGACTCGGTACAGTAAGCGGTATTCGTTTCTACACAACCTATGATGAATCAAGAATCACAGGTACCGTGACAGAAAAAGGTACTCTTATCGGACCTAAAGATTTAATCGGCGATTATCTTACAATTGAAGATACGCAAACTGAGCTGGGCGCGTCGCCTAAAGCAGTGGCGGTTAAGTATAATACGAAAACTTTTTGGAATGACAATGAATTTGTAGGTTCAATTGTAGGTATTCTGCCGCAAAATTACAATAGAGAATTTGTAGCACGCGCTTATGTTAGATTAGAAGACGGCACATATCTCTATTCCGCTACAACAACCACTAAAACAGTAGCGAAAATCGCAGACGCATTTAAAACAGCCGCAACTAAGGAAGGCGCAAGCAAAGAAGATAGTGAATTGTATCAAATTTATAAAGCCCAAGTTGATACATGGGCGGCTGCTAACGTCTAATATTATAAAACAATGCTATTTGTAATACTTTTATTCAAAATCCGGAGTGATTAATTTCACTCCGGATTTTTACTTGTCGTCTTTGATGTAAAAATTAACCCCGGCTTTACTGATTTTGATTTTTCAATTAATAAATTATTTAAAATTTCTTAATTTTTATTTATAAAAATGCAATTTATATGTAATTTTAATCCCATATAATTAACATATAAAAATGAAAGGAGAACTTTTATGAAAGCATTTTTCAAAGGGATAATGCGAGCAAAACTGCGTACTGCTTTAAATGCTCTGGTAATAATTGCGGTTGCTTTTTCAGTTTGTCTCACATTATCAACCCCAATAGGTATGAGAAAAACGGAGGGAATCCCACCACAAAACAACTCGAATTCCTCAACAAACACAACACAGAATTCCACACAAACAACTTCACAAATCGTGAATGAGCCATCAAGCGGCAGTTCAGACGAAGCTGCTTCTACTGATGAGAACAACGACTTACATAAAACAAAAAATTTCAGCTCTGTGAATTTAATGATTTTGGTTGGAATTGCGGTTGTAGGCGCAGGCTTGTTAATACTAATTAATATTATAAGCACCAACAAGAGAAAAGAAGAAATAAAACAAATTAATGCAAAAGGCGTCAGTATATCGGCTATTAAGAAGCAATTCTTTGTAGAAGTATTTTTAATAGTGCTCATATTCGGCGTTATCGGTACTGCGGTAGCCGCTGTTTGTGCAAAACCAATATCAAATGCAATGTTCCAAAATAACAGACCTGATTTTTCTCAAATGCAGGGTGGAGCGGCTGAAAACGGCGACAGTGAAAAACCACAGATTCCGACAGGTGAAGACGGCGAAGCTAAAGCAATGCCAAGAGGAGATAATAGTGAAACTCCGCCTGAAAAGCCTGACGCAAACATAAACGGAAACTCAAATTCAAAACTTGATAGATCGGATATGAACTATGACAGATCTACAAATTATTTTGTGATGTGTTTAGCTTCATTTGGATATACTTTAGGGCTTGCACTAATTGCAGGATTCTTTTGCAGTAAGCCTATAAAAGATGATAAAATTATTGATGAAATGGAGCAAAAAAATGAGTAAAGATATATACGCCGGAGTAGAAAAAGTAAAAAGTCAAGAAAAAGAGAAAAGAATAAAGAAAAAGCGATTTAGAAATTTTATAAAAAAACATAAAGTATTATCTGTTATTATTGCAGTTTTGCTTGTCATTTTAATTATTTTCAGCGCAGTTTTTATAAAAAACAGCCTGTCAGGTTCTGAACAAAGCTATGCATATATCAGAACAACAACGCTGAGCAAAGGTAGCCTGAAAGACAGCATTTCTGCAACAGGTTCAGTTGAAAGTGCAAATACTTCAAATGTTACTACATCACTGAACTATACTGTTAAAACCATTGCGGTTGCGGTAGGTGATGAGGTAAAAGAAGGCGATATAATTCTTACACTCGATACAACCGAATTAGAAAAGCAGATTGAAAAAGAGAAAAATAACATTTCAAAATCGCGTTCATCTGCACAGAGTTCTTATGATTCGGCAAAAAAGAGTTATGACAGTGCAAAAGAAAAGCTAAGTTCATATGAAGACACTTTGAAAAATGCAAAAATTGATTTAAATAATGCAAAAACTCCTTATAATACAGCGAAAACTGCTATTGCTTCTGTAAAGAAATCATATGAAACTGCATTAAAAAATTATAATAACGCAGGCGCGGCATTTGTTTCTGCCCAAAGTAAATATAATAAAGCTTTGTCTAATAACAATTCTGTTGTAAATGCGGCAAAAGCATATATGAGTGCGATTCAGAATCTTTACGGTAACTGTTTAGTAGGAAACTATGATATTTCAGACAGTAAATCATCTATATCGTCTGATAATTCTGCAAATTCAAACAGCGGCAATAACAGCGGCAATAATATTGCTAATGCCGCTTCATCATCTAGTTCTGTAGTTGTTTCAAAAACAGCTAATGATATTTGCAATGAAGTTATAGAAAAAGTTAGAGCTTTAACAGGTGAAACTCTTTCTATTCCGTCTGGAAGCAATACACTTTATAAACTAAGTCAGAAAGCAGCAAGCTTGCAGAGCGCTAAAGCTGCCAGCAATTATGATAATCTCGAATCTGCTTATAATTCTGCCAAATCAGCATATGAAAACGCAGAACAAACTTATGCACAATATCAATCATCGGTTGACCAGGCAAAAAGTCAACTTGATCAGGCAAGCGAGCAGTTATCTAATGCTTCAACCAGCGATACATTAGAGGAACTTGAAAGTCAGCTTGATGAATGTTATATTAAAGCTAATCAAGATGGTACAATAGTTGCATTAAATGCAACTGTCGGTTCTTCGGTATCCGGTTCAGGAGCTTCGGGTATGACTCAATCTTCATCATCTGCTCTGGCTACAATCAGTCAGCTTGATAAATTAAAAGTAAGCATTACTATAAGCGAGGCTGATATCAATAATGCTAAAATCGGTATGAACTGCTACATCACAAGCGATGCTACTGATGATACCTTAAACGGAACTCTTTCACAGATTGACCCGGTTGCTGGTGAAACAGGTTCTTTCGGAGCTGAAGTAACGGTTGATGACAGTTCAACAGGACTTCTTATCGGTATGAACGCATCAGTTGAAATTATTGTAAGCAGCACAGAAGATGTTTTCTCCGTTCCGATAGATGCAGTAGGAAATGATGATTCAAAAGGTGATTTTGTTTACCGCAAAACCGGCGGAGAGGGAACAGATATGACCTTTGAAAAAGTTTATATAACTAAAGGCGAAGAAAACGATTATTATGTAGAAATTTCATCAGATAATCTTGCTGAGGGCGATGTAATCCGTTCATCTTCGGATTTATCAGAAGGCATAGAAACAGGAGAGAGTAAAAATAATTCCTCAGATACTTCAGGATTCGGTTTTGGAATGTTTGGAGGAAGTAATATGCCTAACAATAAAGCATACAGAGGCTCAGGCGGTTCTGGATCAAGCGGTGGCTCGGGTAATGGAAATATGCCTTCTCCACCGAACGGAGGACAGTAAATGAATGAGCAGATTATTAATCTTAAAGGTATAAGAAAAAGCTTTTTTATTGATAAACCTAATGAGCTTGAGGTTTTACATGGCATTGATTTAACTGTGAACAAAGGCGAATTTGTCGCAATTGTCGGCGAATCGGGAAGCGGTAAATCAACACTTATGAATATTATCGGTGTCCTTGACCGTCAGACCGAAGGTGAATATATTTTAGACGGTATAGATGTTTCAATGTCTGATGACAAAGAGCTTTCGGCTATACGCAATAAAAAGGTTGGATTTGTTTTTCAAAATTTTAACCTTATCGGTAGGCAAACCGCCTTAAAAAATGTTGAGCTTCCGATGCTTTATAACGGTATATCCAAAAAAGAGCGTAGAGAAAAAGCAGTAAAGCTTTTAGAAACGGTCGGTATGAGCGATCGAATGAAACATAAGCCAAATGAGCTTTCAGGCGGACAGAAACAAAGGGTTTCAATTGCCAGAGCTATTGCAAATGACCCTGCGATTATCCTTGCCGATGAGCCAACCGGCGCACTGGATTCTAAAACCAGCAGAACAGTTATGGATATTTTTCATAATCTTCATAAGAATCACGGAAAAACAATCATTCTAATTACTCACAGCCGCGAATTAGCATCAGAGTGTCAGCGTATTGTTACATTAAAAGACGGAATGATTATTAATGAGTGCAAAGGAGGCGGCAAAATTGGCGTTTCTTGATAATATAATTCTTTCACTCGAATCATTAAAAACCAATAAACTCAGAGCAGTACTTACAATGCTTGGCATCATAATCGGTATCGGATCGGTTATTGCTATTAATACAGTCGGTCAATCACTTACAAATTCAGTTTCGAGCAGTATGTCATCACTAGGCGCAACTTCAATTACAGTTTCTTTAACACAGAAGAGCGAGAATGATGAGAATACCGATGAAAATGTAAAAATCGCAAAATTCGGAAATGAAACACCGGACAAATCAGATTTGATTACTGATGATATGATTAGTGAATTTCGTTCGGACTTCAAAGATGAAATTCAGTATATTGAGCTTACAAGAAGCGTAGGGACAGGAACTATTACAAATTATGATGACGCTTCTTCGACAACAAGCGTAACTGTAACGGGCGTAAATGATGAATATTCTTCAGCAGAAGAAATAAATGTTATGTACGGCAGATTTATTAAAAATGAAAAAGATGCAGACCGAAAGCTGTGTGTTGTATCTGATAAATTTGTTGAAGATGCTTTAGGGCTTCGTTTAAGCGATGTCATAGGACAAACTGTTACGCTTACAATAAATGAAATGCCGCAAACTTTTTATATCACAGGTGTTTATGAATATGAAGAAGAAACTATTTCAACGAATTCAAAAAATACCGAAACAGTAACAAATTTTTATGTTCCGCTTGAAACTGCAAGAATTTTGAACGGAGATTTTGAAGGTTATCAATCATTTAAAGTACTTGCAAATTCGAAAACCGATACAACAGCTTTTTTAACCACAGTCGGTGATTATTTTACTGATGTTTACAACAGAAATAATACTTGGACAGCCGAAGCTTCATCACTTGAATCTATGATTTCCACATTTACTGAAATGTTAAGCACAATTTCATTTGCAATTGCTGCAATAGCGGCGATAAGCCTTATCGTTGGGGGTATAGGAGTAATGAATATTATGCTTGTTTCAATAACAGAACGAACAAAGGAAATAGGAACAAGAAAAGCTCTCGGTGCAACAAACGGCTCAATCAGATGGCAGTTTATTACCGAAGCAATTGTGATTTGTCTTATAGGGGGATTAATCGGTGTAGCATTGGGCGTTTCTGCCGGTGCTGTTATCAGTAAATTGCTTGGATATTCAGCGTCTCCGAGCATTGTTTCAATTGTTTTAGCACTTGGTTTCTCTATGCTTATAGGAATAATTTTCGGATATGCACCAGCTAATAAAGCCGCAAAATTAGACCCAATTGAAGCATTAAGATATGAATAAATAAAAAAAGGACGGAAATTTAATTCCGTCCTTTTTAAAATTATTGAAAGATTAATAATTTTCAGCTTTAACTTGGAAGTAAGACTGTGGATGATTACAAGCAGGGCATACCTCAGGAGCTTGTTTACCTATTACGATATGACCGCAGTTAGCGCACTGCCAGATTACATCGCCGTCTTTAGAGAATACCAGACCTTTTTCAACGTTTTCGAGAAGTTTTAAATAGCGCTCTTCGTGTTCTTTTTCGATTTTACCAACCAATTCGAATTTTGCAGCGATTTCTTCAAATCCTTCTTCTCTTGCTTCTTTAGCCATTCTGGCATACATATCAGTCCACTCAAAGTTTTCGCCTTCAGCAGCATCTTTTAGATTAGTTTTTGTATCAGGAATAGCGCCGTCATGAAGATATTTAAACCATAATTTAGCGTGTTCTTTCTCGTTTGCAGCAGTTTCTTCGAAAATGTTTGCAATCTGAACATAGCCGTCTTTTTTAGCTTTTGAAGCATAATAAGTATATTTATTTCTTGCCTGGCTTTCGCCTGCAAATGCTTCCATTAAGTTTTTCTCTGTTTTTGTTCCTTTAAGATTCATAGTATAAAACCTCCAAATTTATAACTTTTACAATAAAAATATTGTGAATTTATTATAACATATTATTTCATCAAATTCCAGTAATATTTTATAAAAAGTTAAAATAGTTTTTATTTTTATAGGATAACAAAAACCGACAGTTTTATACTATCGGTTTTTAAGATTATTTATTTAAATATTCATCAATTGCTTTTGCAGCAGTTTTACCGGCACCCATTGCCAAAATAACTGTTGCAGCACCTGTTACTGCGTCGCCGCCGGCATAAACGCCGTCTTTTGTTGTAGCGCCTGTAGCTTCTTCAACAATAATACCGCCGCGGTTGTTTACTTCAAGTCCTTCTGTTGTAGACTTGATAAGCGGATTTGGAGATGTGCCGATTGAAATAATAACAGTATCAACATCAATTGTGAAATTTGAATCCGGAATCTCAATTGGTCTTCTTCTGCCTTTTTCGTCAGGTTCGCCAAGCTCCATTTTTACACATTCCATACCTGTTACAAATCCGTTTTTCGGATCACGCTTATCATCAGGGTTATTGTAACCGAGAATCTTAACAGGATTGTTGAGAAGTTTGAATTCAATACCTTCTTCAATAGCGTGTTCCACTTCTTCTTTACGGGCAGGGAGCTCTTCCATAGAACGACGGTAAACAATATATACTTTTTCAGCGCCGAGACGAAGAGCAGTTCTTGCTGCGTCCATAGCAACGTTACCGCCGCCTACAACAGCTACTTTTTTAGATTTCATAATAGGTGTATGTGAGTCATCTTTATAAGCTTTCATCAGGTTGCTTCTTGTTAAGAACTCATTTGCTGAATAAACGCCTTTTAACGACTCGCCTTCAATACCCATAAATCTCGGTAAACCTGCACCGGAGCCTACAAAAACAGCTTCAAAGCCGTATTCTTCCATAAGCTCGTCGATTGTGATTGTTTTACCGATTACAACATTTGTTTTTACTTCAACACCAAGTTTTTTAAGTGTTTCAACTTCTTTTGCAACAATTGATTTAGGAAGTCTGAATTCAGGAATACCGTAAACCAAAACACCGCCTGCTAAATGCAATGCTTCAAAAACAGTAACTTTATAGCCTTTTTTTGCAAGGTCGCCGGCACAGGTTAGACCTGATGGTCCGGAGCCGATAACTGCTACTTTGTGACCGTTTGGTTCAGGCACATTCGGAGCTTCGGTAGAATGAGCATTATGCCAGTCAGCTACAAATCTTTCAAGTCTGCCGATGCCGACAGGCTCGCCTTTAATACCTCTGACACATTTCGATTCACATTGTGATTCCTGAGGGCAAACGCGGCCGCAAACAGCAGGGAGGCTTGATGATTGTGAAATAACCTGATAAGCGCCTTCAAAGTCGCCTTCCTTGATTTTAGCTATAAATTCAGGTATATGTATATTTACAGGGCAGCCTGAAACACAAGGCATATTTTTGCAAGAAAGGCAGCGAAGCGCCTCGTCAATTGCAATTTCATCAGTATATCCGGTTGCAACTTCATAAAAGTTTTTTGCTCTAACGAGTGGTTCTTGTGAAGGCATAGGATTTTTTTCTAAAGACATATTTGGTTTCTGCATTATTCTGCCCCCTTAAATAAGTTACAAGCTTCTTCGTATTCATGGCGTTCAAAATCTTTATACATATTTGAACGAGCCATTGCTTCGTCAAAATCAACTTCAAATCCGTCAAAATCAGGACCGTCAACACAAGCAAATTTTGTTTTGCCGCCGACTGTCAAACGGCATCCGCCGCACATTCCGGTTCCGTCAATCATAATTGGGTTCATTGAAACGGTAGTTTTCTGGTCAAAAGGCTTTGTTGTTGCAACAACAAATTTCATCATTATAAGCGGTCCGATAGTAATTACCTCATCGTATTTTTCGCCGTTTTCTAAAGCGGCTTTAAGCGGTTCGGTTACAAGTCCTTTTGTACCGTATGAGCCGTCATCGGTCATAATTGTTAATTTGTCAGAAGCATCTTTAAACTCATCTTCGAGAATAAGTAAATCCTTGTTTCTGAATCCGATAATTGAATGTACTTCACAGCCGAGCTCGTGAAGCTTTTGAGCAACAGGGAGTGCAATAGCACAGCCTACACCGCCGCCGACAATACAAACTTTTTTAAGACCCTCTGTTTTAGTGGCAACACCGAGCGGACCTACAAAGTCAGCTATGCAGTCGCCTTCGTTTTTATGGTTAAGTCTTTCGGTGGTAGCTCCTACAATCTGAAAAATAATTTTTACAGTTCCTGCATCTCTGTCATAACCTGCAACAGTAAGCGGAATACGTTCACCGTCTTCATCAACACGAAGAATGATAAACTGACCGGGTTCAGCTTTTTTAGCAACCAAATCAGCTTGTATATCCATCATTGTTACTGTTGGATTGAGACTTTTTTTGTTTACAATCTTATACATTACTATATTCCTTTCAAAAATGAATTTCAAATTGAAATGCAAATTTAAATTGTATACTAATTTAGTAGCACACACGATAATAATTATATACCAAAACGCTTTAATTGTAAAGGAAAAAATACAAAATTTAAAAAATTAAACAGCCGAAACATAAAATTTCGGCTGTTTTTAAATAGCTGTTATTTAGTTTATTGGTCTAAATCTTCTTCAGTGATATAGTTAGTCATAAGATATTTTTTAAATGCTTTTTTATCTATTGAAACTAAAATGTTATCACAAAGACCCAAATTATCATAATTATAATCATTTAGTTTTAAAACCGTACCGTCGGCATGATATTTAAGTCCTTCGGTTTTAATATAATTTGCAAAATCGGAATACATATTTGAGCTGTTTAAATCATAAACCTTGTCGGTTAAATCATAAATACCCAAATAGAAATCATTATCGCGGGCCATTTGATTAACAAAACTGTTCAATGTTTCATTAAAACCTTTTTGCTTTTGTTGTAAATAGAAAAGCTTTTCCATTGTTTCAGGCATATTTTCCGATGTTATCGGAATACAATAAGTTTTATTATCATATTCTGCTTGAATCATTCCGTATTGATAATTTTCATAAATGTTATTATAATAATTTTTCAATATTTGATTAAAGCTTTTATTTAAAAACTCTTTTTTTGCAGTTTGATAAAGTTCATTGCAGTCTTTTTCATTAAAATTGCCTTCAAGCTTTTCATCCGAAATATAAATTGACAATTTATCAAATTTATCAGGAAAACTTTTTATTGCTGCATTAAAATCAGTGTTGTTTTCAAGCTCATTACAGATTATATTGTAATCAGACTCTGAAATATTTATTTTTCTGTATTTAGTAGTCAAACCAGATTTAAAAGCAATTGTAAATTTATCTTCAATACACTCAAAATTGTCAAAACCAAGGTCTTTTTGATATGCTTCATAGTCAAAATATTTTGTTTCAGAGGAATATTTAATACTAAGCTTAAGAGAGTTTGCTAATGCTTCTCTGACTTTTGCATTTTTTATTTCCACATTTGAGGCAAGTTTAAGGTTGTAAGAATCATCAAGTGATGATGTTCCGTTTGAAATGTTGCCATCATATGAAGCAACGATTCTTACTGATTCTATGTCTTCAGTATTCGGCTGATACGAAAGTATGCAAGTTTCAGCAGCATATATGCCGAAAACTAACGCAAGATTGAGAATTACGACATATGCTAATTCAAATGTCGGTCTTAAAAGATTTCTAAATGATTGTTTTGTAATAATTTCAAACAGGAAGTAAGCTACAACTGCAAAGAAATAAAAAATAACTATATTTGAACCTTCTACCTCACCGATTATTACCGGCAAGCAGAAAAGCAAGCTGAAAATTACTCTGAAAACGACCTGCGAAACTTTTCCTAAACTTGCTACACCGGCAATTTCGGATTTCCTTTTGTTAAACAAATAAGCACCGATTATGAAATAAATTACAGCTAAAATCAATGTATAAATAACCGGCTCATAATCAGTGTAACCATTTGTCAAACCGCCGATTATTACATTATATTTGTTATCTAAAACAGTACAAAAATAGTTTTCGTCAAGTATATATACATCATAAAGTATAGCGTATTTTACAGCGCTTATAAATATTCTTGGGAAAAACAAAATTATTACCGCAGAGGCTATAGCCGCTATATATCTTCCTGAAATTGCACATCCTATGAGCATACCGCTTACCATTAATAACGAACCTGCGATGATATTAAGCATAATCGGAATTGCTAAGCGGAAGCTTGAAAAATCAGCGTTGAAAACTGCATTTGAAACTAAAGTTAATAAACTGCAAAAAACGGCGGTTACAATTATACAAGCCGCGATTGATGCCGAAAAGCTTACGTATAATGTAATTCTTTTCGGTGCAAGTGAATGATAAAAGTCGCAAGCTTTTCTTTTAAACAAGAAATTAAACAAATAAATCGTCAGAATAGGCGCAATAAGATATATTATAGCCAAAAGAAAAACATTTGACAGTATTATATTATCTGAGTTTTCATTAAAAATAACAGGGAAAATCACAGAAGCCGCAGCTACAATAATAAAAGATATCAAAGCTGGACCTTTCAGCTGATGGAGCCCTTCAAAAAATATTTTTTTATCAAAAATTTTACTTTTCATTGTATTCACCCTTTTCTTCGTTTTCTGACAGTTTATTCAAAACATCGCTGAAATCATATCCGAATTCTTTCATTTTATGTGTGAACAACTCTTCAAGCGTCAGCGGTAAAATTTCAAATAAAACAGGTTTCTTGTTTTCAAAGAAGTTTTTGGTTTCTTCAATATCTCCTTTTATAATAATGTTTGAAACCGAGCCTTGTTTTGAAAATGATTCAACCGTAAGCTCGTTAAAAAGGCTTTGGTCATAATCATAATCGAATGCAACCTGTATTTTATAAGCAGATGCTTTTAACTCATTAATATTGTTTTCTAAAATAATTTTACCTTTGTGTAAAAGCACAAGCGAGTCGCAGATATCTTCAAGTTCACGCAATGAATGAGATGTCAAAATAGTTGTCATTTCTCGTGTTGCTACATCATCGTAAATTAAGCTTTTAACAAATTTACGCATAACAGGATCTAATCCGTCAAAAGTTTCGTCTAAAAACAAGTAGTCAGGCTTTGCTGAAAGAGCTAAAATTATAGCCGCCTGACGTTTCATGCCTTTTGAAAAAGATGAAATTGGCTTATCAGGATTTAAGTTGAAGTATTCTGTCATTTTTTTAAATCGTTCATCATCAAAAGCAGGGTAGAAGCGACGGTAAGTTTTCGCCATTCTGTTAAGTGATGCCCCTGAGATAAAATATAAATCGTCAGAAACAAAAACAATTTTTTGTTTTACATTAGGATTTTCAAAAACATCTTCTCCGTTTATCAAAAGATTACCGTTGTCCGGCTTATAAATTCCGCAAGCAAGACGCAAAAATGTAGATTTACCTGCACCGTTTGAACCTACCATGCCGTAAATACATCCCTTAGGTATATTGCAGGTTACTTCATCAAGTGCATATGAATCGCCGAAATGCTTTGATACATTTTTAATTTCTATCATTTAATTACCCCCGTAAACTCTTTCTATTTCATTAATTAGCTTTGATTTTGCAACTCCGGAAATCCGCATTTTATCAACGCAATCCGTAAATTCGGAAATATCTTTTTCCGCAGTTTTTAGTATCATATCTTTTGCATTAGAATCAACAAAACAGCCTTTTCCGGCAATGGAATACAGTATACCGCTTTTGCACATATCGGAATAAGCCCGCTGAATTGTATTAGGATTTACCGAAAGCTGCATTGAAAGCGTTCTTACAGATGGCATTTTCTCGCCGGGCAGAATACCTTCACTTGAAATCATTAGTTTTGTTTGCTCAATTATTTGTTCATAAATCGGTTTATTTGAACCGATATTAATTTGAAACACTATTAAACCTCCTTTGTTCAACTGTATTATTTGTATTAGTACAGTTAGTATATCGTATAAATATTTATTTGTCAATACCTGTTTTACAAATTTTATAAGAAGTTTTGCAATTTTTTTCAAAAAATTCTAAAAAAATCTTAAAAAAGTATTTACATTTTGATTTTGATGTGTTATAATCCATACATAAAGATTAAAAATATTGGAGGTAATTTTTATGAAAAAAATCGTAACTTTAGCAATTTCACTTGTTTTAGTAGCAATTATGTCAGTTATGGCAGTAGCAGCTCCAAGTCCTACAGCACCAACTATTCCTGCTCCTACAACTGCTAAACCTACAACAGTTGCTCCTACAACTGCTAAACCTACAACTACTTCAGCAGATGCTGCAACTATAACAGTAGTACAAAAAGCTCAGCCTATCGTAGCTAAACTTACAAAAGGTACTAAAAAAGTTACTGTTAAGTTGAAAAAGAAAGTTGCAAAAGTAACTCGTTATCAGGTTAAATATGCTACAAACAAGAAATTGAAAAAAGCTAAAACCAAAACTTTCAGTGCAAAGAAAAAATCTTTTACACTCAAAAAGTTAAAATCTAGCAAGAAATATTATGTTAAAGTTAGAGGTTATAGCGTAGTAAACGGTAAGAGAGTTTACACAAAATGGTCAAAAGTTAAAAAAGTTAAAACTAAATAATTTACATTTGGCAAATTAATACCGCTCATATATATGAGCGGTATTTTAATTTTATTATCAATAATAATAAATAAAAAACTGCTGGCATTTTTGCCCGCAGTTTTTATAAATAACATTAGAAAGTTCCGTTTTCAATTTTTTCAATTTTATCAAGTCTGTTTTGATGTCTGCCGCCTTCGTATTCGGTATTAAGAAATATATCAACCAATTCAAGCGCAAATGCATCTCCCAAAACTCTTCCGCCAAGACAGAGGATATTTGTATTATTATGAAGTCTTGTAAACTTAGTTGAAAAATGGTCGGTACAAACTGCCGCGCGTATTCCTTTTACTTTGTTAGCTGCAATTGACATACCGATTCCTGTTCCGCAAACTAAAATACCTTTTTCTGCTTCGCCGTCAGCAACACATTTTGAAACAGGATAAGCAATATCGGGATAGTCAATACTCTTTCCGTCAAAAGTACCAAAGTATTTATATTCAATACCTTTTTCATCGAAATCTTTCATAATTTTAGCGGCTAAATCAAAGCCACCGTGGTCACAGCCAATTGCTATCA
>JBJEIS010000092.1:0-3274 GCA_051877275.1 Acutalibacteraceae bacterium | reverse complement strand
CATGGGCAATTTTCACAGGACTTGAAGATGACCCGAAAAGAATAGAGCTTATCCGATATTCCATATTTACATATCTTTCTACCCCTTACGGTTCGCTGATTAATTATCCTCCTTATGTTAATGATTTAACCTGCGGCAGAATCGGTAGTCAGGTTCCCGGTTCTTTTGCTAATTCAGCTGTTTATCTGCATGCGGCTTCCTTCGAAGTTTTTGCGAAAACAAAGGTCGGCGCTAATAATGAGGCGCAAGATTTATTTATGCGTTTGCTGCCTAATCATATTGATAATCCCGATTGTCGCAGAACAAGCGAGCCTTATTGCACAGGAAATGTTCATTACGGCCCTAATAACGAGCGTTTCGGAATGAACCTTTTCTCTTGGTTTACTGCTACTCCGGCTTGGCTGATACATGGCGGATTTGATGAAATTCTCGGTGTAAAGGCAGGCTTTGACGGGCTGCATATCAATCCTTGCGTTCCTGATGATTGGTCGGAATATAAGGTTAAGCGTTTTTACAGAGATAAAGAGTATTTCTTAAACTTTTATAAATCCGAAGACAAAAAAGGCATCTATTCAAACGGCGAATTTGTATCAGATAGTATAATTCCGTTTGATACAAAAGCCGATACTTTTGAAATTTATTATTAATATAAATTATTTAAAAAAAGCTGTAGCTTTACTTGATTTAAACGGTAAAGCTGCAGTTTCTATTTTAGCTTTGTTATAATTTATTACATATGAAGATAGTTTAAATAAAAAAAGCAACAGTTTTTCTGTTACTTTTTTATTTTTATTTATCAAAAAACTCTTTTAAATATTATGTATATATGGTATAATCTTATTATCTATAATTATTTAAGGTGAAAGTTTATGAATTATCAATTTACCGAAAGCATAGCAAATTTAGCACCGTCCGCTATCAGAGAAATTTTAAAATATTCTTCTGAGCCGGGTATGATTTCATTTGCGGCAGGCAATCCTGCCCCTGAGGCTTTTCCTGTAAAAGATATTGAAAGAATTTCTTCAAAAATTATGGTTGAAAATCCGATTGATGCATTACAGTATTCAATAACAGAAGGATATACTCCTCTTCGTAATACAATGAAAAAATATATGAAAGAAAAACATAATTCCTTTTCTGCTGAAGATGAGCTTATTATTACTTCAGGTGCACAGCAGGTTATGGATTTAATGACAAAGGCTTTTGTGGAAAAAGGAGATACTGTCATCAGTGAAGCTCCTTCTTTTATCGGTTCGCTAAATACTTTCCGTTCTTATGGCGCGCATTTGGTAGGCGTACCGGTTGACGATGACGGAATGAATATAGAGGCGCTTGAAAACGCTTTAAAAGAAAATCCGAATACAAAATTCATTTATACAATACCGAATTTTCAAAATCCGTCAGGCGTTACTATGTCATTGAAAAAACGCAAAGAAGTTTTAGAGCTTGCTAAAAAATACAATGTTCTTGTTTTGGAAGATAACCCTTACGGTGAAATCAGATTCAAAGGCAAAGACATACCTACAATCAAGTCGATGGATACAGAAGGGCGAGTAGTTTATGCGGGGTCATTTTCTAAAGTTCTTTCACCGGGTATGCGTGTAGGTTATGCAATCGGCAACAAGGCTATTATCGCTAAGCTTATTGTCTGCAAACAAACATCTGATGTTCATACAAATATCCTAATGCAGATTATTACCGATGAATTTATGAATACGGTTGATTTTGAGGCTCATCTTGAAAAAATCCGTGCGATTTACCGCAAAAAAGCCGAACTTATGATGGATTTGATGGATAAATATTTTGGTGAAAAAATCACTTACAACAAAGTCGAGGGCGGTCTTTTTATTTGGTGTACTCTGCCAAAACAGGTTGATATGATGGACTTCTGCACCAAAGCGGTTAAAGAGAAAAAGGTTGCTCTTGTTCCGGGTACTGCATTCTTGATAAACGAAACCGATGAATGTCATCAATTCAGAACAAATTATTCAACTCCAACCGATGAGCAGTTAATAAAAGGTATGGAGCTTTTAGGCGAGCTGGCAAAAGAGATATAAATTTTCATTAGCAAAAAAGCCTCCCTTGTGTAAAGGGAGCCTTATATACGACTTATTATCAAGGAGAAAGATAAAATGGAATTTTCACAAGATAAAAAAACAATGCTCAGTATGATTAAGCCAACAGGCCATTTTACTTTAGGCAATTATCTCGGCGCACTTCGCAACTGGGTTAATTTACAAGAGGAATACAACTCTATTTTTGCGGTTGCAGACCTTCATGCAATTACAATAAGACTTGAGCCGAAAGCACTTCGTCAGCAGACATTAACCGCTTACGGAATTTTAAATGCAATCGGTCTTGACCCGAAAAAAAGTCTTATGTTTATTCAGTCAACTGTTCCTGCTCACGCAGAATTATCTTGGATTCTCTCCTGCTACTCGATGTATGGCGAAATGCAGAGAATGACGCAATTTAAAGATAAATCTAAAAAAGCGCCTGATAATGTTAACCTCGGTCTTTTTTCTTATCCATCGCTTATGAACGCTGATATTCTTTTGTATCAGGCTGATGTTGTTCCGGTTGGTGTTGACCAAAAACAGCATGTTGAGCTTTGCCGAACTGTTGCAAACAGATTCAACGGAATTTATGGCGAAACCTTTAAGATACCGGAACCGATTATTCCTAAAGTAGGCGCAAAAATTATGAGTTTGCAAAATCCACTTGAAAAAATGGGTAAATCAGATTCAAACGAAAACGCTTATGTTAAAATTCTTGATGACCCCGATACAATTATGCGTAAATTTAAGCGCGCGGTAACCGATTCCGAAGCGCGCGTTTACTTTGGTGATTCGACTCAAAAAGCAGGTATCAATAACCTTATGACAATCTATTCAGCAGTTACAGGACTTTCATTTGAGCAGATTGAAAAAGATTTTGACGGCAAAGGCTACGGCGATTTTAAAGTTGCAGTTGCCGAGGCAGTTATCGAAGAATTACGTCCGGTTCAAGAGCGTTTTAACGAACTTATGAGCGATAAGGCACAGCTTGAGGCAATGTATAAAGAAGGCGCAGAACAAGCCTCATATCTTGCACGCAAAACCTTATCAAAAGTTAAAAGAAAAGTAGGATTTGTAAAGTAAATCATAAGCCACACAAAAGATATAAAATTTATAAAATAGCATACTGTCGGACCTACAAATATACAAAATCTTTGGGTACTTTATATGGTATGACTCATGCCCATCATTTATTTTCAAAAAACAATTATTACTTT
>JBJEIS010000091.1:0-14035 GCA_051877275.1 Acutalibacteraceae bacterium | reverse complement strand
TATAGTATTTTACTATCGCAGTATTAAAATACATGATATTTCAGGCGATATAAGAGTTCCGGAAAGTACGGAAGTACCGACTCAAACAGCGCTTTTTTACGGTTCTTCAATTACAAACGGAGCAGCTGCTGAAAAAACTGCTGATACTTTTGCTTACAGAATTGCCGAGAGTTTAGAGATGGATTATTATAATCTCGGAATGTCGGGCTCATGTATGTGTGAACAGGAAGTTGCAAATTACATCGCTTCATTAAAGGAGCTGTCTTTCATTTCACTTGAAATGGGTGCGAATATGCAAGGTTTATCGGTTGAAGAATTCAAGGCAAAGGTAAAAGCTTTTATCCAAACCGTTGCAACCGCACATTCTGATATACCTGTATTTTGTGTTGATATGATATATAATTATGATGATAAAGCAGGCGGCGGAAGCGATAAAAAAACCACTCAAATGCGTGTTGCAGTTGAGGAAGCAGTCAGCGAGTTAGGACTTTCCAATACTGTTTATGTAAATGGTCTTACCCTTATGAACAGTGCTGACGGCTTGTCGTCTGATTCAGTTCATCCAAATCAGACGGGTATTGATGAGGTTTATTCAAATTACCTGCCGATAATAAAGAATAATATTCCTACATCTTATGCAATGCAGTCAGTATTGTCATCCTGTAAATTATCAGGTCGTTACTGCAATACCGCAAACGAGGGCATAGCTTTTGACGGCACTGCAAATACATTGGAATTTACTGCTGATTGTAAAGGAAATGTCAGCCTTGAAATGACCTTATAAAAATGAATGAAAAAGCGTTAAACTAATAAAAAACAACTGTCAGTTTCAAAAAACTGGCAGTTGTTTTTCTATTCAAGGCTGTATAACATTTTTTCGCGATACAAAGCTGGGGTGATTGAATATTCTTTTTTAAACAATTTTATAAAATATGAAGTAGAATCGAAACCGCATTTCAATGATATTTCTTCAACAGATAATAATGAAGAAAGAAGCAAATTTCTTGCATTATTCAATCTGATTTTTGTTAAATATTCTCTCGGAGTAATGCCGAGGGATTTTTTAAAGATTTTATGAAAATAGTTTGGGTGAAGATTTACTGAAGCAGCTATTTTTTCCAAATTCAAAGTGCTATTGTAATTTTTATTGATAAAATCTTTAGCTTTTTCAATATAGACCGAATTATTGTCTTTTTTTTCTTCTTTTGTAAGGTTTAGAACAAATGTCAGTAAATCGTAAAAACGGCTTTTTAGCAACAAATTTCCTATTTCGGAATTATCAACATATTTTGATAGCATTCTTTTAAAAAGGTCAATATATATTTTAAGGTCAATATTTTCAACATGAAAGAAAGATGGAGTATTTTCAATCAGTTTATTCTTCCTTTCTCCTTTAATTCTAAAATGAAACACAAAAATATCACCGAATTTCAAAGAGTTGACCTTTTGACCGGGTTTGAGTATTCTTAAATCACCTGCGTGAATTTCATAAACAGTATTATCTATTGTGGTTTCTCCACCGTCAGATAAAAACATTACCCATTCGTGTTCTTTAACAACTCTGGTTTCACTTTTGGTTTTATTTCCCGAAAAACATTTCAGGTTACTGCCGTTAGTGCATATCATACTTGTAATATCAAACTCTAATTCGGAAAGTTTTGAAAATTCTTCGCTCATACAATCCTCTTTTTTTCAAAATTAATATATTTAGAATATCATATTTTGTACAAATATTCAAGCCCGATGAACTTTATATCTTGTTATTAATTAGGGAAGTATAGATATAAATATCAATATGAATACTACGTTTATGATATTTCTTTTTTAAACAGCAGAAATAAAAAATTTTTATGTAATTACTTGCTTTTTGAAGAATAGCCTTTACGCCGTTTGTTAAGACAGATAATAACAGATGAATAAAACTCATTTCTGTTTTTCAAGCTCAAAGGTGTTCTTGCTGCATACAAGAATAGGATATTGACCGATAGGAGCGTTTTTAATAACATTATTGTCTGTTGTACATTCGTAAACTGTTCCTGAATACAAATCAATTATTACGGGATTTTCTATATTGGTATTTTCAAGAGAAATTTCTGCTTCAAACCTATTATCTATTACATTCTCAATATAATACGGCTTGTAGTAGGCAAGTATTTCTTTTTTGTTTCTCTCAAATGAAATTGTAATAATTTCTTCTTCGTCCTGTCGCTTGTCAAAAACTTTGAATTTTGGTGATGTAAGTTTAATTTCTCCGCTAAGTACCGTTGCAATTCGGGAAATAACATAATAAGACTGTTTTTTTGTGTATGTAAGACCATTTAAAATACCGTGAGCGGCAGGCTTATCAATCACTTCTCTTGCTTTTTCGTACGGTTTTTCCCAAAGGTCTGCCATTTCAAAATAAGATGTTAATTTTGTACCTGCCAGCAAATCCAGAAAAAATCTGCGTATTATCCAGATTGCTTGAGTGCGCTCTGTGCCCTCACATTTATTATTCAACCAATGATTTTTCGGAAAATAAGAAGGACAACCGCCTTCGCCCTGCCAAAATTCAACATGACCAAGTCCATTTCGACGGAATAAATCCATAGTATTTCTTACGCTTGTCACATAATTGTTTTCAGGTTTCATAGAATACGCATGATATGCAAAAAAAACTATATTTTCTTTATTTACAGAGCAAGCAAAATCATTTAAAAAATCTAAATTAAACAGTCCCATTGCACTGCCGCCGGTTTTCGCGTCAGGCTGAATTTTTTTGATGATTTCTGCGGTTAGATTTACAAGATAAGCATATTCTTTTCCGTCAGGCTTGTTTGGATACCAAAACTGTTCGCAGTCTGGCTCATTCCAGATTTCGTAATAGCTGATACGGTGCTTATAATGATTTACCAGCGCTGTTATGAAGTTTTTCCAGGCTTTTGTAGCTTCTTCACCGTAATGAATAGGAACACATCCTACACAGGTTGAATTTGCAGATAAATCCACATCATTCATATACAAAGGATTTCCGAATCCGACATTAAACCAGGGAATAATTCCTCTGTAAATCAAACTGTCCACTATTTTATCAAGCCATTCAAAATTATAAATTCCTTTTTGTTTTTCACAAACTGCCCAGCCTGTCTGAACTCTTGCATATTTTATTCCGCTTTCATAAAGCGGGTCATAGCATTTTTCGGGATTAAATAATTCTCTGTCTAAACATTCAAATCCGATGCTCACTCTTGATTTTGTGATTTCCTTTGATGAATAAGTTTTCATCTTTCCGATGATTTTCATAAAACCTCACTCCTTTGATATTATTCTAATACTTCGAGATTGATTTAAAAATATTAAATGTACGCATATTTTTATATTATTCACGCATTTTTTCTTGAAAATTTGCAAATATAGTGATAAAATCTAATCAAAGGAGCAGTAGACTATGAATATTATAAATTTAGTAAATGCAAATGTTCAAATGTTGAATTTAAAATGTATTTCAGCACTTGAATATCAACCGAGAATTTTTCATAATACAATAAAAAAGCGCAGAAGCTCTGCGCTTTTATACATAGTAAATGGTGAGTATAAATACACTTTTTCAAACGGTAAATTTACGGCAAAATCAGGTAATGTAATATACTTGCCTGAAGGTGCGAGTTATAAATATGATATTAAAAGCAGTCAGGCGAAATGTATGCAGATTGAATTTGATTGCTTTTATAATAATGAAACAGCGGTTTTTAGCAATTCGCCTGTAATAGCCACAGAAAATGCAAATGCTGAAATAGAAAACAGCTTTTCTCAGACTATTTATTTACAGTTAACAGATGCAAATGGTGAGGCTCTGCGAATTACAGCGAATATTATGCTACTGTTATCTTATCTCTTAGACAAACTAAAGGGAAAAACTTTTTCATCGTCATATAAAAGTATCTTGCCGGCGATTGAATACATTAAAAAGAATTTTACCAGTAAAATTTATGTGAAGGAGCTTGAAAAAGAATGTAATCTTTCGGCTTCACAAATTCGCAGAATTTTTCAAAAAGAATTAAATTTGTCACCTATAGAGTACAAAAATACACTGTTAATAAATTCCGCCTGTAATATGCTTAAAGGAGATAATACCATAAGCGAAATTTCGGGGAGTCTCGGATTTGATAATATTTATGCTTTCAGTCAGTTTTTTAAAAAACATACGGGAGTATCGCCGAAAAAGTATCTATTATCCATATAATCCTTTTTTAAAACTTATTTTGATTATTATAATTTTTTATTGTTTGGCTTGGAGTTTCACCGTAATAGCGCAAATACTGTCTGTAAAAAGTTGAATAATTTGTAAAACCAAATTTTTCGGCAGTTTCACTTAGTGGATTAGTATTATTTGTTTCGATATATTTTTTAGCTTTCTTAAGTCTGCAATGAGTAACTAATTCGGAAAATGTCATATTACAAATTCTTTTAATGGTATTCTGAATACATCTTTTTGATATAAAAGTGTTATCAGATACCTTTTGCAAAGTAATTTTTTCAAAAATATGCTCTTCGATATATGAAATAATATGTACAAACTTACTGTCGGTTTCCTTTAAGATTAAACTATCCTGTGTACGAAAAGACTTATCTATTTCACAGATTAGTTGCAGTACCGAGCTGAATATATGAGCTTTTGTGTAATGATTATCAATAGCCTCTGATAAGCAAGCTATAATACTATTATAAATCAGCGAATCAGTAAATTTACTGTATATTTTTATGTTGTCAATATTGTGAAAAGATTTTAAAATATCAAAATCATCGTCTATTGTTTTATTTCTGAAAATTTTTGGATTAAACGAAATGTTAATCCTGTTTACCGGAACCAAATTGTTTTTAATTGTAAACTGTTCATAGGAGCTTGCAAAAAAAGTATCGCCCGGATTTGTATAATAGATTTTATCTTTATATATTATTTCATTATGTCCGTCTAAAAAAATAATAATATAATAGAACTTTGATTCCTCGTTATAGTTTATTGATTCAGGAGAGTCATATTCTTCAAAAATTACTCTTAAATCAGGCTTTATATATTTTCTATAACAAAAAATAAGCATCACGACTTTCTGATGAAATTCTTTTGTATATTATAACAGAAAAGTGCGCCGTTTGCAATAATTAAATGCCTTATATGCAATTGAACGTCAATTATCCTATTGCTATAATGTAGATAATTACCGGTGAATGGAGATAAAGGCTATGAGTATTGCAAGAAAAATAACATCATTAATCATTTCATTATTAATGATATTTATTGTACCTGTAACATTGACTGATGCTGCGGAAGCTGAATATGACTATGTATTGATTGAAGATTTTGAAATGTCAACTGTCGGCACAACGGTCGCAAAAAATAAACCTATTACCCAGTATATAAGCACCGGCTGGAACGGTTCATCTGTAATTTCCGAAGATTCATTATACACTAATGCTGAAACAGGAAGCACAAAATCCATCAAAATAACGAATAATACTCTAAGTTACAGCAATAAAAATAACGGCGGTCCGGCATTTTTATACATAAATTTAGATGAAGAATTACTGAAAAACTCTTATGGATTCAGATTTTGGCTGAGTGGAGATGAAACAGTATACAGCGATGTTTATTTAAAGTATGTAGCAACAATTGGCGGTGTACAAGAAACTTATTTAACCGAAGCAGGACAACAAGCAGACGGTCGTTGGATTACGGTCATGTGGGGAGACCGCGATAGCGCCGGATTGAAATGGAAACACAATGGTGCATCCTCTTACGGATACGGTGTTCCGCCGCGAAATACAATTCTCGGATTGTCGAGCCTGAAGATTGAAGTAAATGCCCCTGTTACAGCGAATTTAGACGGTCAAAACTTTTATGTTGATGATATTCAGATGATTAAGCAAAAAAATTTTGTAAAAACATCATCGGTTATTAACATGAAGACCGGTGCCTCAATTAGATTAAACAACAAAAACGGAATAAGGTTTTATACAAGCGTGGATACAGAAAAGCTATCTGATTTAAAATCAGAGGGATATACTGTTGAGCTTGGTACATTGATTTCACCTGCTGATTTGCTCGGAACAGACGAACTTACATTTGATATTGATAAAAATAAATATATTAATATACCTTATAACGCGAAAATATTTTATGATGATTCAAACATTGATTTTATAGGTGTTGTAGGTTCTATAGTAAATATAAAGGAATCTACCGATGTAAATGAAACAAGCGGAAATGTTGCAAGAGATTTTGTGGGACGCGGATACTTAATATTAAAGGACTCATCGGGTAATATCATTTCAACGGAATATGCTGACTATGCAAACGGTGTTGTCGCAAATAATACGCGTTCCTTAAAATCAGTTGCACTTGATTTGGCAAATGATACAGATACACAAGCACAGGAATTATATAGTTCAAATAAAACGCTGGTTGATAAGTGGAAAAATGCACTTGTTTATCACCCTAAAACAAGAGAAATTAACGGCAGAAAATATATTCGTACATTTTATGATGATTTTGAGGGCACTGAGTTAGATACAACAAAATGGTCATATTGTCCTGAATGGGATAGACAGGATGGAGGCTGTCAATGGTCAGATTCTATGACAAGTCTTGACGGTAACGGAAATCTGAAATTAACATGTGCAATGGGTGTTGATTCTAACGGAGATACAAAGCCTTTATGCGGTGCAATCCGTTCAAGAGGATTATTTGAGCAAAAATACGGATATTTTGAAATAAGAACTAAGCTTCAATCAACTACTGGATTTTGGTCTGCATTTTGGCTTATGCCGGATAATATTTTAGGCGAAGGTATAACAGGCGGCATCGATGGCTCTGAAATTGATATTTTCGAGGCATATTCTTGTACAGTAGATAAAAAGGCAGTAAACCATGCAGTGCATTTTGACGGTTATTCAGCAAATCATAGAAGTCAAGGTTCAAGTGTTGACTCATTAGTTTATGACGGCGAATATCATACTTTTGCATTAGAATGGGACGAAACAAGTTATGTTTTCTATATTGATGGCAGCGAAACATACAGAATAATCGGCGGGGAAACCCTTGATTCAAAAGGTGACCCGATAGATATATCGCAAGTAGAAACATATTTGAAAATAACACTTGAAGCAGGTTCCTGGGCAGGAAGTATAGATGAAACTCAGTTGCCTGATAGTATTTTAGTTGACTATGTTCGGGTATATCAAAGAGCAGATTTAGTAGAATAAGTAATTAATAAAAACGGGTTGGATTACTTTTTGTAAAACAGCCCGTTTTTTAATATCAAGTTTTATTTAGTTTTTTGTAAAACCTTTATACTGTAAGATTGGTTAAAAGCTAATATTTTTTACTTTTTCTCAGTTATTTTGCCGTTTTCAAATACAACTTCATTTGTTATTTTGCCGTGTTCAAAATTTGCCAGGTTTTCAAGCGTTACCATTGCAATTTGCTGCATAGCTTCGCGGGTGAAAAATCCCTGGTGAGACGACATAACCACATTAGGAAAAGCAAGCAGGCGCATTAATTCATCATCGTTTATGATTTCATTTGATTTGTCTTCAAAAAATACATCGCTTTCTTCTTCATAAACATCAAGACCGGCACCGCCGATTTTTTTGGATTTGAGTCCTTCTATCAGTGCGGTAGTGTCAATAAGAGAGCCGCGTGAAGTGTTTACAATAAGCACATTATCCTGCATTTTTTTAATGCTTTCTTCATTTATAATATGATGCGTTTCCTTTGTCAGCGGACAATGAAGTGAAATTATATTGGATTTTTCAAACAGCGTGTCAAGCGATACATATTCAATATCAAGCTCTTTATTCGGATATGGGTCGTAAGCAATAACATTCATTCTGAACCCTTTGCATATGTCAATAAACATTCGTCCGATTTTGCCTGTGCCGATAATACCGGCAGTTTTGCCTGCAAGGTCAAAACCGAGCAATCCATTGATATTAAAGTTTGAATCTTTTGTTCTGATATATGCCTTGTGAGTTTTGCGGTTTACCGTAAGCAGCAAAGCTGCGGCGAATTCCGCTACTGCCGACGGTGAGTAAGCAGGTACTCTAACTACTTTTAATTTGTCTTGTGCTGCTTTAAAGTCAACGTTGTTGTAGCCTGCACACCGAAGGGCAATAAGTCTTACACCGTTTGAGTAGAGAGTATCTATAACCTGTTTGTTTGCCGTATCATTTACAAAGATACATACTGCGTCATATCCCTTTGAAAGCACAGCGGTGTCTTCATTAAGCTTGTGTTCAAAGAATTTTACCGTATAACCGTATTCCTTCATTAAAGGCTCAAACCAAATCTTATCATACGGTTTTGTGTCATAAAAAGCAATTTTCATAAGCGTCTCCTTTTTTATGTTTATTATAGTTATTTTACCCTTGATAAAGTAAAATATTTTTGTAAATTAAAAATGAGAATATAAGAGAAATTAATAGAAAACAAGAGATAATAAGAGAAAATTAAAAATATTTTAAAAAATATTAAAAAATTGATTGACTTGAAGTATAAAATGTGTTAATATAACACTTGCGTTGAATTAAAAAACTAATACGGAGGTAAAGAAAAATGTCAACATTTATGGCAAAAGCACAAGAGATTGAGCGTAAATGGTACATTCTCGATGCTGAGGGTAAATCACTCGGTAGAGTTGCTACTGTTGCTGCTGATCTTTTAAGAGGCAAAAATGAGCCTACTTTCACACCACACGTTGATTGTGGTAACCATGTTATCGTTATTAACGCTGACAAAGCTGTTTTAACAGGTAAAAAATTAGAGCAGAAATTCTATTATCGTCATACAGGTTATATCGGCGGACTTAAAGCTGTTCAGTACAAAACACTTATGGCTGAAAAACCTGAAAAAGCAATGGAGCTTGCTGTTAAAGGTATGGTTCCTGATACAACTATCGGACGTAAAGCACTCACAAGACTCAGAGTTTACAAAGGTACTGAGCATAAACATGAGGCTCAGAAACCTGTAGTTTACGAATTTTAATCGAAGGGAGACAGAATTATTATGTATGAAACAAAACCATATTTCTACGGAACAGGTAGAAGAAAGAGTTCTGTAGCCCGCGTTAGAGTTTACAACGGTACAGGCAAAATTACAATCAATGGCAGAGATATTGATGATTATTTCGGTCTTGAAACATTAAAACTCATCGTTAATCAGCCACTTGAAGTTACTGAAACAACAGGTAAATTTGACATCGTTTGTAATGTTACAGGCGGCGGTGTTACAGGTCAGGCAGGCGCTATTCGTCATGGTTTGTCCAGAGCTTTGCTTCAGTACAACGAAGAGCTTCGTCCTACACTTAAAAAGGCAGGCTTCTTAACACGTGACCCACGTATGAAAGAAAGAAAGAAGTACGGTCTCAAAGGCGCTCGTCGTGCACCACAGTTCTCAAAGAGATAATTTTATCTTATCAAAACTCCTTGTATTTTGCAAGGAGTTTTTTCTTGATTTTTAATATTAAGGAAGTAATAATATTTTGAAAAAAGATTATTTTAAAGGAGTAAGACATGGTGCGCCTATCGGCATTGGCTATTTTGCGGTATCGTTCAGTTTTGGAATTCTTGCTGCAAAATGCGGATTATCGGCGATAGCAGCTACTATTATGAGTCTTACCAATATAACAAGCGCAGGGCAGTTTGCGGGGCTTACGGCAATTGCTGCGGGCGCAGGATTGCTTGAAATGGCGTTGATTCAGCTTGTTATTAATTTAAGATATGCATTAATGGGATTTTCATTAAGTCAGAAGCTGCCTGAAAATATTACATTGCTGCAACGAGCAATAATAGCTTTTTCCAATACAGATGAAATTTTTGCGGTTGCAATGTCAGGTAAATATCCATTGTCTTTTGCTTATATGCTCGGACTCTCTACTTTGCCGATTATCGGATGGACAGGAGGAACTCTTGTCGGAGTAATGGCGGGTGAAATTTTGCCGGGCTCGGTTACAAATGCACTTGGAATTGCACTTTACGGAATGTTGATTTCAATTGTTATGCCAAATGTAAGAGAGGAAAAAAGCGTTAGAGTTGTGGTAGCAGTCGCACTTGTTTTGAGTTGTATTTTTACATATGTTCCGGTTGTTAATAAGATTTCTTCGGGTATATCCATTGTTGTTTGTACCGTAGTGGCTTCATTGGTAGGCGCGGTATTTTTTCCTGTAAAGGAGGACCGCGAATGAACATATATTTATATATATTAACAATGGCGCTGGTAACTTATTTAATCAGAGTTTTACCGCTTACGGTTTTTAAAAAGAAGATTAAATCCAAGTTTATACTTTCGTTTCTTTATTATGTTCCTTATACCTGCCTTACAGCGATGACAGTTCCTGCAATTTTTTCAAGCACGAGCAGTATTATAAGCGCATCAGTAGGATTTGCTGTTGCGGTGGTGTTGGGATTTATGAAAAAAGGATTGGTCACAGTAGCGGTTTTATCAAGTATTTCTGTGTTTATAACAGAAAGTATTATGTTTTTAATATAAATTCGGTCGAATTTATTTATAAAATGTTATAAAACACTTGAATTTGTGTTAAAATTGTGTTAAGATATTAACCAAGTTTTATAAAAAATAATCGGTGCAAACAAACTCTGGAGAAGCTTGCTTTTGCAAGTGCCGAAGGTGTAAGGGCGTCTTTCCCAATCTCTCAGGCAAAAGGACAGATGATTTTTATAATATTTTGGCTTTGAAAGGGTATTGTTATTTGCAATGCCCTTTTAATTATATTTGCATTAAGAAAGGAAACAATATGAAAAAGAAATTATTATTTTTGAGTATGATTTCGGTGTTTATGCTTGCGTTATGCAGTTGCAGCGAAGAAGAAGGTTTTCTTAAAACAGTAACTGATGTAAACAATGAAATCAACGGCTTTGTATGGGGCTGGTTTGGTGTTATACTTTTGGTTGGTACCGGAATAATTATGACTATTCTTACAAAAGTATTTCAGATTACTCATATCGGACATTGGTTTAAAGAAACCTTGGGAAGCCTTTTCAATAAGCATGTAACTTCTCATACAAAAGAGAAGGGATCAATTTCCCAGTTTCAGGCGCTTTGTACTGCTCTTGCAGCAACAATCGGTGTAGGTAATATTGCCGGTGTTGCAGCTGCTATCGTTACAGGCGGTCCCGGCGCTGTATTTTGGATGTGGGTTGCTGCATTTTTCGGTATGATGACCAACTATTCAGAAAATGTTCTCGGTATTTTTTACCGTAGAAAGAATAAAAACGGCGAATGGTCAGGCGGCGCTATGTATTATTTGCGCGACGGTCTTGGCTCAAAGAAATATTGCAAAACAATCGGTAAGATTTTAGCTGGTGTTTTTGCTGTTTTTGCTTTGTTTGCTTCTTTCGGTATAGGAAATATGGGACAGGTTAATAAAATCGTTGCAAACTTTGCAGAAGCCTTCCCTTCAAAAACACTTTCAGGTACCGAGGTTATAGGCACTAATTTATATAACATTATCATAGGTATAGTGCTTATGATTGTTGCCGGACTTATTATTATCGGCGGTATTAAAAGAATTGCAAGCTTTGCTGAAAAAATCGTTCCGTTTATGGTTGTAGCGTTTATTATAGGCTCACTTATAATTATCGGTGTGAATTATACACATATCGGCGCTGCTTTTGCCGCTATTTTCAAAAATGCATTTACTTCAAATGCTGCTTGGGGCGGTGCAGGCGGATTTGTACTTGCTACAGTTATTCAGGCAGGCTTTAAACGCGGTGTATTCTCAAATGAAGCAGGTCTTGGCTCATCAGTTATGGTACATAGTAACTCTAATGTAAAAGAGCCTGTAAAACAGGGTATTTGGGGCATTTTTGAAGTGTTTGCAGATACAATGATTGTTTGTACAATGACTGCGCTTGTTATTTTAACATCGGGCGTTATAGACCTTAAAACAGGTGTTTTAGCAGAAGGCACAAGCGGAGACGCAACTCTTGTTGCGAAAGCTTTTGATACAGTTTTTAAAATCGGAAATGTAAATATAGGCAGTATGTTTATTGCAATTGCTATTTTGCTTTTCGCTTTTACTACCGTACTCGGCTGGTCACATTACGGCTCAAAAGCTTGGGAATATCTTTTCGGCACAAAATCAACAATGATTTATAAGATAGTATTTGTTCTTATGATAATCAGCGGTGCTGTAATGACATCGTCACTTGCTTGGGATATTTCAGATACATTTAACGGTCTTATGATGATTCCTAACCTTATCGGTGTATTGTCACTCTCAACTCTTGTAATGAAAATCACAAAGAACTATGTTGATAGAAGAATAAAGAAAAAAGAGGGTATTAAGCCAATGCTTTCTTTTGATAATGATATTCAGCTTATGCAGGAAGCTGCTATGAAAGCTGAAGAAGAATAAAAAGGAGGCAATACTTAAATGACAATGGAATTACTGGCATTTATTCTTTATTTTGCTCTTGTACTCGGAATAGGTGTAATATTCTTCTTTAAATCCAATAAAAACAAGATAAGCGGCGACAAGGAATATTTCTTGGGCGGCAGACAAATGGGACCTTATGTTACCGCTATGAGCGCACAGGCATCGGATATGTCCGGTTGGCTGCTTATGGGCTTTCCGGGAAGCATTTTGGCTTTCGGTCTCGGTAAGGTTTGGATTGGTATAGGTCTTGCTCTCGGTACAATATGCAACTGGGTTTTTGTAGCTAAAAGACTTCGCAGATTTTCAAAAGCGGCTAACGATTCGATTACTCTTCCGCAGTATCTTTCAAATAGATTTGCTACTAAAAATCCTGCTTTACAGATAATCTGTGCAGTTATTTTCTTAGTATTCTTTACCGTTTATGTTGCTTCAAGCTTTGTTGCCGGTGCAACAGTTTTTGCAGAAATAGTGCCGCAGCTTAAAGGCAACGAATCGCTCGCAATGCTTATTTTTGCGGTAATCATTATTATTTACACATTCTTAGGCGGCTTTAAAGCAGTTTGTTGGACTGACTTTTTCCAGGGAATTATGATGCTTGTTGCAGTACTTGCAGTTCCGATTGTTATTCTTGTTACTAAAAATCTCGACTGGTCGGCACTTAATCAGGTTTATAGTTATATGGAAAACGGCAGCGCAGTTGAATGTGCATTTATATCAAATCCGTTTGCCGCTTCTTGGCAGGATATAGTTTCGGGTCTTGCTTGGGGACTTGGTTATTTTGGTATGCCTCATATTCTTGTAAGATTTATGTCTATCAAAAAATCAAGTATGATTAAAAAATCTGCAACTGTAGCTATCATTTGGGTAGTTCTTTCTTTGGGTGCCGCTATTGCTGTTGCAATTTTGGGCAGAGTTCTTGTTGGGGAAGAATTACTTACCGCAGGACTTCAGAAAAATGTATTTATAAAACTTGTCCAGATGATATTCCCGCCGTTTATAATCGGTATTTTGCTTTCGGCAATTATTGCGGCGGCTATGTCAACCGCCGACAGCCAATTGCTTGTCGCTTCAAGCTCGTTTACCTCCGATATTTATAAGCCGATTTTCAGAAAAAAAGCTTCTGATAAAGAGGTACTTTGGGTAGGCAGAGTTGTAGTTCTTATAATTGCTGTTATCGCTTACTTTATTGCAAGCAGTAAATCTTCGGGCGCACAGAGTATTATGAATATGGTTGAAAACGCTTGGGGTGGATTTGGTTCTGCATTCGGCGGTGTTATAATTCTTTCGGTATTCTGGAAACGCTTAACTTATAAAGGCGCTGTTGCAGGCGTTGTATTCGGTGCGGCAGTAGATGTATTATGGCTTATCTTCCTTACTTCTTCAACAGGCGTTTATGAACTTTTGCCGGGATTTATTGCCGGACTTTTAGCAGCAGTAGCAGTCTCGCTTATTGATAAAAAACCAAGTGAAGAAATTGAGAAAATCTACGAAAAAGCAACCGATAAATCAATTGATGATTAATTATAGTTTAAATAAAAAAGCACTTCAATTTGAACTGCCCCAAGTTGTGCAGACAGCACAAAAAAGCAGGTCTATGGTAGAAT
>JBJEIS010000090.1:0-14181 GCA_051877275.1 Acutalibacteraceae bacterium | reverse complement strand
AACAGGCATCAAGATGTATGAATTGCGGCGTTCCTTTCTGTCAGTCAGGAATGGTCTTGAACGGCATGAAAACAGGATGTCCTTTGCATAATTTAATTCCTGAATGGAATGATCAGGTATATAAAGGAAACTGGGATCAGGCATTATCGAGACTTTTGAAAACAAACAACTTCCCTGAATTCACAGGCAGAGTATGTCCTGCTCTTTGCGAATGCGCTTGTACCTGTAATATTGATACTGATGCTGTTTCGGTTCATGATAATGAATTAGAAATTATCGAACGCGGATACGAAAACGGTCTTATTACCCCGAATATTCCAAAGGTAAGAACCGATAAAAAGGTTGCCGTTATCGGCTCAGGTCCTTCAGGACTTGCAGTAGCAGACCAATTGAACAAGCGTGGACATAATGTAACTGTTTTTGAAAGAGATGACCGTATCGGCGGACTTTTGATGTACGGTATTCCTAATATGAAGCTTGATAAAAGAGTGATAGACCGTAAAATCAATTTGATGACTGAAGAAGGAGTTGAATTTAAAACCAACTCCCCTATCGACAGCTCTAAAAAAGCAAATGATTTATTAAAAAAATACGATGCTGTTGTTCTGTGCTGCGGCTCAAGAAAACCGAGAGATATTAACGCAGTCGGCAGAGATGCAAAAGGCGTGTATTTTGCGGTAGATTTCTTAACTGCAGTTACAAAAAGTCTTTTAAATTCAGATTTACAGGACAAAAAATATCCTGATGCAAAAAACAAAAATGTGGTAATTGTCGGCGGCGGTGATACGGGTAACGACTGTGTCGGCACTTCAATAAGACTTGGTTGTAAGAGCGTTACTCAGCTTGAAATTATGCCAAAATTACCTGATACAAGAGCTGAGAACAACCCATGGCCTGAATATCCGAGAGTTTGCAAAACTGACTACGGTCAGCAAGAAGCTATTGCAAAATTCGGCTCTGATCCGCGCCTTTATCAAACAACTGTAAAAGAGTTGATTAAAGACAAAGACGGAAACTTGACAAGCATTGTAACTGTTGATTTGGAATTTGTTAAAAACGAAGAAACAGGCAGAATGGATATGAAAGAAGTCAAGGGCAGTGAAAAGACTCTCGCTTGTGAGCTTTTACTTATTGCAGCAGGATTTATCGGCTGTGAGGATAGTCTTTCAAAGGCATTCTCTGTTGATTTGACAAACAGAAATACAATAAGCACAAACAATTATTCTACAAGCGTTGAAAAAGTATTTTCTGCCGGCGATGTAAGAACCGGGCAATCTCTTGTGGTAAGTTCAATTGCTGACGGAAGAGCATGCGCTAAAGAAGTTGATAAATTTCTTATGGGTTACACCAATATGATTAATTAGCTGTATTCTTTTCATTTTAAAAGACCGTGTGCAAAAATCTTTTTGTGCGCGGTCTTATTTTTTGCTTGTAATATATATGATTTAATGATATAATAATTGTAAATATTTATAATTGAGGTGATTTTATGTGCGGTATAGTAGGATTTGTTGGTGATAAACCGGCTGCACCTATTTTATTGGAAGGTCTTGCAAGACTCGAATATCGTGGATATGATTCGGCAGGTATTGCTGTAATTGAAAATAAAAATATATTAGTAAAAAAATCTAAGGGTGAATTAAAAACCCTTACTACCCTATTAGACAAAGGGTCAAAGTTTTCCAGTTCAATCGGTATCGGTCATACCCGTTGGGCTACCCACGGTAAACCTTCAAATGAAAATTCTCATCCGCATATGAGTGAAAACGGCAAATTTGCAGTTGTACATAACGGCATTATAGAAAACTATGCTTCCTTAAAAGAAGAACTTATTAAAAAAGGTTATCATTTTGCTTCAGAAACTGATACTGAAGTTGTTGCAGCTTTGCTTGAAACACATTATAACGGTGATTTTTTTGAAACAATTAAAAAAGTTTTAAGCCTTATTGAGGGTTCATATGCCTTAGGTATTATTAATAATGATTATCCTGACGAATTCTATGCTGTTAGAAAAGCAAGCCCGCTTATTGTCGGTCTTTCCAAAGAAGGAAATATGATAGCGTCTGATATTCCTGCTATCTTGCCTGTTACAAATAGAATTCTTTATTTAAATGATAATGAAATTGTCCGTTTAACTAAAGACAGTGTTGAAATTTTTGATTATGATAAAAACAAAATCGACCGCGAAATAACAGAAATTAAGTGGGATGTATCAGCTGCTGAAAAAGGCGGTTATGATCACTTCATGATTAAAGAAATCATGGAACAGCCAAAGGCTTTACGTGATACAATTGAACCGAGAATTAAAGACGGTAAAATCTATTTTGAAGATATTAACCTTTCAAAAGAGTTTTTAGAAAATCTTGATTGCATCTATATTGTTGCCTGTGGTTCAGCTTATCACGTAGGAGTAGTTGGTAAATATATTATCGAAGACCTTGCAAGAAAGCCTGTTTATGTTGAAATTGCAAGCGAATTCAGATATTCAAATCCTCTTGTTACCGATAAATCACTTGTAATTGTTATCAGCCAGTCAGGTGAAACAGCCGATACATTAGAGGCTTTGAAAATTGCTAAGAGTAAAGGCGCAACAATTCTTTCTATTGTAAATGTTGTAGGAAGTTCTATTGCAAATATTTCTGACAATGTTTTATATACTTGGGCAGGTCCGGAAATTTCTGTTGCAACCACTAAAGCATATTCAACTCAATTATCATTAATTTATTTAGTGGCTCTTTATATTTCCGAACAAATAGGTACAGTATCGTCCGATTATGTTTCGCAGATGCTTAAAGAAATTGAAAGTTTGCCTGAAAAAATTGAAGAAATTTTAAAATTAGCTCCTAAAATCAAAGAAATGGCTAAAAGATATGCCTATCTTGAACATGCATATTTCATAGGAAGAAACTTTGACTATGCTATTGCTCTTGAAGCTTCATTGAAATTAAAAGAAATTAGCTATATTCATTCAGAAGCATATGCAGCCGGTGAATTAAAGCATGGAACGATTTCTTTGATTGAAGAAGGCACATTTGTTGTAGGCCTTGCTTGTAACAAAGATTTGTTTAAAAAGACTATGAGCAACATTAAAGAAGTTAAAGCTCGCGGTGCTGAAGTTATGCTAATTACCACCGAAGGTATGGAAGATTTCGGTGACGAGGTAGACAGCGTTATTAAGATTCCTGAAGCTAATAAGCTTGTTATCCCTTCTCTCGAAGTTGTTCCTATGCAGTTACTTGGTTATTATATTGCTCTCGCAAGAAATTGCAATATTGACAAACCTAAAAATCTTGCAAAATCCGTTACAGTTGAATAAATTGACAACAAGAAATGGCCTAAAATCTGTTTGATACGGATTTTAAGCCATTTTTATATATTAAAAAACAAACAAGCGGTGATGTTCATCGCTTGTTTGCGGAGTAAATTCTATATAATTACCATTTATCATTTTAATATGGGAAAGATTAGTATTTTTCAAATTCTAAAAATTTTTAAATTTCATTCAATTAATCTGCTGTCCAATCAGCAGCAGATGCCCAAACATCTACAATGTCTTTATGTTCCTTATATAATGTCTGTGCACTTTCGCTTGTATCATTTATCAAAGCTGTAGCAATTGTTTTTACCGAACGTATATTATCATTCTGGGTTGCATAGTAATATGTAACCTCTTCTCCATTTGTTACTTTTACATAACCGCGGCCTATAAATGCTCTGCCGTAGTTTTCCGGCTTAATTGCAACAATTGAACCTACAAATGTATTTTCTTCAAAAAAGTCTTTTGACTTGTACGGTATATCAACAAAATTTCCTGCAGCCATTTCATGTGTAAGTTCATCTGTTACTAAATCAGCCGGAGCAATAAGTGTACCTAATTCTACAATATTACCATCAACTGCTTTTAATTCGTCTAATTTTTCAGTATTTACTATTGTACTAAAACGTATTCCATTCATCTCATTTAATCTGATTGCGGCTCCGTTTTTCATTGTTACAGAGGAATATACCAAAGTAATATTATCTATATAAATACCAACACTGCTAGCGGAAGATCTGCCGAAACCTATGTAATTTGCATTGGAAATATCAGTATTCTCAATATTTAACTCGTACCAAGCACCTGTAGAAGTGATTGTATCAGTTTTAGTAGCATCTGATGACTTTACATTAGTTATTAGATCCGAGTCTTTAACAGAACCTAAAGCAACCCTCATAGTGGTACTGGCACTTGACTGAGCCCAGAATTTAATAGCGATAGGATTATTATTTTGCCATCCTGACGGAAGCCCAATAGCATTTACCGCATCATTCGATGTACTAAATGCAAATGCAACATAACTGCCGTCAAATCCATACTTGCCATCGCTTCTAATAGCTGCAGTCAAACTCTTTGAGTTATAAACTTCGGGTTTGGTTTCTTCTTCGAAAGAAATAATAACTTTTTCGTTAGATAATACTTCTGCATTTACATACAGAGCATTTGGAATTGCTGAAAATACTAACAGAAATGAAATAATCAAAGATATTGTTTTTTTCATAAAATTCTCTCCTTAATCTTATTATAATTTAATTATATAATATATCAAGGCAAATTCTATACTAATTCTAAAATGCAAATGTTGCAATTCTACAACTTTTATGATATTATTAATAAAAAAAGTAGGGTGATTATTATTACTACTGGTTATTTTAGTGATATTTTTACATGTTTTTATGAAAACGAAACAGATATAAGTAAATATAGAGAAAGAATTTCTAAAGAGAAAAATACAGACAATGCTTATATTGATTATTATAATATAATTTATATATTTAACGGTGATATAACACTGTTCAACGGAATTGGTAGTCGCAAAGCTGTTAACGGCACAATTTCATTTGCAATGCCGGGTGTTCCGATGTATTTTAAAATTAATAGCGACAAGCCAATAGAATATTTATGGATTAAGTTTACTAAAAATATGTTGCCTACTTTCATTGGAGATAGTAATTTTCTCAGAGCATTTGAAAAACCTAATGATGATGAAAGAATTGTATATGCAAGTGAATTTGAGTTTAATTCAATTAACGCAATTTTTAAATCATTGAGAAAAAGTATTTTGAATAGCTATGGTTTTATACACATGCAAGCTCATATTTCTGCACTAATATCAATGTTAGATAATCATTATGACAGTAATTCAAATACGACTAATGTTTCTGAACTTCCTATTCATGTAAAGGTAATTAATTATATTGAACAGCATTTTAATGAAAATATGACTTTGAAGAGAGTTCAAGATCAATTTTTTCTTTCTTCCACAACAATAAATACAATTGTAAGAAATATGAAGAAAAAGTCTTTTTATCAATATGTTACAGAATTAAGGCTCGAAAGTGCAAAAAGACTTTTAATCAATGGAGTATCTGCACATAAGGTTGCAGAAATGGTGGGATTTAATTCTTATTCATCATTTTACAGAGCGTTTACGATGTACTTCAATCATTCACCTTCTGATTATAAAACAAGACGTAAAAAATGGCCTTTAACATAAACTAATAAATTTAAAACAATCCGAAGCGTATAGTTTCGGATTGTTTTAATGTGGACTGAAAAATCATATTTAAACATTTTTAATTATGCTATTTTATCAAATTCAATTATTTTTTTATTATTCTTAGGTTTGTTTCTTTTAATGCTTTTTAATTTGCAAATTAACGCACTTATTTGAATATTACAATACTTAACCATACCCAAACCGGACAACATTAAAACAATGGAAATTGAGCCGTTTCTAACAACGTTACTGTTAACTCCCATAGAAAAGAAAACAAATCCAACTGTACCAATTAAAAATACAACAGCAAATACAGCCCTTACATATTTATACGCCAAAATTTTAGATTTAATATTATACATTTTAATTCCTCCCGAAATCTTATTCTAAAGGAATTATACAAAATCATTTGTCCAATAAAAAGGACAAGCCGACTGAATTCAGCCGGCTTGTAAATAATTATTCTTCTGTTTCGTCATCTTCAACATCAAGATGTAAAGATGCTCCGCAATTAGGACATTCAATAGAACTGTCAAGCATATCAAGGCTAACAACCATGGTTTCATTACATTCAGGACATTTAACCTCATAAAGCTCATCATCGTCATCATCGTCAGGCTCAAACAGATAATCTTCTACTTCAGCCAAGTCTTCATCCACTGCATCAACTTGATCGCTGATATCAACAACATCAAGCTCAAGTTCTGACATAGCTTCAGCCATTTCATCAAGAGTATCGATAATGGCATTAATTACTTTAACATTCTTGTCATTTTCATCAAGAGCTAATCCTGATGCCAGTCCTTTAAGATATGCAACTTTTTCTGTAACAGTCATAATTTCCTCCGATTATGGAAAGTGTATTTTATCCTATGCTCTTTCCATATACTCGCCTGTACGAGTATCAATTCTAATTTTATCGCCCTCGTTAATAAAGAGCGGAACTCTGATTTCAGCACCTGTCTCAAGGGTTGCAGGTTTTGTTGCATTAGTTGCAGTATCACCTTTAATACCCGGTTCGGTAGCTGTGATTTCAAGTTCTACAAATGTAGGCGGTTCAACACCAAACACTTTTCCTTTATAAGAAAGAATTTTACAAATCATTTCTTCTTTAACAAATTTAAAGTTATCACTTAATTCAGATGGTGATACAGGAATAGTATCAAAAGTTTCCATATCCATAAAATAATATAAATCACCGTCATTATAAGAATACTGCATTTCTTTTCTTTCAATGAAAGCAGTTGGGAATTTATCTGTTGGGTTGAAAGTTTTTTCAACAACTGATCCTGCAATTACATCTCTGATTTTAGTTCTTACAAAAGCAGCGCCTTTTCCCGGTTTTACATGCTGGAATTCAAGGATTTGATAAACCTTGCCGTCCATTTCAAAAGTTACACCGTTTCTAAAATCTCCTGCTGTTACCATAAATTTTAAACCTCCAAATATTAATATAATTATTTTATACTATATTACAAAAATTTTCAAGTCTTTTTTAGCATTCTTTATATTTATTATAAACTTTTTTCATAAATAATGCGTCCTCGGCCTGAGTTCCGGCTGATTCACATATGAAATAAGGTGATAAATTCTTCTTAGCGATGAGTTCTGCGAGCGGCTCAAAATCAGGACCAAATACATTATCTTCAAAAGTTAAATGCTTTTTCTCACCGCCGGCAGTAAATTCAATCTTTGAAAAATGGGAATGAAAAATTTTAAGTCTGTCAGCTCCAAGCTTATTCTCAATAGAGTTTAAGACATCTTCAAATTGCTCTTTTGAATTAACTTTTCCAAGAGTTCTTGCATTTAGATGTCCAAAATCAATACAAGGAATAAATGATTCATCTACAAGACAAAGCTCAAGTACTTCTTCTAAAGTTCCGAGCTGATTAATTTTACCCATGGTTTCAGGACAAATATGAATATGAGATAAATTATTTTCACAAAGAGCTTTTCTTGCAATTGTTAAAGTATTCTTGGCTAAAGACAATGCTTCTTCTCTTGAAATCTTTGAACAAGAGCCTGAATGTACTACTATTCTGTCAGCTCCAAGCATATCAGCGGCTTTTGCGCTTTGTAAAATGTAATCTACTGATTTTAATCGTTTTTCCTCTTCAACAGATGAAAGAGAAATAAAATAAGGAGCGTGCAAAGATGTAATTATACCGAATTTTTCAGCATTCTCACGGTATTTCAATGCATTTTCTTCTGAAACCCTAACTCCTCTGCCACACTGATATTCATATAAATCCAAACCTTTTTGAGAAACATATTCAGGAGCCTGAATATTTGATTTAAAACCCATTTTTGCAAAGCTATCAGAATTTCCGGCAGGACCAAAAATAGCAGACATTTAATCACCTCTTTTTAAAATTTTCTTAATTTTATCTTCGATTCTTCTTTTAAATCTAAAGGATTTTGAATTCTCAATCTGAATATAATCAAGCCAAATGGTTTTTACTCCGGCAAGGTTTCCACCTAAAATATCAGTAAACATTTGGTCACCCACAAGAGCAACTTCTTCTTTCTTATACCCCATTTTTTTAATCGCTTTTGAAATTTTAAAAGGAAGAGGTTTAAGCGACATATAAAAGTAAGGAAGATTGACATTTTCAGCAAATTTAGTCAGCCTATGCGGTTTAGCATTTGATAAAATATGCAATTCAATTGAATTATTCTGCATTTCTTTTATCCAGTCTAAAACCCCTTCAACCGGAAAATCAGTATGATAAATACACAAAGTATTATCAGCGTCAAGCAGCAATGCTTTAATATTATTCTCTCTTAAAAAATCAACAGTAACCGAAAAAATGTTTTTAAAATAAAAATCCGGCTTGAAAATCTTCATATGTAACTCCATTAAATTTACAAATTAAAAACGGACATAATAAATTATGTCCGTTTATAAATCAAATAGAATACAAATATCTATCGGACAAATATGTAAAACTAAGTCCAATAATTATTTGAATTTTCTTTTACGAGCAGCCTCAGATTTCTTTTTTCTTTTTACTGAAGGTTTCTCATAATGTTCTCTTTTACGAACTTCCTGGATAACGCCGTCTCTAACAGTCGCTCTTTTAAAACGTCTGAGTGCGTTTTCCAATGATTCATTTTCTTTTATACGAACCTGACTCACAATAATCCCTCCCTCCGCCTTAGCAGGGGTATTTTACTAATATAGTATAACACTAATTAATAGTGTTGTCAACTGTTTTTTTATCATTCAGCAATGCATCAATAAGAAACTGTTTACGGTTGCCGTTTTTATCGCATATACCAAATCCACGGTTGAATTCCCAATAAGTCCAAGAAAATCCTAATTCCTCACAAATCTTTCTAACGCATCTTGTCCACTTAGCACGAGATTCATCATCGGCAAATTTACCATAAACACCGAACTCACCTAAATTCATTTTTATGTTACCGTTTCTTCTGCTGAAATATTTAGCATGAGCAATAAAACGGGCTTTTATAAACTCAATGTCTTCTTCTGTGCCATTCCATTTAATACCCGTTACATCTTTCATGGTAGGAGACCATTCAGCTCCTTGGTGGGTAAAATCAAATGGATCATAAAAATGAAATGTAGCAATCAAATTATCATCATCAGGCAATTGCAAATTATCAAGCGCTACAAGACCGGAATAGTCAATTCCGCAAACCTCTACACGACGTGTAGGATTTGTCTTTCTTATAACTTGAAGTGCCTCTTTTTGGACTTCATTCCACTCTTCGGGAGTTGTTTTCCAAGTAGGCTCATTCATAATTTCAAAAATGAGTTCATCGGGATAATTAGCAAAACGCGTTCCGACTTGTTCCCAGATAGCATACAGTTTTTCTGAATTTTCGCGCGGATTATCCATAGCTTCTCTGAAATGATGAACATTAAGTATTACTTCCAATCCGCAATCAAGAAACCTTTTTACTGTATATTCAACTTCTTTAGCAAATTTTTCATTGATTTTATATCCGTTTTCATCATCAGTCCACAAAGACCATTTTACAGGAAGTCTTACATGGTCAAATCCAAGTTCAGTAATTGTATCATAATACCAGTCAGCAACAGGATTGATAAACTCTTTGGTAGTGTCATATACATTTTCAAAATGATCACCGATATTTATGCCTCTTATCATAATAATACCTACTTATTTTACAACAATATTGACAAGTTTACCTTTAACATAAATTTCTTTTACAATGTTTTTGCCATCAATAGCGGCTGCGACTTTCTCGTCAGATTTTGCGGCAGCAAGAACTTCGTCCTGACTGCTTTCTGCTGCTACAAAAAGCTTGGTTTTAAGCTTGCCGTTAATTTGAACAACAATTTCAATTGTAGAATCTTTGCATTTCTCTTCGGAATATGTTGGCCATGAGGTCTGATTAAGCATTCCGTCAAAGCCTGCCATTTCCCACATCTCTTCTGTTACATGAGGAGCAAATGGATTCAACAAAGTAATAAATGTTTTATACTCTGCCTTTGTCACAGAACCTTTTGCATAAATCTCATTAAGCAAAGTCATCATTGCAGCAATTGCAGTATTATATTTTAATGTTTCAATATCGTCAGAAACTTTTTTAATGGTTTTATGGAATGAGGCTTCTAACTCTTTTGAATACTCATCGCCGTCAACAAGCATTTCATAAAGATTAAAAGTTCTGTCAATAAATCTCTTACATCCTTTAACAGCGTCTTTTGACCAAGGTGCTGCTTTTTCATAGTCACCCATGAATAAAACATAAGTACGAAGTACATCTGCACCAAATTCATCAACCACTTCGTTTGGATCAACAACATTACCTTTTGATTTAGACATTTTTTCACCGTCAGGTCCTAAAATAAGACCTTGAGCAGTTCTCTTTGCATACGGTTCCGGATAAGGAACTTCACCTAAATCGTAAAGGAATTTATACCAGAATCTTGAATAAATCAAATGTCGGGTAACATGCTCCATACCGCCGTTATACCAATCAACAGGCATCCAGTATTTTAACTTTTCGCTGTCGGCAAATTTTTCATCGTTATTAGGATCAATATAACGCAAGAAATACCATGAAGAACCTGCCCATTGCGGCATAGTATCTGTTTCACGTTTTGCATCGGCACCGCATTTAGGACATTTGCAATTAACAAATGATTCAACCTTTGCAAGCGGGCTTTCACCGTCCTGTCCCGGTTTAAATTCATCTACAACAGGAAGCTTAAGCGGCAATTCTTCATAAGGAACAGGAACCATTCCGCATTTTTCACAATAAACAATCGGAATAGGCTCGCCCCAATATCTTTGACGGTTAAATGCCCAGTCTTTCATTTTATACTGAACGCCTTTTTCGCCAATTCCTTTTTGAGAAAGATAATTAATCATTTTATCTATTGCGGTATTCTTATCTTTAATTCCGTTTAAGAAATCTGAATTTACCATTTCGCCGCTTTCGGTATAGGCTTCTTTTTCAATATTTCCGCCTTTAATTACTTCAATAATATCAATACCGAATTTTTTAGCAAACTCATAGTCGCGACCGTCATGAGCAGGCACAGCCATAATTGCACCTGTACCGTATCCCATCATAACATAATCAGATATGTAAATAGGAATTTCTTTACCGCTAACAGGATTAATAGCAGTTAATCCATCAATTTTTACACCAGTTTTGTCTTTTACAAGCTGAGTACGCTCAAATTCAGTCTTTTTAGCACATTCGTTTTTATAATCATTGAGCGCTTCGTAATTTCCGATTTTATCTTTATACTTCTCAATAATAGGATGTTCCGGCGCTATAACCATAAAGGTTACACCAAATAAAGTATCAGGTCTGGTTGTATAAATTTTTAGCTTTTCATCAATTTCTTTAATTGAAAAATCAACAAATGCACCGGTAGATTTACCAATCCAGTTTTCCTGCTGAAGTTTGATATTAGGTAAATAATCAACCTCTTTTAATCCCTCAAGCAATTTATCAGCATAATCAGTAATTCTTAAATACCAAACATCTTTCGATTTCTGAATAATAGGGCTGTGACAAATATCACATTTTCCGCCTTGAGAGTCCTCGTTTGAAAGTACAACTTTACAAGAAGGGCAATAATTTATCAAAGTTTTATCTCTAAAAGCAAGACCTTTTTCAAACATTTTAAGAAAAATCCACTGCGTCCATTTATAATAGTTTTCATCAGTTGTATCAATGGTTTTCGACCAGTCAAAAGAAAATCCTACTTTTTTGAGTTGTGAAGTGAATTTTTTAATGTTATTATCGGTAACTGTACGAGGATGAATGCCTGTTTTTATAGCATAGTTTTCCGTAGGAAGACCGTAAGCGTCAAAGCCGAGCGGAAACAAAACATTATAACCCTGTAATCTTCTTTTACGAGATACAACTTCAAGTCCGGAATATGCCTTTATATGACCTACATGCATACCTGCGCCTGAAGGATAAGGAAACTCAACCAATGCATAAAACTTTGGCAAAGTATAATCTTCCTTAGCTTTAAAAGTATCGTTATCCTCCCATATTTTTTGCCATTTTTCTTCAATTCGTTTAAAATCGTATTTCAAACTTAAAACCCCTTTTATTTGCTAATAAAATCTGTAATATCTACTTCTTCTCCGTCTTGCCAAATCTTTTCAAGCGAGTAAAACTCTCTTTCGTTACGGCCTAAAACATGGATAACCACATCACCGTAATCAAGCAAAATCCAGCCGCTTGTCTTACCTTCAATATGATTAGGCTCAATGCCGTTTTCAGACATTTTTTCATCAACTTCATCAGCAAGCGCTTTTACCTGTGTTGAAGAAGAACCGGTTGCAATTACAAAATAATCGCCGAGTATTGTAAGATCATCAACTTTGATAACCTTAATATCATAAGCTTTTTTACTGTCAAGTGCTTTAACAGCAATCTCAAGTTTTTTTATTGTTTCCATTTGAACTCCTTTATTGTGCTTTTGCAGAAGTTGTCGCTTCTCTGTCAAAATTCTGAAGACTTCCGTCATCAAGCCAATCCATATATCCACTGCTGTAACTGCTTCCGCGGTCAGCATAGTCTATAATAGAAATGTCAGATGTAGTCAAGAGTTTTTCTTCATATGGTCTAAAGTTGTTATTTAATAAATCAACGGTTTCTTTTTTATGACATACCCAACAAGAAAGTCCACCGATTGTTGCGGTCTGACCCGGTAAAGTCATAATATTAACCTTATCTAATTTTAATTTATTAACTTTTTCGGCATAACCTAATGCTAAACCTAAAGGTAAATCTGTTGAAACTTCATCCATACAATTAGTAACAATAGATGTTACTTCACTGAAAGAAATAGTTGTTAACTGTTTTAAAATAGCAGCGTAAACAGCTCTCTGATTTTTAAGACGACCGAGGTCACCTTGATTAAATGATTTTCTGTGACGAAGAAGTGCTGTCGCCCATTGACCGTCAAGATGAACTTTTCCTGCTTCAAAAGTCTTCTTTTGTTCAGGTTTTCTTGAGTCATCAACCAAAGTATATGACTTATCAAGCTTAATATCAACGCCGCCCATAATATCAATAATTTTCTCAGTACCTTTTATTGTTACTGTTGCATAATGGTCAATAGGAATACCGAGTTTTGAGTTGATACATCTGATTAATGCTTTAATTTTAGACTCACCGTCACGAGGATTGCCGTAAACAGCATTAATCTTGCCGGTAGGAACATCCCCAACAAAAGTATCTCTCGGAATTTGAAGAACATTCGCCTCATTGTTAGCCAAATCATAGCAAACAACCATAATAATATCTGTCAGATTTTCTGACAAGTCAACACCGCAAATCAAAAAATATGAAACATTTTCATTAACTGAAGTCATAATGCTCTCATATTCTTTTTCTTCTTTAGCGTCTACATCACTGCTTTTAAGAACGCTTGACTCAAGTAATGCGGTTGCAGTAAATGAAACAAGCGAAATAACCAACAAAATTGAAATCAATGTGTTAGTTATAACAAGCATTTTTCTTGATTTTTGAGTTTTAGCCTTATTCCCCATTGTTGACAAATCAAAAGACTTATCCTTTGAATGTGAATAAAGGTCATTATTAGAAGGAGTGTAAGAACTGGTATTCTTTTTATAATAATTAACTTTCTTTTTTGCCGGTTTTTTTCTTAATTCATCAGATGATTTTTTGCGTGCCATAAAATATTTACATCCTTTCCAAAATCATTGAGTTATACGCTTTAATTGTATCTAAATGAATAGGTTGTTTTTTATTTGTTAAATTTTCAATACATGACTTTAAACTATCCAAAACAGCTAAATCTAAATCAATTTTACTTGTCTGACGTAATTTTTCAACACCTTCAAAATTGCGGTCAGCAGAAATAACATCAGCCAGATATACTATTTTTTCAAGTTTAGTCATATTCTCTCTGCCGGTTGTATGATACTTTATTGCATTAAGAAACTCAGTATCAGTAATACCAAAATTCTCTTTAACAACTACCGCACCGGCAATAGAATGCCAAAGCAAATTCACTGAACTTTGAACATTATCTAATATTATACCAAACTTATTGAATATTTGCAACATCTTTTCTTCAGAATCATTTTTACAAATATCGTGAAGCAAACCGCATAAATATGCCTTTTGCTTATCATAGCCGTATCTTTCA
>JBJEIS010000089.1:0-14268 GCA_051877275.1 Acutalibacteraceae bacterium | reverse complement strand
AATTTGTCGAACTGTTCAGTTCGTTTTTTAAGTATATCTAACTACAGTCATTTTGCATCTATAATAACTATTGACTAACTATATCTTTAACAACCTCGCCGGCAATAATAAGCCCCACAACGCTCGGAACAAATGAAACGCTGCCCGGTGTTTGCCTTTTGCCGGAAATCTCATCACTTGGCAGAGGAGTCAAAGCTTTTTCTTCGGAATAAACTACTTTAAGCGATTTTATTCCTCTTGCTTTAAGCTCTTTTCTCATAACCTTTGCAAGCGGACAAACCGAAGTCTTATAAATATCGGCAACTTTAAAAGCCGTCGGGTCAAGTTTGTTTCCCGCGCCCATTGATGAAATTATAGGAGTGTTTTGTCGGTTAGCTTTTTCAACAAGCGCAATTTTCCCCGAAACAGTGTCAATTGCGTCGATAATATAATCATATTTTGAAAAATCAAATTCATCAGCATTTTCCGGTAGAAAAAAGGTATTGTGTATTGTGACTTTTGCATCAGGGTTTATGTTTGCTATCATATCCTTCATTACTTCGGTTTTTTGACAACCTACTGTTTTTAGATTGGCAACTGCCTGACGGTTGATGTTTGTGATGCTTACTGTATCATTATCAATCAAATCAAGCGCACCGATACCGCTTCTTGCGAGCGCAAGCGTACAATGACCGCCTACGCCGCCTATTCCGAAAACTGCCACGCGCGAGTTTTTTAAAATATTCATTTTTTCCGAGCCGAAAAGCAGCTCGGTTCTTGAAAACTGATTAAGCATAAGTAAAAAATCCTTATAATTTATTATATTATTAAACCCATCCGAAAGCTTAATCGGATGGGTTTTGTTTTATTCATCACTCATAGTGAATTTATCGCCTTTTTTCTCAATCGGACGAGTGAATTTAATAGTTTTAATATCGTTTTCACTGTAAACATCGGAGCCTTTTAAAAGCTCGCCTTTTTTACCGATTACCGATTGAACTGATGACGGCTGGTTTCTCGGGTCAACTAATTGGAATGACAAAATATATCTGCCGTCTTCAATTTCTTTACCGTTTAAATCAACCTGACTTTCGGTTAAAAAGTAATTCATACTCATATCAGCCTGAACCTTTACCTGTTCAGTTGAGTGATATTTATTTCCCACAAAAACATCTACATCAATCAAAGTTTCAGGAGGTAATGTGGTATTCATACAAATTCGGCCGTTAACGCTGTTTTCCTCATTAAATTCAAAGCGAACCTCAAGACTGCTTTTAACAGCGGCTTTTGCTTTTGAATCTGAATCGGAAGAACAAGCCGAAAAAGAGAAAATAAAGCAAAGACAAAAAATAATTGAAAGTATTTTTTTCATTATAAACAAACTCCTTTAAGTTTAATATTCAACAGTACCCTCAAAAGCAATTTCGGCAGGACCGGTCATATAAACGGTTTCATCGGTATATTTAATAAAGAGTTCGCCGCCTGTTAAAATCACTTTAACGGTTTCGCCTTTTTTGCAGTATCCGTTTAATACTGCCGCTACAACGGTAGCGCAAGCACCTGTTCCGCAAGCCAAGGTTTCGCCTGAGCCACGCTCCCAAACACGCATTTTAAGAGTTTTTTCATCAATAACTTTAACAAATTCGGTGTTTACCTGTTCAGGGAAAAGTTCATTTTTTTCAAATTTCGGGCCTATGCTGTAAAGGTCGATGTCATCAGGATCGGTATCGCCGAAAACAACGCAATGAGGATTGCCCATTGAAACACAGGTTACTGTGTATTCTTTACCGTCAATAACTGCCTGCTTTTTAACAGCATTTTCACCGTCAAAATTAACCGGAATTTCAGACGGCTTTAAAATAGCCTGTCCCATATCAACAGTTACGCCGATTACTTTTTCGTTCTCTATTTTTAAGTCAAGATACTTGATACCGGAAAGAGTTTCGATAGATATTTTATCTTTTTTGCAAATATCTTTTTCATAAAGAAATTTTGCTACACAGCGTATAGCATTACCGCACATTTTCCCTTCCGAACCGTCAATATTAAACATTCTCATTTTTGCATCGGCAATTTCTGATGGGCAAATCATAACAATGCCGTCACCACCGATAGAAAAATGTCTGTCGGAAAGCTTGATTGAAAGCGCGTTTGGGTCATCGATTTTCTGTTTAAAACAATCAAAATAAATGTAATCGTTACCGCATCCGTGCATTTTTGTAAATTCAAGTTTCATTTCTTTAATCCTACCTTCTGTAAACGTAATATGCAATAACGGCATATTCGCTGCCATCATCTTTTTTCATTGCCAAACGAACGCCGTCTTTTGATAAAAGCTCGCCGACCTTCGCTTCATAAACATTACAGCGAAAAACATCTCTGCCCTCTGAAAAACAGATCAGCTCATCACCTTTTATATTAATTGAGCCTGAATGTCCCAATACATATTCAGTGCCGTCTTCATTGCGGGTTGTAACATATTTTATAGCCCGTTGGTTTATTCTCTGTAAAACTTCCGGATTTTCAAGCTTTTTTCGTTTTCTAAAAAGTCCCAAATGAAAAACCTCTTTTCAATCCTATTTTTCTGTTGAACTATAAAGGCTCTTTTTTGAAAAAGAAATTACAACAAACAGCAAAATGTAAATTGAAGTTGCAAATAAGAATATATTATCCTGCATAATCGCACGGCTGTCAACTTTCAAAATATAAGGGCTTAAAAAGTTTGAAACTGAAGAAACCATAAGTAATACAGAAGCAACTATGCCTGTGGTTAAAAAGAATTTACGGATAAAGTTAAATTTAAGTCTTGCATTATATCGTGCATAACACTCGAAGAATAAAATTCCGAAAATCATAGCAAAGACGCTTAAAACAACCTCACCTGATTTTATAATTCCGAAAGAATTTATGAAAATATAACCTAATTTATAAATTAAAACTAAAAGCGGAATTAAAGCGGAAGCTTTTGCAATGCTTTTGCCTTTGATAAGGCAAACCGCATAATAAATCATAAACACACCTAATGTTAAAAGAGCTGCAACATATAGCTGTTTCCAGATGTCGTCAGCGGTTGTAACCGAAATTACAGCCTGTGCAAAAACAGAAATCGCATAAAGAATATTTACAACCGCAAGGGGTTTTGAAAGCTGTAACGGCGAATCGGGATACTTTTTGTCAGTAACGGCTAAAATTAAAACCAGCACAATGAATGCGGCAATCGCACCTATATAAATATATCCGAAAGTTTTGGCTTCAGGATAGAAAAATCCGTTCAGCGGCTCGGTGCAGGTAGCGATAAGCCCCAAACGCCAAAAAGTGAAGCCAAACATTGCCAAAAGGGTTATAACCCATAATAAAACTTTTCTTTTCATTCGTTAAGTGTCTTCTTTCTTTGAAAAAATTAATAATATTTTTTGAAAATCATGCATAAAATGGACAAAGAATATAATGCCGTTTTCACTAACTTATTTTATTATATATCAATGTAAAAGTCAAGGAGGAATTTGAGTGGAAAAACTTTATTTATGCATATTTGCGATAATATTTTTTGCGATGCTTACGATACCTGTTATTTCTATGAACGACTCGGTTCGCAGTGCCGCAAAAAAGACTGCGGATAAAAAAACGACTACTGTAATTAAAACCGAAACCAAGGATACAACCAAAGCGCAAAATGAGGAAACGGTTAAGGTATATATGTCTAAAACAAAAAAGATAAATGAAGTGAAAATTAATGAGTATTTGCTCGGCGTGTGCCTTACGGAAATGGATGAAAGCTATCATAATGAGGCAATAAAAGCACAGGCGGTAGCAGCGCACACATTGCTTTTGTACCGTAAAGCCGAAAACAGCGATAAAGATTATGATATTACAGACGATTATTCAATTGACCAGGGGTATATGGATAAATCGGCACGAAAAGAAAAATACGGCGATGAAACACAAGAGCTTGAACAAAAAGCTGCAAAGCTTATAGAACAGGTCAAAAATAAGGTGATTTATTATAAAAATAAGCCTATTTTAGCGGTTTATCACGATACATCCGGAGGGAAAACCGAAAATGCAAAGGATATTTGGGGCGGTGACTACCCTTATCTGCAATCAGTCGAAAGCATTTCTGATTTGCTTAATCCCTCATATTTAAGCACCGTTACATATACAAAAACAGAGTTTTTGAGCAGATTCAAAGCCATCGGCGGCAAACTGCCGAAAAAAACAAGTGAATATATCGGTAAAAGTGAAACAACAAACAGCGGAACGGTTAAAAAAATTACAATCGGGGAAAAAAGCTTCACAGGTCAGAAAATTAGAGAAGCTTTTTCGCTCAGAAGTGCTAATTTTGATTTAAAATATGAGGATAAAAAGTTCATATTTACTGTTCGCGGTTTCGGTCACGGCGTCGGAATGAGCCAGTACGGTGCTAACGCAATGGCAAAAGAGGGCAGTGATTATCAAGAGATTTTAAATTGGTACTATAAAAATTGTGAAATAAAAGGTTGATATTTTATTTTTAGCAAAGTATAATAAAAATAAGGATAATTTTTGAAACGAGGAATATAAATGGATAATCGTGTTAAATCTTTTTTAACAAGTATGAAAGATAAAAAAATCGCTTTTTGCGGTATAGGAAGGTCAAACCTGCCTCTGATTTCACTCTTTTTGCGTTACGGAGCAAAGGTTTTTGCCTGTGACAGAAAGAATGAATCCGCATTCGGCGATATGTTAGATGAAGTTAAAGCCGCAGGCGCTGTTATTCGCTGCGGAGAGGATTATCTTGATAATTTAGATGTTGATATAATATTCAGAGCGCCGGGAATGTATTACAATCTTGATGTTTTGCAGGATTTTCGCAAAAAAGGTGTTGTTGTTACTTCTGAAATGGAAGTGTTTTTTGACATTTGCCCTTGCAAAATTTATGCAATAACCGGCACCGACGGCAAAACTACAACTACTACTATTGTTTCTGAAGTTTTAAGCGCAAGCGGTAAAAAGGTATATAAAGGCGGAAATATAGGAACACCGCTTTTGCCGCTTATTGAGGAAATGACTGCTGATGATGTTGCGGTTGTAGAGCTTTCATCATTTCAGCTTATTTCAATGAGAAAATCACCTGATGTTGCCGCAATTACAAATGTTTATCCGGATCACCTTAATGTTCATAAGGATATGCAGGAATATATCGACGCAAAGGTTAATATTCTGCTTCATCAAAACGCTTTTTCAAGAGCAGTTTTAAATGCTGATAATGAGATAACAAAGTCACTTGAAAAGTATGTTCGCGGTAATCTTTATGAATTCAGTCATTTGAACAAGGTTGAAAGGGGCGCTTATCTTGATGATGAGGGCTGGCTGTGCTTCACCGATGGCGGTGTTACCGAGCGAATTGTTAATAAAGCGGATATTAAAATTCCGGGAATGCATAATGTTGAAAATTATTTAACCGCTATTGCTATTTTGCACGGTGATGTTGATAATAAATATATTTCAGAAGTGGCTAATACTTTCGGCGGAGTGGAACACAGAATTGAATTTGTGCGCGAGCTTGACGGAGTAAGATATTATAACGATTCAATTGCAACAAGTCCGGCCTCGGTTACAGCAGGCCTTTGTGCTTTTTCTCAAAAGATGATAATTATTGCGGGCGGCTCCGATAAACAGCTTGATTATACAACACTTTCAGGTGCGATAAACGAGCATGTTAAGGTGCTTGTTCTTTTAGGCGAAACTGCTGATAAAATTGAAAAAGCAGTTAGGGAAGATCAAAAGTACAATCCAAACGAGATAAAAATTATCAGAACCGATTGCCTTGAAAAAGCAGTCGAAATTGCAAGAGAAAATGCTGTCAGCGGCGATGTTATTTCGCTTTCACCTGCCTCGGCAAGTTTTGATAAATATAAGGATTTTGAGGAACGCGGCAGACATTTCAAACAAATTGTAAAGGATTTAAAATAAATGAAAGAAAATTTAATTAATTTGTGCAATGCTTGCTTTATCGGCAGCGAGCAAGGTGCGGCAAAGGTTGCGAAAGAACTGCTTGCGCCTTATGTTGATGAGATAAAAAGTGATTTAACAGGCAGTGTTTTCGGTTATATAAAAGGAAAAAGCCAAAAGACAGTTTTGCTCACCGCTCATATTGATGAAATCGGATTTACGGTTACAAATGTTTTGGAAGGAGGCTTTTTACGCCTTTCAAAAGTAGGCGGTGTGGATATCCGTGTTTTGCCGTCGCAAAGAGTAGTGATTCACGGCAAACGAGATATTGTCGGTGTTTTCACTTCAACTCCTCCGCATTTAGCAAAAGATAAGCAGTCGGAATTTTCTGATTTAGATGAGATTTTTGTTGATACCGGAATGAAAAATGTTGGCGAATTTGTTTCAATAGGCGATTTTGCTTCATTTGATATCAAGGCAAAAGAACTGCAAAACGATTATATAACCGCTAAATCAATTGATAACAGAAGCGGCTGCACCGTAATGCTTGAGGTTGCAAAAAATCTTAAAAATTCAGGCGGAGCTAAAGATAATATAGTTATTATGCTTGCAAGCGGTGAAGAACTTGGCAACAGAGGAGCAAAAACAGGCGCATTCGGCAAAAATATCGACGAGGCTGTTGTAGTCGATGTATCATTCGGAGTGTCGCCGGGAGCAGATCCGTCAAAATGCGGTGAATGCCAAAAAGGCGCTATGATTGGTGTTTCGCCGATTCTTGATAAGCAAATGCGTGAAAAGCTTATCAGCATTGCTCAAAAAAATGAAATACCGTATCAGTTAGAGGCTATGAGCGGCTTGACTTCGACCGACGCCGATGTCGTGACCGTTACCGAAAGCGGTATAAAGACTGCATTGATTTCTATTCCGATTAAGTATATGCATACACCGATTGAAACGGTGAATTTAGCAGATATTAAGGCGGTTGCTGATTTGATAACTGAATATTTAAAATAAAAAAATGTCGGCTTATAATAGCCGACATTTTTTATGAAAAAAGGCAGGTGTAAAAACACCTGCCTTAAAACTTATCTTTGTTCCATCATAATTTCAGAGATAACCTCTAATACCTTGTTGTGACATCCGCCGCAACCGGTTGAACAGTGGGTAACTTCTTGTACATTCTCAAATGCGCCGAGCACATCATCAAATTTGTTGTTATTATCCAAAGCGTCAGCTATATCTGAATAACTTACCTGTTTGCAGTTGCAAACCATATAATTTTCTTTCATAGTTACCTCAACCTCTTTTAGTGATTATTTACCGAAATATCTGTCAAGCAAGCCTTTGAATCCGCAACCGTGGCGAGCTTCATCTTTAGCCATTTCGTGAACGGTATCATGAACAGCGTCATAACCAAGCTCTTTAGCGCGTTTTGCAAGCTCAAGTTTACCTGCAGTAGCACCGTTTTCAGCCATGTAACGAAGCTCAAGGTTTTTCTTGGTAGAATCAGTTACAACTTCGCCTAAAAGCTCTGCAAATTTAGCAGCATGTTCAGCCTCTTCAAAAGCTGCCTGCTGATAGAAAGCACCGATTTCAGGGTATCCTTCGCGAATAGCAACTCTTGCCATTGCAAGATACATACCAACTTCTGTGCATTCACCTGTAAAGTTCTCACGAAGACCTTGAACAACTTCTTCATCAAGACCTTTAGCAACGCCTACTCTGTGTTCGTCAGCCCAAACGAGTTCAGTATCTTGTACTTCCTCGAATTTTGAAGCAGGTGCGTTACACTGTGGACATTTTTCAGGAGCAGAATCTCCCTCGTGAACATAACCGCAAATTGAACAAACAAATTTTTTCATAGTAAATTTACCTCCGTAAAATAAAATTTAATATTTATAATTTAAAATAAAATTATTCTTCAACTTCTTTGAATTCTTCAGGGCCAACACCACAAAGAGGGCAAACCTCAGGCGGTGTTTCGCCTTCGTATTCATAGCCGCAAACTTCGCAAACAAATTTTTTCATAAGACATTCTCTCCTAATTTAAATTCAGTATTTTCAAGGCATTTTTCGCAATAGCCGTTGATAATTATATTGTCAATTTTAAATGCTTTATTATTCAGAATTTCATTTGCAAAACTGCCAAAATCATAAAATACATCTGAAATATTACCGCACTCTCGACAACATAAGTGAATATGTGGCTTAATATTTGCATCAAAATGCTCTCTACCGTCAATTGTAAATTTTAAAATCTTGCCGTCTTTTTCAAGATTGCTGAGATTTCTGTAAACTGTTCCGAGTGAAATATTCGGAATAGTTTTTTTGGTTATTTCATAAATTTCATCAGCAGTAGGATGGGTATTGAGCTTTGATAATTCAGTAAAAACAGTAAATCTTTGTTTTGAAAATCTTTTTGCTGTATTCATAATTACCTCATACCCTTTCGGGAAGATTATTAAATTAAATAATAGTAATGATTACTATTATTAGTATATATGATTTTAGGTAAAAGTCAAGTCTTTTTTAAAAAATATTTGATATTATTTAATATTTTTTATTATAAATTACAAATTCAGCCGAAAAAAGCAGATTAGTGTTAAATTTTTGTTGACAAAATGTTAAGCGAGTGATATATTATGAATAATGTATATAATTATACATAAATAAAAATATCCGTATTATGCGGATAAATTATGAAAGAGGTAATTTTTTATGAAAAAGGCAATCAAATTGGTATGTCTTGCATTGTGTGCAGTAATGGCACTCGGTTGTTTTGCTGGCTGCGGCGACAAAAAAGAAGCAGAAAATGGCGAATCAGCTGAAAAAACTATCGTTATCGGTTCAACCGGTCCTCTTACAGGCGACGCTGCTGTTTATGGTATGGCTGTAAAAAATGCTGCTGAGCTCGCTGTAAAAGATGTTAACGATTCAGGCGTTTTAGGCGATATCAAGCTTGAATTCAAAATGGAAGACGACGTTGCTGATGCTGAAAAAGCAATTCCTGCTTACAACAAACTTAAAGACGAAGATATGAAAGTATTCTTGGGTACTGTTACAACAGGTGCTTGCCTTTCAGTAATTGAGAAAACAAAACAGGATAATATTTTTGAACTTACTCCGTCAGCTTCTGCTGCTGATGTAGTTAAGAATGATAACTGCTTCCAGGTTTGCTTTACTGACCCTAACCAGGGAAGAGTTTCAGCTGATTACATTGCTGACAACAAAATCGCATCAAAAGTTGCTGTAATTTATGATAGCTCAGATGCTTATTCTTCAGGTATTTACAACACTTTCAGAGCTGAAGCAGAAGTTAAAGGCTTAGAGCTTGTTTCAGAAAAATCTTTCACAAAAGATAACAAAACAGACTTTTCAGCTCAGATCGGCGACGCTAAAGCTAAAGGTGCTGAACTCGTGTTCTTACCTATCTATTATTCAGAAGCTGCTCAGATTTTGAAACAGTCAAAATCAGCAGGTTATGAACCAAAATTCTTTGGTTGTGACGGTCTTGACGGAATTCTCGGTATCAAAAACTTTGATACTTCACTTGCAGAGGGTGTAATGCTTCTTACTCCTTTCGCAGCTGACGCTAAAGATGAAGCTACTCAGAATTTTGTATCTTCTTACAAAGCAGCTTACAACAATGAAGTTCCTAACCAGTTTGCTGCTGATGCTTATGATGGTATCAAAATCATTGCTGAATGTATCAAAAACGGTAAAATCACTGCTGATATGTCAGCATCTGAGATGTGTGAAATCTTCAAAACTCAGATTACATCACTTAGCTATGATGGTTTAACAGGTTCAGGTATGACTTGGAAAGCAACAGGTGAAGTAAACAAAGAGCCAAAAGCTGTTAAAATTGAAAACGGCGCTTACGTTTCAATGCAATAATTTAAGCTTTGATTTTAAATCCGATGATTCTTTTGAGTCATCGGATTTTTGTTTTCATATTTATTTTTTATTTGAATAACGGCTGAATATAAAATTTTTGTTGTATTTATGAATAATTTGTGGTATAATTTTAATTAATTATTTGTTTTAAATTGAGGTGTGGAAAAATTGGGTTTCTTATCTAATCTAATAAACGGAATAAGCCTTGGAAGTATTTATGCCGTAATTGCGCTTGGATATACTATGGTTTACGGTATTGCAAAAATGCTCAATTTCGCTCATGGCGATGTTATTATGGTAGGCGGTTATGTTGCGTTTATAGCTATTGTTAATGCAGGTCTTAATCCATGGCTTGGAATTTTAATAGCAGTTATTGTTTGTACATTACTTGGTATTGTGATTGAGAAAGTCGCATATAAGCCGCTTCGTCAGGCGTCTTCACTTGCGGTGCTTATTACCGCTATCGGCGTCAGCTATCTCTTGCAAAATCTTGCGTTGCTTATCTTCGGCTCAAGCCCATATATGTTCACTTCTGTAATAAAAGTTCCCGCTTTAAAGCTTGCGGGCGGTGCGCTTGAAATTTCAGGCGAAACTATGGTTACAATTGTTGTTTCGATTCTTATTGTTATCGGTCTTTCATTCTTTGTTAATAAAACCAAACCGGGACGAGCAATGCTCGCGGTTTCTGAGGATAAAGGCGCTGCTCAGCTTATGGGTGTTAATGTAAATGCAACAATTTCACTTACATTTGCTATCGGCTCGGCTCTTGCGGCAGTTGCCGGTGTGCTTCTTTGCTCAAAGTATCCTAACCTTGTTCCTACAACAGGCGCAATGCCGGGTATCAAAGCTTTCGTTGCTGCGGTTTTCGGCGGTATCGGTTCAATTCCGGGCGCTATGATAGGCGGTATTTTAATAGGTATTATCGAGATTTTGGGTAAAGCATATATTTCCGCACAGCTTGCGGATGCAATAGTTTTCGCAGTATTAATCCTTGTTTTGCTTATTAAACCGACAGGTATTTTAGGCAAAAAGGTAAGCGAAAAGGTTTAAAAGGCAGGGTGATAAGATTATGAAATTAAGTGTATTAAGAAAAAACACAACAAAAGATTTTATTACTTATGCGATTGTTATTTTAGCGTTTGTAATTGTTCAGATTTTAAGTGTAAACGGCGCAGTTTCTTATATGATTCAGGATTTGCTTGTTCCTGTATGCGCTTATATCATTCTTGCGATTTCGCTTAATATTACCGTTGGTATTTTGGGCGAATTGTCGCTCGGTCAGGCAGGTTTTATGTGCGTTGGCGCTTACGCCAGCTCGCTTTTCTCAATTTGCACACAGGAAACAATAACATCGGTATGGATTAGATTTCCGCTTGCAATTTTAATCGGCGGTATTTTCGCGGCAATATTCGGTGTGCTTATCGGTATTCCTGTTTTGCGTTTGAAAGGCGACTATTTGGCGATTGTAACGCTCGCCTTCGGTGAAATTATTAAGAATATTTTTGCATCTACTTTCTTGGGATACGATTCAAAGGGTATTCATTTTTCACTCACATCACAGACAGATTTGAATCTTGAGCCTGACGGAAAATTGCTTATGCAAGGGCCGCTTGGTGTAAACGGAACACCGAATGATTCAAGCTTTGTAATCGGATTTGTTCTTATTATGATTACTCTTGTTATCACTCTTAATTTTATCCGTTCAAGAACAGGTCGTGCGGTTATGGCTATTCGTGATAACCGTATTGCAGCTGAATCAATCGGTATAAATATTACTAAATATAAGCTTATTGCTTTTTCTCTTTCTGCATTTTTAGCAGGACTCGGCGGTGCGCTTTATTCACACAATTTTGCAACATTGCAAGCCAGCAAATTTGATTACAACACTTCGATTCTTATTCTCGTATTTGTTGTTCTCGGCGGAATAGGTAATATCAGAGGCTCTATTATTTCGGCAACTATTCTTTATGCATTGCCTGAGGTGCTTCGTTCGGTATCATTCCTGCCAAGCAGCGTTTCGGAGTTTATTAATACAAACCGTATGCTTTTCTATGCAATTATCCTTATTATAATGATGATAGTTACGTCAAATCCAACTATAAAAGCTTACAGAGAAAAAATTGCGCAGAGTACAAAATCTGCATTCCGCTACATTTTCCCTAAAACTAAAAAGGAGGTAAAATAACATTATGGCTATGTTAGAGGTTAAAAATCTCGGTATCTCCTTCGGCGGTCTTCGCGCGGTTGACAATCTTAATATGACAATTGAAAAAGGCAGACTTTACGGTCTTATCGGACCAAACGGCGCCGGTAAAACAACAGTATTCAATCTGCTTACGGGTGTATATAAACCTACCGAAGGTCAGATAATACTTGACGGCGTTGATATTACGGGAAAATCAACTGTTGATATCAATAAGGCCGGCGTTGCCAGAACTTTTCAGAATATCCGTTTGTTTAAAGGCCTTTCGGTTATTGATAATATAAAGGTAGGACTTCATAACAGTAACAAATATTCTACTTTTACCTCGGTTTTCAGACTACCGAAATTCTTTAAAACCGAAAAGAAGATTACAAAACAGGCTACCGAGCTTTTAAAAGTGTTTAATCTTGAAAACTTTGCTGATATTAATGCTGATAACCTGCCTTACGGTCAGCAGAGAAAGCTTGAGATTGCAAGAGCGCTTGCTACAAATCCAAAGCTTTTGCTTCTTGATGAACCTGCTGCGGGTATGAATCCAAATGAAACACAGGAACTTATGGATACTATCCGTTTTGTTCGTGATAATTTTGATATGACAATTTTGCTTATTGAGCATGATATGCACCTTGTTGCCGGAATTTGTGAGGAGCTTACAGTACTTAACTTTGGTACAGAGCTTGCTCAAGGTAAGCCTGAAGAGGTTCTTAAAAACCCTGAAGTTGTTACAGCTTATCTCGGTGATTAACAGGAAAGGAGATTACTATGGCATTACTGGAAGTTAAAGACTTAGAAGTTTATTATGGCATGATTAATGCTTTAAAAGGCGTTTCCTTTGAAGTTAACGAGGGCGAGGTTGTGGCGCTTATCGGTGCAAACGGTGCAGGTAAAACCACTACTCTTCATACTATAACAGGACTTCTTTCGGCAAAAAGCGGTTCGATTATTTATGACGGCAAGGATATTACAAGAGTACCACCTCATAAAATCGTTACTATGGGTATGGCTCATGTACCTGAAGGAAGAAGAGTTTTTCAGGAACTTTCGGTTCTTGAAAATTTAAAACTCGGCGCTTATACCCGAAGTGATAAAAAAGAGATTGAAGAAACGCTTAAAAAGGTTTACGAGCATTTTCCGAGACTTGAAGAGAGAAAAAATCAGGTTGCGGGAACACTTTCGGGCGGTGAACAGCAAATGCTCGCAATGGGCAGAGCTATGATGTCTAACCCGAAAATTGTTGTGATGGATGAGCCTTCAATGGGTCTTTCGCCGTTGCTTGTAAAAGAAGTTTTCAAAATAATTGAGGCAATGCATAACAGCGGAATTACTGTTTTGCTTGTTGAACAGAATGCGAAAATGGCTCTTTCGATTGCCGACAGAGCATATGTTTTGGAAACAGGTAAAATCAAGCTTTCGGGAACAGGTAAAGAACTTAGTGAGAGCGAAGAAATCAAAAAAGCTTATTTAGGCGGTTAATTTATCTTAAAAACGCAAAAAGCTCTTGACTTTTTGCGCCTGAATAAGGTATAATACATTAGCAAATTTAATACAACGAATATAACGACACAAGTAGTGCTTTTGCACATAAATCTGATTACGGTACATTATTCACCTAATAATTTATGTGAGAAAAAGTATATATTTGTGTCTTTTTTTGTTGTCAGAAAGGAGAAATAAGAATGCCACAAAACAGATTTCAGAAAATGATATTTGCTTTTATAACTGTCGTTATTACTGTTCATGCGTATGTTTTTTACAGTCTTTATATTGTAAACGGTCAGACTTTAATGACAGTTACAGGTCAAGACAGCGTTCTCGGCGCAATCAATCATCAGGGAGGAGTATATATGCTCGGCAGAATGTGCCCGATATGGTTGATTATGATTGTTGAGTTTGTATTGGCTTATTTGCTTGAAAATATTATGGGATGTCCTTGCAGCTTTAAGCTTGTTTCAAAGATTTTTGATGTAAAGTCAACTCATCCTGTGGTTTTTGAGACGGCAATTATCTGCGCAACTGTAGCTTTGATGTGTCCTGCAATGAGCTTTTTAGCTGCAATTATCTATTACCCTTATTATGCAGGATTTAATTTAATCACATTAATTGCAAACTGGTTGAAATTAGTTTGTTTTAACTTTCCGTTTGCATTCTTCACACAGCTGTTTTTTATCCAGCCGTTTGTAAGAACTGTATTCAAAGTAATTTTTGTAAGAAAGCCTAAAGTTGAATTACAGGCATAAGAATGTTTCTGTTTTTCATAC
>JBJEIS010000088.1:0-14339 GCA_051877275.1 Acutalibacteraceae bacterium | reverse complement strand
GAAATAGCAAATTCATACGAGCCGGTGCCGTAAATTAATGCGCTGATGACTGCTACTGAAGTTACGGTAGCCGAATGACCGCTAGGCATTCCGCCGTCGCCGAAAAGCCGCCATAAATCAAATTTTTTGTTTATTATTGTGTAAATTATTGCTTTTGTGACTTGAGCTACCGCCCAGGAGGATACGCCGGTAATAATAATGGGATTTGAAATTAAATCATATAACCAGTTCATTTTACTTCCTTTTCTTTTTTGTTTGTTTTTCTTTCTAAAATGAATTTTCTCAAAAGCAAAGAAATTGTTGCAGTAATTAAAGTTAAAACAGCAATTGCTATTGCAACAAGCCCAAAGTGGTTTTTAACAAAATCAATTGTTCCGAAAAAGACCCCGAGAGTGCAATAAAGTGTTACCCACAGACCTACTCCGATAAGATTGCGGTGCAAAAACCAGCTATAATCTTTTTTGCTGACTCCGGTTACAAAAGGAACAAGACAGCGAAGCAAAGGTACAAATCTTGCACAAATAACCGCCGCTCCGCCTGATTTTTCAAAAATAATATTTGTTTTATCAAGATTATCTTTTTTAATAAATAAAACTTTTCCTGTTTTGTTTATCTCTTTTCTGAAAAATCTGCCAATTGCGAAGTTCACGGAATCGCCCAAAACCGCCGCCGCATAAAACAAAGGTATTAATATAAACGGATTAAAACATCCTTTATGCACTGCCATAAGAGAGCATGCGGTGAAAAGAATAACATCGCTCGGCAAAAAAGATGTAACAATAAAAGCGGTTTCAGCAAAAATAATAAAGGCTAATATTAAATAGCACCAAAAAGGCTGAGCTTCAATTAGTGGTTTTAAATATTTATCAATATGCAGAATACTGTCCCAAAAATTATCAAAAAATTCCATTTCGCATTCCTTTACTTGTTTTTGTAAAAATATCCAATCGCTATGTTTATAATTATACTATACTTTGCTTAATTAAGCAATTAAAATATATAATTCTTTATAAATTCTTAATAATTTTAAAATATATATTTATTTAAGTTGAAAAAAATACTGATTTGTGGTATATTTTAATATAAGAAAATGAGGTTGTTTTATGCAAATTAATTTAACTAAAAAAAAATTTACCATTTATGCGGTTAATTTAATCAATTCCGTTTTAGCTGCATTTGCTTATATTTATTTTCAGCGAAATCTGCTTTCAGAGGGAAGAAATCTGGAGCCGATTTTCAGCACTCAGAGAATAATTATTTTTATCGGAATGTCTATTTGCATTTTTCTTATTTTTTTGATTTGCAGTTTAGGTGAAAACAGGCGAAAATTTGAGGTTTTTATTGAAAAGTTAGGTCGACATCCTATTTTTACCGTTGTTGTATTAGCGGCTATATTCAGAACTTGGTATAGTTCACATTATAATCCTTATACTATTTATTATGATACAGGCACATATACCGATTATAACTATAATATACTTTTAGGAGAAACGGATATTTTCCGAACTCCGGGATATCCGTATTTTTTAAAGCTTATTCATTTAATAACAGGCAATTTTGAAAATGATGTATGGTTTCATCAGCAAGTTTCAATAGTACAGTCTGTTATGTCTTTAGCTTCAATAGTTATTCTTTATTGTGCCGGAAGAAAGCTTTTTAATAATAAATATGTTTTATCGGCTGCGGCACTTATTTACGGCATTGCGCCGAGCGCTTTTTCATGGGATTTTTGTACGCTGACCGAGTCGCTTTCGCTTTTTATTACAGTTGTTTTAATTTATCTTGTTTTTTCTTACCTTGCGAAACCGAAAATGTATAAAGCCATAATTTTGGGGCTTTATTGTTTTCTGATGATAATGGTCAGACCGACTTTTATTTATCTGTGTGCGGTGTTGGCGGTATTTTTTATCGCAAGATTTATTTTCTGTGCAAAAGAGCGCAAAAAGGCAGTCGCCGGGTTGATAAGCGTCGGCGTTTGTATTTCGCTTATCTTCGGTTATTGCGGATTGAATTTAAAAAATTATGATTATTTTAAAATCAGTTCGGTTAGTAATACAGTAAATAATTTGTTTATCGTTATGATTAACGGCTGGTATATTAACGAGGATTATCCTGAACTTTCAAATCATATAGATAATTCAATAAGAATTTATGAAGACGGCAACTGGATATCTGATATTGTTGAGGTTGTTCCTGAATACTTCAGCTATAAAGAAATTGATGAGTATGTTACAAGCTGCATAGATAAGCATAAAGATGAGTATATCAATTATACAATAGACAAGGCATTGGGCTTAATGAATGTCAGCGTCGGCACACAATACATAGTTTCGCCGGATGAAGATGACGGTTTTTCAGATGTTTCCAATGTAATTATGAGCATTACTTTTCCGTTTACATTTTTATCTTGTCTTTGTTTGGTCTGCTTAGGTTTAATTTTCGCATTAATTGTGCTTATAGTTAAAAAGAGAATCTGCTGGCAGGTAATCGGACTTTGCGCAATGATTTTTTCACACATATTTGTTTCGGTTTACGGCTCTATGGCTGAATTTGAACGATTGTGTGCAATGATTATACCTGTGGTAATATTATTAACAGCTTATTTCTTTGACTATGTAATAAGCGCATTTGTAAAATCAAAAGTGTTCCATTTTGATGATAATAATTCATCGGCGATTAAAATAAAAAACAAAACTAATCTTAAGGAGAGTGATTTATAATGGGATTTTTCGATTCTATAATAGACTTTTTAAAATCAATCTGGAATAGTTTTGCTTTGCTTGTATTTTCATCGGATAATTTGATTTTTGATTTAATTGATATCCTGGTTGTGACCTTTTTGGTTTATAAAATAATTCAGTTTATGCGTCAAACCAGAGCGGAACAGCTGATAAAGGGTATTATAATCTTTTTCCTGGTATATTTTGCAGCTCAGCTATTGCATCTTAATGCGCTTAAATGGGTAGTTTCTATTGTAACTGCAAATATCCTTGTAGTTGTTGTAATTCTTTTTCAGCCGGAGCTTAGAAGCATTTTGGAGAAGCTCGGCAGAAGCGGCATATCTTCGTTTTCAATAACCAAAAGTGATGAAGAAAATGACTTTACGGAAAAAATGATTGAAAATGTTTGCACCGCTGCGCAGAGTATGCAGAAAACAAAAACAGGTGCTTTGATTATTATTGAACGAAAAACTATGCTTAGTGAAATAGCAGTAACAGGTACCCTTGTAGACGCTGAGGTTTCGGTGAATTTGATTAATAATATTTTCTTTAAAAATTCGCCTTTGCATGATGGTGCTATGATTATCAGAAATAACCGCATTTATGCGGCTTCCTGCATTTTGCCTCTCACACAGAATAATGATATTGACAGCGAGCTTGGTACAAGACACCGTGCGGCAATCGGAGTTAGTGAAATTTCTGATGCGGTTGTAGTAGTTGTTTCTGAAGAAACAGGTAATATTTCTGTTGCTTTAGGCGGAAAGCTGAGAAGAAATTTCACAAAAGAACTTTTGAAAACAGAGCTTTCAAGCCTTTTGATAAAAGAAAAAGATTCTGATAATGAAAGCAGAATCAGAAAGTTATTTAAGAAAAAAGGAGGCTCGAATAATGAAAAAGTTTAAGTATTCACTCCACGGACTTCTTAATAACAATAAATTTTTGCTTGTAATATCATTGTTAATAGCAATCGGTATATGGGTTACCGTAAGCCCGCAGCGTGATATGACAATTAATTGCCCTGTTAAGATAAGCACCAAAAATTCGTCGGCTGAAAAGTTAGGCCTTGAAATAATTGACGGTAAAGAACAGACTATCAGCGTAACGGTACTTGGTGAATGGTATAATATCAGCGAGCTTACGGCTGAGGATATTAATATTTCTTATTCGTTTACAGGTGTTGTTGACCCGGGCGAATATGATGTTGCCATTACTGCGACCAAAGCAAACAGCACAGCTGATTTTACAATTGAAAGTGTAACACCGGAAAAGGTTAAGGTTACTATGGACCATATTTCAACTGTAACATATCCGATTGAGGTTGTAACAAATAATATTACAGCTGAAGACGGACTTATTGTAGGCACACCGATAGTTGATAATGAAAAAGGTGAGATTGAAATTACCGGCCCTGCTACAAAGCTTAAAAAGCTTGATAGAGTAGTAGCAGAAATCAATGTTGAAGAAACTCTTTCAAAATCTAAAATATTTACAAGTGAATTGAAATTTTTAAACAAGAACGGCAAAGAAATTGATGTAACATCATTTACACTTCCTTATAATGAAGTTGATGTAATTGTTCCGATAAATCAGACAAAGACGGTAGATATTGAAGCTAAATTTGTTAATTTACCGGAAGCTTATAAAGCAAAACCTGTTTCATATACTGTTTCGCAAAATTCCATTGAGCTTATCGGAACCAAAGAGGCTCTTGATAAAATTGATAAAATAGAGCTTGACCCTATTGATTATAAAGAACTCACTCCGACAAATAATGAGTTTAATATGAAACTTAATTTGCCTTCGGGCGTTACAACCTCGAATGGTGTAACTGATGTTACGGTTACGGTTAATGTAAGCGGATTCGCTTCAAAAACAATGAATATTTCAAAGTTTAATGTAGTGAATGTAAAAAAATCAACCGTTGCTACTGTTGAAACAGAGTATAAATCCGTTACCGTTGTCGGACCGAGAAGTGTTATTGATAATATTGAAAATTCAGATGTTTATATTGAATGCGATATGAGCAAGAGTGCCGGTTCATCGGGCAGCGTAACTGTTGAGGGTACAGTTAAATCATCAAAATATAAAACTATTTGGGGAACCGGTGACTGCGATATCAGAATCAAAGTTAAGGAATCATAAATGAGATATAAAATTGAAATTGTTTTAATCTCAATTGCCATTTGTCTTTGCGGAATTATTTTAGCGGTAGTCGCATTTAAGGATGATTCTCCGACAGAGATTAAAATAGTAAAGTCGGATACTGTCGCCGAAACTACCGTTGTTATTGATGAGAGCAGCAAAACGGCTAAGATTAAAACCGAAAAAGAGTTTCAAACTGAAGCCGAAAGCAGCAATAGTGCTTCTGACAAAATTAATATTAATACCGCGTCAAAAGAAGAATTGACAGAGCTTGACGGCATTGGTGAGGTTTTGGCAGAGCGCATTATTGAATACAGAAATCAACATAAGTTTACTTCGATAGAAGACATTCAGGAAGTCAGCGGAATAGGCGAAAAGAAGTTTGAAACTATTAAAGATGTAATAACTGTAAATTGAAAATAAAAAAATCCTTGTTTGTAAGTACACAAACAAGGATTTTTTATTTGTTTAATTCTTATTGAGCCTTTGTTGTAGTTGCGTCTTCGAATGGTTCAATTTTTAATGATGACTTTTTATCTGTATCAGTAATACAAATATAAGATTTACCTGCATTAAGTTTTAAATCACTGCCATCTGTTTCAAAGAATTTAAGAGGTTTAGACTCGCCGTTCTTTGACCATTTTATAGCTTTATAGCTGCCTTCGCTGAAATAATAACCTTCGCCTGAACCTAATTCAGATTTCATATGATAACCGTCAGCGAGAGAATGAACATCGGTAAATAAAACGAGAACATTTTTAAATTTTTCTTTTTCGCCTGTTTTAGCATCAAGTAAATTTGAGCTGCTGTTACCTCTGATATATTTGTTGTCTTGAGAGTTATATCTCATATAAGTTGTTTGTTCATCAGAATATTTAATTGCAATATTTTTAGCACTGTTTTCAAATTTTTGCGGTTTATCTTCATCATTAAACTGATAAACATTTTTTGCAGAATCTTTAATGTCATTATCTTTATCTTTAATGAATTTTTCAATCAAATCGCCGAAAGTAAATAATGTATGCTCATAAGCTAAACCGTTTGAAATTCTTTTACCTACCGAACCTGCATTTGAAGCGAGGTCAAGACTTTCAACACCGATTGATTTTCTGTAAGAAGGGCTGCAATATTTATTATCAGCACCGCAATGAACATAATAAGCATCAAGACCAGCAGCAAGCTGGGCATAAGAAATTCTTGCACTTCTTATAGAACCGATTTGATTAGCTTTTGAAATATCTGCATAAACTGCCATAAGACGAGTTATACCGCCTTCTGCGAGTGTTTCGAATACCATATCGGCATCACCGACACCAGTTTGAACAGACTGAGCAATTTTGATGTTATTTACCATAACTGCAACAGGTTTCTTGCCTACTTTATCTTTGTTAAATCCTGCTTCACCTGTAAGCGGATTTAATGTGCCTTTTTGAGTGGTGGTTTGAGTGGTTTCTGCCTTTTCTGTGCTTTTGGTATCTGCTTCTTTTTTGCCGCAGGAGGCGAGCGATAAACAAAATACTGCTGCCAAAACCAAACTAATAACTTTTTTCATTTCTAAAAGTCCCCTTTATTTTAATGTTCTTATATCTTTACCGAAAAATTGAAGCATACGGTAATTTCCGACTATTCTTGATACAATTCTGTCGGAATACTTTTGCTTTAATTCTTCGAAGTCAAGATTAGTATTAATAATTGTCGGCTTTTTATTAAGAATTCTTGAATTAATAATATCAAAAATCGCCGAAACAATAAACTGTGTTGTAAACTCTGTTCCAAGATCATCAAAAATAAGCAAATCACATTCAAGCACATTTTGCAGCGTTGTTCGATCATTGCCTGAAAAGTGCTCTTTTTCAATATTGCCTATAATTTTTGAAATAGGACCGTAAACAACATTGTATCCTTTTTTAATAACATCATTAGCAATTGCCAATGATAAGTGGGTTTTACCAAGCCCGGTTTTACCATTCATTAAAAGATTTTCTGAGTTTTCAGAAAATTCAGCGGCATATTTTACACAATATCCGCAGATTTTTGTCATAATATCTCTCGGATTATTCCCGTTTTCCAACTTATCAGGGTAGTAATCCAACGAAAAATTTTCAAATGTGTAGTCGCAAAGCGAAACATCTTTATTAAGCTCATCATAATTCAAAGCAGCTGCTTTTTGTTTTACACATTCGCAGATTTTGCCGTTTACATATCCTGTATCTTCACATTTTTCGCAGTTGAATACAGGCTTAATAATGCTGATATCAATATTGTTGTTTTTTATAAAATCAGCTTTTTCATTCTGCACAGAAATACTTTCTTGCTCGGCAGATTTGAAATCGACAGTATCACCCGAAATCATTTTTTTCATAGTAGACTGAAATATTTCGGCAATTTTGCTGTCGTATTCAGAAAGCTTCGGATATTTTGAATAAATTTCTTTTTTATTATTATCAGCAATCAAAAGCTGTTTTTCGCGATTTTCTTTAATTAAATCAAGCGCTTTTAAAATATACTCACCGGATTTGCCCAAAAGACGACCTCCTTAATCAAACTTATTTACTTTTTTCATTATATCTTCCATAGTAAATGAAGATTTATTATCATCTATTTTTGATTTTGTTTTTTTCTCTTTAATTTCAGAAGGCTTTTTATAGCCGCTTTTATACCAACTGTCTAAAATGGTGTTTATGTATTTAAAACTGATTTTTGCGGTTTTATCAGCACAAATATCATAAGCGGCAGTAAGCATTTCTTTTGTAAAACCGTATTCATTAACCCATTTTTCAGCGCATTTTTTCTCATAAGCCGAAGGTTTTCTATGCTCAATTCCGAATGCATTCTCGACAATTTTCCATGCGGTTTTTGATAAATAAAGTGCATTTAACCTTTCTTCGGCTTTTGCAAGAGTATTTATATCATTTCTTGCCCAATCAACACATACTTTTTCTATGTATGAAAAATTTAATTTTCCTGAATCGTGAGCGTATTGGATGGCTTGAATAATAACCTGTACAGGTAAGCCGTAGCTGTCGTGCAGCCAGACAAATGTACGAAGCTCTGCCGCAGTAATCGGTCGTGCAAGCTTTTCCTGTGCTACTGCCGTTAAATATTTAAGCTCTTCGCTGTCAGCAATTCGTTTAACAGCTTCTTCTCTTGTAGGCTTTGCAGTTGAGAATTCTTTTACAATCGGTTTGCTCGATTTTTCTACTTTTACGGCAGATGATTCATTATTAATCAAAACGCCTCGCTGAACCCAGTAATCAAGGCATTCAGCAACTTCATCGGCGCTTAATGAAAGCCTTTTTTCAATTAATTCATAAATATTTTTATCAGCTTGATTTTTAATAAAAAGTAAAAGTGTTTTAAGCTGATATTCAGAGGCTAATTTTATATGGTCGTCAACCACGGAAGACGGAAGTGCAAAAATCGAACTTAATTCATTTGGATTTATGGAATAATTCAATTTTTAAACCTCCTTGTTTTTATCTGCCTTAATCAGACGAACCTTCGTTTAAATCGGAAATTTCATCTAAAACCTTTTTTTTATTTTCATTATCAAGTAATCTAAACTTAATTATTAATGATTTTTCTTCTTTATTAAGATGAGCGAAGCTCATATCAGAAGCGATGTTATAATCGCTGAAGTTTTCACCTAAAACATTGCTCGAAGTATCATCTTTTTTTTCGGCAAATATTTCTTCCAAAGTAACATCAAATATTTTAGAAAGCTTTTTTGCGGTTTCAATAGGGGGAGTTGACTTTCCTGTTTCATAGCAAGTATATGTGGATCTTTCAATTCCGAGAACATCAGCAACCTGCTTTTGAGTCAGCGCACAAGATGAACGTATTTGCTTTAAATTGTTATTGTGCATAATATTCCCTCCTTTTGTGTTTTATAGAAATATTATATTACATCTCAAACTAAAAAGCAATACAATATTTAATTTTATGAGAATAAAAATGTTGACAAATTTCAAATTTATTATATAATTAATACAGTATGTGCTGGTGTAGCTCAGTTGGTAGAGCAGCTCATTCGTAATGAGCAGGTCACGTGTTCGAGTCACGCTACCAGCTCCAAAAAAGACTTACCTTGTGTAAGTCTTTTTTTGTTATCAAAATTGAAATTTTTGAAATTTTATTAATTTTAACTATTACATTTTTTTAAAAAAAGGTTTATAATTATAATATATAATAAAGTATAAAGAGGGAAAAGAATGTATAAAATCGGAGAGGTTTTAATGCATCCGGGATCCGGTGTGTGTAAAATTAACGGTATTACCGAAAAAGAGATTACAAGAAACGATAAAAGAAATTACTATGTTTTAAATCCTGTTTACGGCAACGAAAAAACTACTATTTTTTTGCCGGTAGATAATAATAAAATCAATATTCGCAGACTGCTTTCAAAAGAAGAAATATTTGATATCATTGAATCTGTTTCAACCAACGAAATTTCTTGGATTGATGATGATTCCAAACGTCAGGAAGAATTTTCGCAAATCATCAGAGAAGGCGATCATAAAAAGATTATTGAATTAATAATCGAATTACATAAGCATCAGAAATACTGTGCTCAAAACGGTAAAAAGTTCAGAATAAGCGATAATAAGCTTTTGACTGACGCTGAAAAAATGATTCATCAGGAATTCGCTTATTTAATGGATTTGCAGCCTGATGATGTGGCACAATGGATTATTGATAAATTAAATTTGGAAATTAAAGCAGAATAAAAGGTCGGTTTTTGTACCAAAAAAGTCGCTTTTGCGTATTATATTATTGATGGACAACAAAATTTAAAAGTTTTGTTTAAATCAACACAATGTTGGCAAAAATATTACTGTAATTAAGTAATGAAGCCAAAGGAGTGTGAAGTAAAAGTGACAGTTAAACGAGGCGATATTTATTATGCAGATTTAAGTCCGGTTGTCGGCTCGGAACAAGGCGGAATTCGGCCTGTATTAATTGTTCAAAATGATGTAGGAAATAAGTTCAGTCCGACAGTGATTGCGGCAGCTATTACCAGCCAGCAGACGAAAAATAACCTTCCGACGCATATTCGAATAAACGCTTCTGTATGCGGACTTTCAAAGGATTCAATAGTTTTACTTGAACAGATAAGGACAATTGATAAACAAAGGCTGAAAGAAAAAATGGGAACGCTGGATAACCCTACAATGAGCGGTATAAACAAGGCTCTTTCAGTTAGCTTCGGTTTAAACTCAATATAGGCTACATAGGGCCGATTATAAAAAACGCTTCGCTTTTTACGAAGCGTTTTTGACTTTTTATTGACATTAAACTGTCAAAATGGTATATTTATTTTGTATAATAAAAGATGTTAGCGGGTTTTACAACGTGGAAATAGATAAAAAGGAAGTTAAGAATATTCATGCCGGACATAGGCAGCGAATGAAAGATAAGGCTCTTAAATACGGATTTGATTCGTTTGAAAACCACGAGATTTTGGAAATGCTTTTGTATTCGGTTATTCCGCAGAAAGATACCAATCCATTGGCTCATGAGCTTATAAATACATTCGGGTCTTTTCATGCTGTTTTTGAAGCTCCCGAAAAAGAACTTCTTAATATAAAAGGTATGAATAAAAGCGCTGTTTTCCTTCTTAAATCAATACCTGCAATTTCCTCTTTCTATATGCAGGACAAGGTGAAAACCGATAATATTTATATTAAATCAAGTGAAGATGCTTATAAATTTTTATCACCGAAATTTATCGGAAAAACAGTTGAGGTTGCAATGGTAGTTTTGCTTAATAATTCAGGAAAATTGCTGGCTTGTGAATCTATTTCCGACGGAATAGTAAATGCTGCCGAGTTTTCAATCAGAAAAGTTATTGAGCTATGTGTTAAGCATAATGCAACTCAGATTATTTTGGCTCATAATCACCCAAGCGGCGTAGCCTTGCCGTCTATGGATGATTTTATTGCTACAAAGAATGTAAATACGGCGCTTAAAGCAATGAATTGCAAGCTTTTAGACCATTTGATTATTGTAGAGAATGATTATACTGCTATGAGCTTGTCTTCTCAATTTAAAAATGCATTTAAATAAAATTCAGCCGAATTATATGTTCGGCTGTTTTGGTATAACAAAATAGCTATAACCAATACTAAATTAAAGAAAGATATTGACAAACGAACAAATGTTTGTTATCATAAAATATAATGGACAAAAAGGAAAGAAAGGAGCATGAAATGTTTAAATTACACTCGAAATTTAAGCCTACCGGTGACCAGCCGCAGGCTATTGAAGCTTTGGTAGAAAGTATAAAAAAAGGCAATCGTGAGCAGACTTTGCTCGGAGTTACAGGCTCGGGTAAAACATTTACAATGGCTAATATTATTGAAAAAGTACAAAAGCCTACTATTATTTTAGCTCATAATAAAACGCTTGCCGCACAGCTTTGCTCTGAATTTAAAGAATTTTTTCCTGAAAATGCTGTTGAATATTTTGTATCCTATTATGATTATTATCAGCCTGAGGCTTACATTCCGAATACCGATACTTATATTGAAAAAGACTCTTCAATAAATGATGAAATTGATAAGCTTCGTCACTCTGCGACAGCGGCATTGTCTGAACGCGATGATGTAATTATTGTTGCGTCGGTATCATGTATTTATTCTTTGGGTGCTCCGATTGATTACCGCAGTATGGTAATTTCATTAAGGCCCGGAATGACGATGGACCGCGACGCACTGCTTAGAAGGCTTGTTGATTTGCAGTATGAGCGTAATGATATTAATTTTGTGCGAAATAAGTTTCGTGTTCGCGGAGATGTTGTTGAAATTTTTCCCGCTGCATCAAATGAAAATGCAATAAGAGTTGAGTTTTTTGATGATGAAATAGACAGAATTTCCGAGTTTAAGCCATTGACAGGCGAAGTTATAAATTTGTTGCAGCATGTTGCGATTTTTCCTGCTTCACATTATATAATTCCTTTTGAAAGAATGAAACAGGCAACTGATGAAATTGAACGTGAAATGTGGGAGCGAGTTAATTATTTTACTGAACATGAGCAATTTATCGAGGCGCAGAGAATAAGACAGCGTACCGAATACGATATAGAAATGTTACAGGAAATAGGTATTTGCAAGGGAATTGAAAATTATTCGCGTGTGCTTTCGGGCAGACCTGCGGGTTCTACGCCTTATACATTGCTTGATTATTTCCCTGAAGACTATTTGCTTATGGTAGATGAATCGCATGTTACTCTGCCACAGGTAAGAGGTATGTACGGCGGCGATAGAGCGCGGAAGAAAAATCTTATTGATTTTGGTTTTCGTCTGCCGTCTGCTTATGATAACCGCCTTTTAAATTTTGATGAGTTTTACAGCAAGGTTCACCAGGCGGTATTTGTTTCGGCAACTCCGGGTGAATTTGAAAAAGAAAAGTCAGCGGTTATTGCGCAGCAGGTTATCCGTCCTACGGGCTTGCTTGATCCGCTTGTAACAGTTAAGCCTACTGAAGGTCAGATTGATGATTTGGTAAGTGAAATTAATAAACGAACTGCAAAAAATGAGAGAGTTTTAGTGACTACTCTTACAAAAAAACAAGCTGAGGATTTGACTGAATTTTTAGAGGGACTTGGCATAAAAGTTCGCTATATGCATTATGATATTGATACTATTGAACGAATGGAAATCATTCGCGATTTGCGACTCGGAGAATTTGATGTTCTTGTGGGTATTAACCTATTGCGTGAAGGCCTTGATATTCCTGAGGTTTCTTTGGTTGCAATACTTGATGCCGATAAAGAGGGCTTTTTAAGAAGTGAAACCTCACTTATTCAGACAATCGGACGAGCCGCGCGAAATGCCGAAGGCGAAGTTATTATGTATGCCGATACCGTTACCCGTTCTATGGAGGCGGCTTTGACTGAAACCAATCGCCGCCGTGAGATACAGATGAAATATAATAAAGAGCATAATATTACGCCAAAAACTATTAAAAAAGATGTTCGTGAGGTACTTGAAATTTCCAAAAAGGACGATAAGGGAAAAGATAAAAAGCTATCTGCAAAAGAGCGTGAAAAACTTATTGAACAGCTTACTCGCGAGATGAAGTCAGCGGCAAAAATGCTTGAGTTTGAACACGCAGCTTACTTGCGTGACCGTATAGAAAAATTGAGAAAAGGTAAATAAAAATGAGAGAGAATATTGTAATAAAAGGTGCAAGAGAGAATAACCTTAAAAATATCGACGTTACAATTCCGCGTGATAAGTTGGTAGTTTTTACGGGGCTTTCAGGTTCAGGAAAATCTTCGCTTGCTTTTGATACCCTGTATGCCGAAGGTCAGCGCCGTTATGTCGAATCATTGTCATCATATGCACGAATGTTTCTCGGGCAAATGGAAAAACCCGATGTTGACAGTATTGAAGGGCTTTCGCCTGCAATTTCAATCGACCAAAAAACCACTTCAAAAAATCCGCGTTCAACCGTAGGTACAGTAACCGAAATTTATGATTATATGCGACTTTTATTTGCGCGTATCGGTGTTCCGCATTGTCCTGTCTGCGGTAAAGAGATAAAACAGCAGACGGTTGATCAGATTGTTGATAAGGTTTTATCTTTGCCTGACGGCGAAAAAATTCAGATTTTAGCACCTGTTATAAGAGGCAGAAAAGGCGAGCATAAAGATATATTCGAAAGTGCTAAAAAATCAGGCTATGTAAGAGTTAGAGTGGATGGAAACATCTATGATTTGTCAGAAAAAATTGAGCTTGAGAAAAACAAAAAGCATAATATAGAAATTGTTGTTGACAGACTTAAAATCAACGACTCTGTTAAGTCGCGTCTTGCCGACTCGGTTGAAACCGCCGCAAAAGTTGCTGACGGACTGGTTTTAGTAGATGTTATAGGCAAAAATGAGCTGCTTTTTTCTCAAAATTATGCTTGTCCGGAGCATGGCGCAAGCTTTGATGAATTAGCACCGAGAATGTTTTCTTTTAATAATCCTTTCGGCGCTTGCCCTAAATGTACCGGTTTGGGTATGTTTATGAAAATTGATCCTGATTTGGTGGTTCCCGATCAGTCGCTTTCAATCCGAGAGGGCGCTATTAAAGGTGCAGGCTGGAGTAATGTTAAAGGCTCTTCAATTGCTACTATGTATTATGAAGGCTTGGCAAAGCATTACGGATTTTCGCTTGATGTACCTTTTTGCGAATTGCCGGAAAAAGCAAAACAGGTTCTTCTTTACGGAACAGATGGAGAAAAGATTAAACTCAATCGTAAATTTGCCTATGGTGAGGGTACTTATATGGCAGATTTTGAGGGCGTTTGCAATTCGCTGGAGCGCAGATATCATGAATCGGGCAGTGATTATGCAAAATTCGATATTGAGAATTATATGATGGAGGTTCCTTGCCCTGAATGTAAGGGTAAAAGGCTTTCAAACGAGGCGCTTGCAGTTACTGTCGGCGGCAAAAATATAATGGAACTTTGTGATATGTCTGTAAAGGA
>JBJEIS010000087.1:0-3392 GCA_051877275.1 Acutalibacteraceae bacterium | reverse complement strand
TCTACATAAACCCAATATTCTGTTGTGAATGAGGTTGTTGCAGTATCTTTAGATCCGCCCTCTGTAGCTGTCATGTAGCTTCCGTCTGCAATTTTCAGGTTTGGATAATGGGCGGTGTTTAGCGAACCGTTCTTAATATGTCCGCTGTATATAATGGCGTCATATGTTTTAGCGGTGTCTTTTTTAAGTATTATTGAACCCGAGCTTACAGATAATTCAGAATTGTATATGTATAAATTCCAGGCAGCATTTGAAGCGTTATTGTCTGAGAAAATATAGCCGCTTGTATTGATATTACAGTTTTTCGCAGTAATATTACAAGGATCTGTAGTACTCGGCGATAAAACTGTCACAAATCCATAGTTTGGGGTAGAGCTGCCTGTAACAGTTAAATCTTCTAAAACCAAATCATTGGTTGCTCGAACAGCAATCGGAATATCTGAGCTTGAGGAATCAATCACAAGATTACCGTTTTTAATAGTTAATTCAGCATTGCTGCTTGCAGTGATATTAAATAATCTTTTATTTGTTGAGGTTAATGTGTTACCGCCCAAATCAATTACAAGCGATTTTGATATAGAAATGCCTGATGAAGTTGCGTCAACTGATAAATCAGATAATAATTTCAATGTATCGCCTGATGTTGCTGCTGAAATTGCCGTTGTCAATTTATCATAAACAGTTCCTGTTGTCAGGTTGATTACTCCGCTGTCTTCCGTTGAATTTGATGCAGTAGTTGTAGTGGTGGTAGTGGTTGTGACAGTTGTACTTTGTAATGATGTTTCCGTTGCTTTAGTGGTAGTAGTTGCCGGGTTAGTATTTGTACCCTCAACAATCCACTCGAAATCATCAAAATAAGCAGTTTTACCTGAAACAGGGATAATTGTAAAGCTAACAATATCAGAAATACTGCCTGTATCAACTGTATAATCATCAAAATAGAAATTATAAGAAACAAATGCGTCATAAACATAATTAGTGATGTATCTTTCATCATATACACGGTTTGCTGTGTCATATGCCGAAGTGCTGTTAAATGCCCAAACAGAATATGTAGGTGCCGATGTATACATTTTAAAGCGTAAACCTATACAGTTTTCCGGCATAGAATTAAATGAAAATCTTGGTCCTGACCATTCTGCGCCTTCATTTTTAAGTGCGTTATTTCCTGTTGAAATTTCGTCGGTAACAGTTAAAGTACTATCAGCTTTGCCGTTTGAAGAGAAGTTTTCAGGAACATCTGTACTATCATTGAAATCTTCAATAAGAACTGTATTCTGTTTAGGGTAAACAGGTTTTTCTGTTTCGGCAGCGTCACCTGAAAAGTTTGTGCTGAAATAGTCGCTGACGAGCGCTCCGAGGGCATTTTGACCATTGCTCGAAAGATGCACACCGTCGCTGTTTATAATATCTGTTTCATCCAATGTTTTTGAGTAAGCATTCCAGTCGATAAGGTTTACATCCAGTTCATTTGCCACATCGCGTGCTATCTGTGCATAAGAGTCAAACCAAGCCGCAACACCGCCTGCTTCTTCATAAAAAGACTCTGTGTCAGGATATCTGCTATCTGAATACCAAATATCTTCAACGCAGGTATGCTGAGTGATGATGATAGGAATTATATCGTTTTCTCTGCATAGTCTGACAAATTCTTTGTAATAAGCTTTAAATTTCTCTTTTGAAACTGCTTCTGTTCCGTTTCCGGTGGATTTACCTTTATTACCGTCGTTAAATCCAAACATTATAGTTGCGAAATCAGGATTATATTGGAGAACGCACGAGCCGAATTCCTGCATTGATGCTAAAACACTGCGGCCGCCGACGCCGCTGTTAACAACAGTAGCCCCAAGTGCTTCGATTTCATCCTGCCATCCGGCAAAAGCAGTAATACTGTCACCAAATGTTACAATAGTTGAATTTTTAATCGGATATTTCTGACATTCAAGGGTTGAAACCGAAGAATAGTTTGATGAAACATCCGCAGATGCAATAATTTGCGTTGTACACATACAAATTAAAAATACTGCTGATAATATTATGGATAATATTCTTTTTTTCATGATAATCTCTCCTCACATTTTATTGTTATCTTAATTTTACAAAAAACTTTTATAGCAAACAATATAAAAATGAATGTATAAATATTGAAAAATGAATGTGAATATGATATATTAAAATTATAAAGAGGTGATTTAATGCAAAAACAAACAGGAATTGTATCATTACATTGTTTTTATAAGCCGGATTTAAACATAATGCACTATAAATATGTAAATGAAAGTACATATAAAGAACTATGGAAAAAGAAAACAAGTGAGTTTGGATATTATTTTATATGTTTAGTTTATTCCGGTGCATTGGAGTATTCTTTTCAAGGAAAAAATATAAGGCTTAATGAAAATGAGTTTGTTATTTGTAAAATAAACGAACCATGTAAAATAGACTCACTTCCTAATGTGGATTCAAGATACTGTATTATTTGTTTTTCAGGTAAATTATTTAATGATGAGGAGTTTTCTCTGCTTCGCGCATTTAATAACCGAGCCAGCGGTCAAGATAATATTTATTCTATTGAAAAAATGACAAATTCCGTTTTGGTTAAAAATTTATTTTATTCTTTTTCAGAATACATAAAAAAGAATTTGAACAAGGCACATTGTACCAGTCTTTTAAAAATGTTTATATCTGAAATATGTATTGAATTTGATAAAACCCATACTAATGATGTTGAAAAGTATTCAAATGAATATGACTTGCGTATTTATGATTACATTTGCCAGAATTTTAATCAGAATATTACCGCTAATTCTGTTGCCGAGCATTTTTTTGTTTCAAAATGGTATGTTAATAATATCTGTCATCGATTTTATCGGCTTCCTTTTAAACAAATGATAACCGATATGCGTATGTGGTATGCGCGAGGACTTATTATGCGCAATCCGAATATACGCTTGATTGAAGTGTCGCAGCTTTGCGGCTACAAAGAGTATTCTGCGTTTTTTAAAGCATATCAGAATTACTTTCACATAACTCCAAAAGAAGATTATAAAAAGTTTTTAAGAGTCGGCAGTTTTGGTAAAGAATAATAAAAAGGCTTGTAACCTAAAAAGTTACAAGCCTTTATTTTTTAATTATTTACCGCTTTTTGAGTTTTACCTTTTCACCGCGGTTTTTATGAGCAATTAATTCTCTTAATAGGGAATAAATCATAGAAATTGCAATAATGCAGGCAATTATTATAATCGCTATTGTAATAACCGACATAAAAACACTTTTGACAATTTCAGAAGTTTCCCCTTTGATATTCATTTTAATTGATGAAACAAGTTCATCAAATTCTTCGTTGATTTCATCATCGGGAACGCTTAGTTTATTATATCTTATAAATTCAT
>JBJEIS010000086.1:0-3398 GCA_051877275.1 Acutalibacteraceae bacterium | reverse complement strand
AATATACAGGCGTAACTTACGGAGATTCACAGCACCTTACATTTGACGGAAACAGAGCAATTTATAAAGAATTATCATTAATGCTCAATCCTGATGGCGCAAATTTGCTTACCTTTGAATCAACAGAAATTCCTGAAAATGCAGTTTGGCGCACCGCATACGATTTTGAACAATATAATGTAGGTGATACAAATATTCCGGGTGTGCTTGAAACCGGCTCATATAATGATGTTGAAATCGCAGATATAAGCGAAACATATTTAGAAGATGAAACTCCGAGAGATGGAACCAATTCGAGTTCTGCAAAAGTGCTTAAATGTAACGACACAAAACAGCTGAGTATTGATCTTTCGTCTTACACTGCGAATGCTTATGGCGTAAGATACAAAATTACTGCTGTATCAAGTACATTTAAGTATTGGGAATATTCTGCACCGACAAAGTCGTTTTTGAAACAGAATTTGCCTATGAATACTGACAAGTGGGCTACAGTTGAGATGAAAGCCGGATATTCCGGTATGGTTAACTGGTATTCAACTATAATAAATATCAGTGATATCCAAACAATGAATGCTTTGAAAGTTTGGCCTGCTAACGGAACTTGTTATTATATCGATGATATTGAAATATTAACAACTGATGAATCTTTACCGGAAGCTCCTACAACTACTACAACAACCACTAAATCAACTACAACTACGACCACAACAACCACTACCACAGTAAGCGGCAGCACAACTACAACTACAGCAGCATCAAGTGGCACAGAAACAGAATTACCATTTAGCGAGGATTATTTTACCCTTTCCGATAATACAGCAGGTTTGTCTTTCACTACTGCTTCAGAAGGATATAAAATGATTGCCGGTAGTTTACCGGAAGGAAAAGGTGTCACATTGACATCCACAGTTAAATTAGAACCGGGTGTATATGACACCACAGTTTATGCAAGAGCGCGTGCTACACGACCACCATTTGATATTGAAGTAAACGGTACAATAATAGGTGAAGCGGTAGATACATCGAATACAGTTCTTGGAACTGATAATAATGCACCTGTATCATTAGCTTCAGTTACAATTCCAAGTGCTACTTATATTACAATTAAAATTACAGGTAGCGCAGGAGCTTCGGGTTGGCTTTATCTTAATTCTATCAAATTTACTAAAACTGCTGATTATGTTGCTGATACAAATATTACTGATGCTATTTCAACACAAGATAAAGCTTCAATCAGACTCGGTGATGTAAATGGTATCAGATTCTATACAACAGTTGATGAAGATAAGCTTGGTACATTAGTAAATGGTCAAACTTATGAAATAGGTACACTTATCGGGCCAAAAGACCTAATAGGTGATGAGTTGACAATCGATGATTTTACCGATGGTAATGCATTGAATGTTGAGTATAAATATAAAGAAAATGGAAATATTTCTTTACATGAAGAGACTGATTTTAAAGGCATTGTTGGTTCTATAGTAGGTATTAAAGAAAGCAATACATCATTTAATACTGCATACGGTAACATTAATCGTGATTTTGTTGCACGTGGATATGTTAAAGTTGGTGATACATATTACTATTCATTAACATCATCAACCCGTTCATTAGGATTTATTGCAAATGAATATGTAAACAATGGAAATACTGATAACGCAAATGCTAATAGATGGGCTGAGGCTTACAATGCAAAATAACAACAATTAATGTCGCAGAATAATTTGTCGATAAGTATTTATTTTGAATTTTAAAATTAATATTTTTTATTAATTTTTAAATGATTATTACTTCATTACATTACTGTTTTGCTATCCTCTTATTGATAATATTTCTTCATAAAGCGAAAAACTTCTGAAAAGAAGTTTTTTGCTTTATAGGTAATATCCTTGATTTTTGGAATTATTATGTTATAATAAAATTAAATTGTATAAATAAAGGAGCATTAACATGAAAAAAATCTTATCTTTATTAATTGTATTAGTTTTTTCACTAACATCGGTTATTGGAGTATCTTCAAATGCAGATGTTACTACAAATGACAATGCAAAAATTAACCGACTTCTTGCATTCGGCGACTCTGTTATTTTTGGTGACAGTGCGGCTATTTTTAATCCGATGACCGGTCAAAAGTGCGGTGATCAGCAGTTTGTAAACTTAATTGCACAGGAATATGGACTTAATTACATATCTTCTTCTACTAATACTACAACAGACGGAAGATGGTACCGTAAATATGCTAAAAACGGTGCTATAATGAAGAACGAAGATTATTACAATGCAAGCTACGGTTCTATTTTAAATCAGGTTACTAACTGTCCTGACGATTATATCGCAGCTGCCGATACTATAGTTATGGACGGCGGTATCAACGATGTTTCCAATGCAGTAGGTATCATAAAATCAAATTCAGGTAATCCAAACGGATACACTACTAATATTACAAGCAAAACCTATGATGAAATGGTGACTTTTGTTGACACCTTGAAAAATATGTCTGATGAAGAGCTTGCAGCACTTCTTGAAGCAAATAGTATAACATCAACACTTTATACATGGCAGAAGATTAAATCAAACATCGTTGACGGTTATAAAGCGGTAATGGATACATTATTAGAAAAAGGTTTTAGCGGCACAATCTATATGCAGAATAACCTCAATCCTTATGCCGGCTCTGTTGATGAAAAAATGATTTATTATTGGGATTCAATGATAAATTATTTTATTACTGATTCTATCAATACCACTATTGAAAATTATCCTGCTGTTGATATTAAATTTGTGGATTTGTGTTCAAATGTAAAAAACGGAAGCAAATATACCGGTCATAGCTGGAGCTACGGTGATAATCTGCATTTGACGTTTGCGGGTAACCAAGCTGTATATAAATATTATTCTAAATTTATTGACCCTGACGCAAACACTCTTGATGTTGGTGAAGATACATTGCCAAGCGGTATCTCTTGGAAAACTTTAACCACATTTGATAACGGTGATTTAAGCAGAGTTGCAAGTGGTGAGCTTGTAAAACTTGCTGATTTAGATGGTGTTATTGATTTATCAAGTCCTACTTCAACAACTTACATGTTGAAAGCTTCCGAAATAGCAGAAATAGATTTATCCGGCATAGATTTCAGTAATGTATATGGCATCAGAGTGAAATTTACAAATGCATATGCAGGTGAGTTCTTTCATGTATCATTTGGTTCAGATAGTGATAAGTTGTTGTACTATTCAACTCGAAACAGTAAGTCGAATTCATTGCCGGCTTTAAGTACTTCTGGAATTACTTCTAATGGGGTTATAGGTGATAATAACAGCCCTTACTTAACTACAATTGGTAAATATTCAGACATTCAAAAAATTAACTCTGTATCGCTTTCATGCGGAAAATCAGA
>JBJEIS010000085.1:0-3450 GCA_051877275.1 Acutalibacteraceae bacterium | reverse complement strand
TGGTTTGAAAGAAAAAATGCTGAACGGCAAGGAATGGTTGATACTGAATTTTTTGAAATAGATATGACAGTTAAAGATTTAGATGTTAGCGATAAGATATTCAATTTTTTGTCTTGTCAAAATGTTAGATACAATAAAGATACGCTAACTGTAAGTCAACTTATCAGTAAACTGTATGAAATGGTGGATTTACAAAAAATTAATAATCAACAAATGAATGAAATAGTTGATTTAATTGCTTAAAAAAAGGAAGTGAGAAGATGAAATTAGCCTCTGATTGCGATACAGAACTTGTTAAAACGCTGTATAAATGGAGTGATATATTTGAAAGAGACGGAATGTTTAATAATATATTACGTTCTGGCGAATGGCTTATTACAAAATTACTTAAAAGCTTTTGTGATGCAGGGCAAACATTAGTAGATAAAGCGTATGAATTTCTTGATTTTACAACGTGGTTTTCGCTTGAAAAGATTTTTACTAACAACGGCGTTAAGGTTATACTTGGTGTTTTGCTTGCCGGTGCTTTATTAGTATTAGGTTATACGTTAATCATTAATCATGGCGAGAAAAAACCAAATGTACTGCAAAATGTAATAATGATTGTTGCTTGTGTTTTGCTGATACCACAAATGTTTACATTTCTTAATACATCTGTTAAAGCAGGGAAAGAGTATGTTTTGGGTAATGACAGTAAATTGAGCAGTACAATTATTTCAAATGCCACCGTTGACCTTGCATATGTAGTACAAAACGGATTGAATAGTTATGAAATTGAAAACGGATATATTGTTGGTGATACTGCAAAAAATGGTTTTGCTAGTAATTTAGAAAACATTGATATGATTGATATTAACGAGGTTATCGAGCCTGATGACGACAAATGGGATAACTTATCTGATGAACAGAAAAAGTATTTTTCAAATTACATAGATACTGATAATGACGGTAATCTGAAAGACTATGAAATTGAGGAAGAAAGCTTTTTATGGGTTGATATGACGAGTTGGTATTATCGTTATAACATTAATTTTGTTGCTGTTTGGTGTATGTTATTAGCGCTTGCTATTGCTCAATTCTTTATTGCTTTTAAAACAATACGGCTTATATACGAATTAGTCGTACATCAATGTTTAGCTTATTTAATCGGCTCAACGGATTTGACGAACGGCAGACGTGCAAAAATGATTTTACAAACAATTGGCTCAACGTATTTAGTAATGTTTATTAATGTTGTTTTACTCAAATGTTTTATGCTTGCATTTGAATATATCACAAGTCACGTTACTAACGGATTGGTACAATCAATTATAATGTTAGTTATTGCATTGGCAGTAATTGACGGACCAAACCTAGTCGAGCGTATTCTTGGTATTGATGCCGGTCTTAAATCCGGAATGGCTGTTGTCGGCGGTGCGTTCTTTGGTGCTAGAGCAGTAGCCGGCGGTGTTAAAGGAATTGGCGGTTTAGCGCAAACCGGTAAATCAATTCTCTTTGGAAAAAATAATACAAATAAAGCTAGTGGCAGTCAATCTGATAATAAGAAAATGGGCGGTATCGTAGGCGGTGCAGGACGATTAGCTAAAAACATTGGCAAAGGAGCTTATAAGACTGCTGATAACATTGCCGGTTTAGGCGGTAAAAAAGGCGCAATGCATAGAGCCGGTGAAAAACTTGCAGAAAAAGGGCAAGATGTAGCTAATAAAGGCAAAGAAATTAAAAACAATGTTGATGCTTGGCAAAAACGAAATGCACCGGCAAATAATAATGGCGGTACTGATAATCTTAATTCAAATGATATTGATAGCAATAATATTAATGACTTAAACAATGCATCAAATGTTAATGATAATTTACAAGCTGATGATATAGGTAATTCAAATATTACCGGTGAGGATTTTGTTAAACCTGAAAAAGAAAAAAATATCTCTGCTCAACCAAAAGAAAATATTAAAAGAACTGACAGTAAAGGCGAAAAGGCAAATTTGTATGTTGGTACGAAAAAACGTTCTGTAAGAGGAAATAACACTATTTTTCGTGCAAATTTAAGAACAAATCAAAATAAAGGGAATGTCGGTATTAATAGGCAAAAATCAGATAAAAAGTAAAAGGTGGCAACGTTGCCACTTTTTACGAAATCCCTTTATTTTAAAGAAATTTTAAAATGAAAAAAATGAGGATTTTTTATGAAAGATAGATATATTGTACCGCAAGAATTAAAAAGCAAAACGCAAATTTTGAAAAAAATATATTTTAAAGATTTGATTATAATTCTTGGGTTTTTCTTCATTATGATGCTGTTTGAAAGTGGGGTTAATTCGTTTCTAATTATACCGTACCGGTGCTTTAATGTATTTGTTGGTTTCGTTTTAACGGCTCGCACACAGGTAAATGGCGAACAACCAATATACAAATCAATTTATTTTCTGTTTATTTCAGATAAAGCTGTTTATCATTCAATATCACAAGAAAAAGAAAAGAGGTAATTTTATGGCTGATAAAATCAGTAAAACAACAATTGATTTATTACCGTTTGTTAAATATAACGACAAAGAGGATTGTTTTGAAATGAAAAACGGCGGTTATATGGATTTATTGGAAATAAGAACAAAGGATTTAGCTACTGCATCTGATGATGAAAACGATTTAGATATTTTATGTATTCTAAAATTATTACGCACATTTTCAAATGATATTAAAATTATTTCGCTTAACTTTCCTACAAACACAAAAGCACAACAACAATACGTGCAACACAAGATTGATAATTGCAGAAATGAAATTTTTAAAAGAATACTTGAAACTAAACTTGAAGAATTACAGTTTATTGAAAGCAATAAAACAGACAGAGAGTTTTATTTGATGTTTTTTTCAGATACGCTAAACCAACATATTGATGACTTAAACATTATTTTCAAGTCTTTAAATTCACGTAATTTAGTTATGCAACTATCAAAAGAAAAAAAATTACAAATCATTTATAAGCTTAATAATAAAAATAGTAGCATTTTTATTTAAGGAGTTAGAAAATGGCATTAAAAAAGAAAAAAGAAGTAAAGATAGATATAAATAGTCTTGTTGATAAAGAATTAATTGCAGAAATTCAAGCGCAGGGCGGTTTATCGTTTAAAAATGAAAAATTTATTAAAACCGGTTGCGGATATGAATGTTGTATACACATTTATGCTTTCCCGAAATATCTTGACCGCTTTTGGCTTAATCCTATTTGCAATATAGAAAATGCAATTGTTACAATTGATATTTCTACGGAAGATATTAACGAGGTTAAGAAAAACATCAACAAATCAATGCGCGAGCAAAATTCACGTTATGTATCATCAAAAGATGCGACAGACAGGCGTGATGCTGAACAACGTTATCAAGAACTTGACGAATTGTACAACGAAATTTCAGTTTTAGGTGAAATTGTGAAGTTGGTACATATAAGGG
>JBJEIS010000084.1:0-3462 GCA_051877275.1 Acutalibacteraceae bacterium | reverse complement strand
GATGCCGATATTCAAATGTTCGAGCGAATGAAACAAGAAAATCCGCGTAGATATTGGATTGCCGGGCTTGGTAATTGGGGCGTAGCTGAGGGGCTTGTTTATGAGCGGTTTGAATACGGCGAATGCGACACCAACAATGGGGTTTGGTGGCATTGCTTTGGGTTGGACTACGGATATACAAACGACCCATCGGCTTTTATTGCAATGGCGGTAAATAAAAATGACAGGATTATTTATATTTACGATGAGTTTTATGAGCGCGGAATGCTTAACGTTGATATCGCAAAGCGAATTAAAGAAAAAGGTTTTTCAAAAGAGCAGATTGTAGCCGACAGCGCAGAGCCTAAATCCAATGACGATTTAATTAGGCTTGGGATTACCAGGATTAAGCCGAGTGTTAAAGGCAAAGATTCTATTGTAAACGGCATACAAGCGATACAGGAATACAAGATTATTGTAAATCCGAAATGCAAAAACGCTTTTATGGAGCTTTCTACTTACTGCTGGGCGAAAGACAAACAAGGCAACGCAATCAATAAGCCTGAAGATAGCAATAATCATTTAATGGATGCTATGAGATATGCAATGCAAAGCATTAAATACAAGAAAGAAAGAGAAACGCCGAAACGTAAAGTTAATTATGGACTTACTTCGGCAGATTTTTCAGGAGGTTGGAGTTAATGACTAACGTATTACTTATTGTTTTAATTATTTTAATCGTTTTTGACATTGGCTTAAAAAATATCAGGGCAATACGCAAACCAAAGCCTGACAAAAAAGCGGTTGAAAGAGCAAAACAAAAAAGAAAAGAGTTTGAAAACTTTATGAGTTATTCAGGCGATGAACAACATTGATTTATTAAGCGGTGGCTTTTGCTGCTGCTTTTTAAATATAAAAACTGACTACCATATCAGAAAGGAAGAAATTAAATGGATGAAGTTATGAACGATACACCAATCGAACAGACAGAAACCGAAACACAAGAACAGCAGAACGCGGAAACAACGGAATCATCTGAAGAGTCGACAACAGATGAAAATACTACCGAATCCGCAGAAAGCGAAGAACAACAGGCTGATGATTTTTCACTTGATATTAAATACAACAAAGAACACATCAGTCTTAACAGAGAAGACGCGATTAAATACGCGCAAATGGGCAAGAAGCTTGAAGCTCTTGACCCGACATTGAAAGAGCTTGAGTATTTAGCCGCGAGCGACGGCAAGTCTTTGAAAGAGTTTGTTAAACAAACTATTGAAATGATTGAAGCCGAAAAAGAACAGGCTTTTAGGGACAAAGCTGACGGCGATGAAGAAATTTTTCAGGCTTTGCTTGAAAAGGACAAAGCCGACAGGGGAAAAGCCTATGAAAAAATGCTCGAAGCGCAAAAAGCTCAAGAAGAACAGGCTGAACAGGATGAGATAAAAACATTATCATCCGAATTTAACACTTTGAAAAAAGAAGTTCCCGAATTTCAAGACAAATCATTTGAAAACGTTCCTGAAAAGGTTTTAGAAATCCGTAATAAAAACGGGATTTCGCTTTATGACGCTTATCTTCGTTATCAATTTGAAAATGCAAAGCTAAGTCAAAAAGAAGCGGACAATCAGCGCAGTAATGCCGATAGTTCAACTGGCGCAGTTAAGCCTGATAATAGTGCCGGCGCTACACCTAATTGGGAAAAAGAGCTTCTAAAAGGAATTTGGGGATAAAGAAAGGAAATGATTATTTATGGCTAATGAATTAGCATTTGCTACTAAGTTTGCGAGCGAACTTGATAAAGTGCTCGAGCAAACAGCGAAAACAGGTTTTATGACACAGAATGATTTCGGTGTTACATTTATTGACGCAAGAACAGTTAAAATTCCAAGCATGTCACTTGTTGGACTTGGTGACTATTCAGACGGCTTTCCAAAAGGTGATGTAACAGTTACTAATGCTGCTTACACAGTATCAAAGGACAGGGGTCGTACATTCTCAATTGACGCTGTCGATATCGGCGACACAGGCATTGAAAGACTTTCAGGACAGGTATTATCTGAATTTGTTAGAACTGAAGTTGTGCCTGAGATGGACGCTTATGTTTTATCGGGGCTTGCGGGAATTGCTAAAACTGCTTCACAGACAATCGCACCTGCTACATATCCGATTGCTACTAAACCTTATGAAGCATTGATGACGCTTGCAGCTAAAATCGAGGACGCAGGCTATGACGGTGAAAAGGTTTGCTTTATTACCTACGACAATCTCAACAAATTATCACTTTCAAGTGAAATTACTAAGATGATTGATGTAGGCGACTTCAAAAACGGCGAGGTTCAATATAAAGTTAAAAAGCTCGGCGATATCATTTTAATCGGCGTTCCGACTAAAAGAATGAAAACCGAGTATATATTTAACGCAGGTGCTACATCTTCGGTAGGCGGATTTGAAGCTTCTTCAACTGCAAAAGAAATTCAGCTTCTTATGTTGCCTAAAAACGCTGTTTCTATCGTTAAAAAACACGAAGCAATTCGCACATTTTCACCTTCAGAAAATCAGGAAGCTGACGCTTATAAATTCGACTATCGTCTTCATTATGATTTCTTTGTTAAAGAAAGTATGAAACCTACTGTTTGGGCAATGATTGAAGCATAAGGCGGCGTTTACTATGTATAAATTAATCGGCAAATACGGCAATGATATTGCTTTTACCGATGATGAGCGAAAAAAAGACGCTCTTATTGGTTTAGGTTTTAAATTAGCCGACGAGCCAAAACAAACTAAAAAGGCTGTAAAGCCTAAAAAATAATTAACAGGGGCAGGGGAAACTCTGCCCTATTTAGTTTTATGAGCAGAGAGTATTTCGTGCTTTGTGCTTATAAAATTAAAAGGAGTGACTAACAAATGGAACAAACACCTAAAAAGGTTTTTAAAGAATATGACGACTCCTGCTCTTATAAGCAGAGCCTCGGCGAAAAAGGGCTTTACGAGCAGACAAAGAAAAATGAGCGCTTTTATGCAGGAGACCAATGGTACGGCGCAAAGGTAGGAAATGACAGACCGCTTGTGCGTCACAATCTTATCAAGAGAATTGCTGATTATAAAATTGCGGTCATTGATTCATCACCTCTTACAGTTAATTTTACTGCCGAAGGTGTGCCGAATACCGTTGATATGCAAAACTCTTATGACGATATGAAAGATGTGATTGCAGAAGGTATTATGCCGCAACAGTCAGAAACTGATGAGATTAATTTTGTAATGAACGCATTGACCGATTATTACAAGACGGAGAGCGAGCGACTTGGTTTTGATGAGATAATCCATGACGCACTTCACAATGCTTATGTCAGCGGAACAGGTGTGCTTTATACCTATTGGGATGAAAATGTAGAAACAGGATTGTATGCGGACGAGAGCAAGACTACCGCAATTAAGGGCGATATTTGCCCACAGCTTCTTGATATTGCAAATGTTGAA
>JBJEIS010000083.1:0-3496 GCA_051877275.1 Acutalibacteraceae bacterium | reverse complement strand
ATCTTCAGGATTAATATCTATATTAATATTACTTCTATTATAATTCTTTGAATTAGGCGAATTAATAGGTTGTCCGTTTAGCTTACTTTGTCTTTCCGGATTCAAATTTGGTTTAGGAATATTACTACTGTTTGTTACAATATTATTTTTCGTAGATTGATTACTCGGCTTAGCATTGTTGTTTTTAGTAGAGAAATTGTTACTACCCAAATTACTTTTATCCGTATTATTATTGACTTTATAATCACTTTGAAGGTTTTCTCGGCCGTCGTTTTCACTTTGTGACTGTGGGAAACCGTTTATATCGGCGGTGCTTGATATATTGTTGCTATTAAAAGCAGAATTATCATTAGTACCGCTCTGTTCACCATCGTTATTTAAAGGTTTGCTATCATCAGTAGTTTCGATTTTCTCATTAATACCAACAGAAGAATCTATATTGTTATTTGCTCGACTATTAACACTTCCTTGCTCGGTATTTTTATTACCATTAATTTCATCGGTACTTGACAAATTATTTTTATTATCTTCACCGTTTTCGGTGTTGTTACCTTTGTTGTCTTTTTCGTTATCAGATGTTTTAACACTTGATTTACTGTCATCTTCAGAATTTGCAGCATTACTGTTAATATTACTTTTCCCAGTTGCAATATTAGATTTTACTCCTTTAGCTCCTGATGAAGCTGCTTTGGTTGCGACTCCTCCAATCGTATGCCCAACTGCTGATACTAATTTACCTCCGACACGTGTACCAACCAACATTGTCATCATTGTTTTATATCCTGATTGTATTCCTGCATCAATACCGAAAATTCTTTCGACAATATTCGGTCCGTCAATAACAGCCATAGTAACAGCAATAACCAAAACTGCCTGAATAAAACTGCTTGTGATTGTTGTTTGCATAAACACAAAAAATTCAATAAATAGTTTTAATAAAATAACAGTAATCACCATAATTACATACGATGATATTATATTTTGGAGTATTGCTTTAGTTTTTCGCCCTGTTGTTAAATCTACCGGGGAAATAAGCATTACAAGACATCTATTGACAACTAATTCGTATATTATGCGAACCGTTTTGAACGATGTAAATAACAGCGCAAATGTCATACAAATTAAAAATACCCACACGCTGAAAAATTTAACATCATACCGCCGATAATTTTCGCTGAATAAACCGTTTAGCCAATCAAAACCTGTTTCAGCTTTTTCTAATTTAACTGCGGTTGCTTTACCATCTTCATCGAGCTTAATTTTATAATTAAAAATTCTGTTGGTATCATCAGTAGTTTCGATTTTCTCATTAATATCAATATATGAAATTGATTTTTGATTAAAATTATTAAGTTTTTTATCTTTTACAGCATAAACATAGCTGTTGTCAACTGCATAATTTTTAAGTCCCTGCTTTTCAATGTACAGATAGTCTGTAATACCATTTATCACTATTTGGTCAGATATGTTTCCTTCCGCTGCAGATTCATAAATACTGTTCGGGTCGGTAACATCAATGTTAATTTCCGAAGCTGAATAACTGTCACCTAAAATATATGATTTTGTAGATTTAACAACGCTGTTGCATACATTGAATAACGTCGGTAAAGCAATAAAAACCGCAATTAATAGAACTAACGATTGTAAAAACTGTGGTTTTTGTTCTTTATTTATTAGCAATGTATAACCTACAATAACCAATCCAACTGCAAATAGTATTGTTAATATAGCTTTCCAGTTTTTCGCACCGCCGAAAACATTAGAAACAATATCATAATTTGTGAAATCAAGTAGCTTATATGCTACATTGAGCGCTTCTTCAGCAAAATTACAAATAATTTTAAGAATAAGCGTAACTGTCCAACCCATATACCAAAGAATATCCTGAAAAAAACCTGTCATTGATAATGCGTCAGACCAATATTTGAGTTGTTCTGTTAAACCTTTACTTGCGCTCGGCGCCGGAAGAAACAAATCTGCAATCCAATTGCCTATACCCTCACCAATCCAATGTTCAAGAAACATATAATCATCTCCTTTCAATTAAGCAACTAAATCAATAATGTAGGACATTACTGATTTATCAAGTTTTTCTTTTTCTAAAGCTTGTGCGGCAATTGTGATGAAATCATAGATATGCATTTCACCAACCGTTTCAAAATCATCAGACAACAAAGCTTCGTGTTCATTATAAATAATTTTTAATTGTTCAATCGTATCTTCATCAAGTTCGGAAATTAATCTGTCAACACCTAAATTAAATGAAGGATAACCGTTTTTTCTCGCTTCAGCTCGTTCAAGTCCTTTGGCTGCGTCATAAATTATTTTCTGCCGTTTAATATGTACGCAGGATGGCATTTTGACCTCCAAAAAGCTTTTGGTTGGGAATTCTTCTATCATATATTGATATCGATACGGATATTGTGTGCCTGTTTTAATTGAATTAAATATTGGCGTCGGTGTAATCTTATTACCTTTTAAATCAGTTCGTTTCATTACACGCTTGATAACACACTCACCCTCTTTTAAATCCATAAGCTGATTTTTATTAATTAACGGCTCCTCTTCGTACATTTCGGTAAAATGTTTTCCGAGTTCCATTTTATTACCTGTTCTGTTAATTGTAGTAATTGTATGATTACCGATAAGCTCCGAAAATAGTGTTGCTGTTTCTTTGTCTGCCGTAGCAATATACACCTGATTACCGCAGTTTCCGACAATAGTATCATACGCTTCGCCGTATTTGGTTTTAATTTGGTTATATGACTGAATAATCAAATTAAATATAATATTACGGCCAAGGCATACTGTCATTACAGAATCCATATTTGGAATAGCGGGCATATTGCCGAACTCGTCGAGAATAAAAATTACTCGTCGAGAACATTTTCCTGATGAACTAAACGTTGCATTTTTAGACAAAACAAAATAAGTCTGACTAATAAAAAGCGAAGCTATAAAATAGAAAGATTTATCGTAATCAGGCAAACCTATGAAAATAGCTAACGGTTTTTCACCAAAACCTATTTCTTTAATATCAATACTGCTTTCAGCTGTCATTTTTGAGATTTTGCCGTAAGTGAATACTACTAATTTATGCAATGTTTCAATAAACACACCGCCTTTAGTTCTACCCGGTGCAGTTTTAATAGATGTATATTTCAGTTTAGCTCTGTCAAGTGATGGACGAAGTTCAAAATATTTATCAATATCGGTATCGCCGTTTTGATATTTTTTTTGTGATAATTTATCAAACATTTGCACCAAACTGAACATATTAATTTTTTTTTCGTTTTCATTACATAATTCTAAATCAGTATCATCGACTGCAAATTTATCTTTAAGATCAACCCATTTTTTGATGGCTGAATCTACATCACCGTTAATTCCTAAAAATTGAATAATTTCGCCTTTGTTTTTGCCTTGCTGTTTTAGTTTATATGCTTTTCTGCCTATGAGAATTAAATTTCGTTGCTCATCAGTTATTTTTGCCTTT
>JBJEIS010000082.1:0-3617 GCA_051877275.1 Acutalibacteraceae bacterium | reverse complement strand
TGGAGTAATAAGAATTGGTAATTATGCCTTTGAAGATTGTACATCATTAAAAAGCGTTACAATGCCTAATAGCCTAATAAGTATTGATGATAGTGCATTTTATGATTGTACATCTTTATCAAACGTAACAATACCGGATAGTGTAACAAGTATTGGGGATTGGGTATTTTATGGCTGTAAGTCATTAACAAGTATAACTATACCGGAGAGTGTAATAAGTATTGGGGATTATGCATTTTATAATTGTACATCTTTATCAAATGTAACTATTCCCAATAGCTTAAATAATATTGGTTATAATGCATTTAGTGGTTGCCCATTTTATGAGCAAGCATATGAACTTAACGATGAAGAACTTGAATTATAGTATATGCTTGTACTGTTTATTGGACAAATCACAAATTAAAATAAAAAAGGAAGGTGGATAAGCTTTTGAAATCTATTAAAACTGCCTTGTTACTTTTCATTATTATTCTTTGTGTTTTGCCGATAAGTGTATCGGCAGAAACTAAAGAAATAACTAAAACAGCAACGTTTTCGACATCACTAAAACCATTTGAATATGATTTTGATAAAACCATAATTCAAGACGGTTTAGAATATACGCTTGAGCGTGTCGATTATGAAGAATTAAACGAAAACGGCGAAGCGGTTACAACAACTGTACCTGATACAACTGTATCAACAACCACAGCGGAAACAACCGCACCGCAAAAGTTAATCGAAAAAGAAGTAACATATAAAAATCTACCGTCAAAAAAATGCAATGCAAAGAAAACTATAACAGTAAAAAACGGCGGAAAAAAAATTAAGCTTAAACTTCAAAACATCGAATACACGGAGGTCAATGGTGACGATATAACAAAAACAGTAACATCAACAACTGATTTAGGAAAGAACTCAAAAGCGCCGCCAACAAAAGTAATAAACTCTGACGGTCAATCTGTTACTGTTTATTTACAAGATGTTAAAGAAGTTGCAGGAAGTGATTGGAGTGGTAAATGGTCTAAAACAATTACTACAACAGAATATAATAAAAATTATTTTTCTTTTTCCGGGTATTTATTTCCGAAAAAAGGCTCGCTGAATATAAACGGATTCGGCAAAGGATTATTAAATGCAGTTGGGTTAAATTCAAATAATTACAAAGCGACATCCGTTCGTTGGAGTGGCGCTGAATATGATTCGGGCGGTACTAAATACAGAAAAGCAATTGTATCAGGTGTAAAGTTGACTGAAACTAAAGAATATAAAGCATATTATTCGGGTACGGTTACTGTTAAAGGTAAAAAGACTTATACTGCAGTTTGTTTTTATCAAGGCTTCACCGATGACGAAAATGCTGCCGAACAGACTTCAACCGCAAGCGGAACTGAAGTTACAACAACGGAAACCACCGTGCCGGGACAAATGTGGGAAGTTAAGGCAACTGCACATTATGTATTTCGTGATCCTGAAAGTTTTATCACTCAAAACATTGCCTATATTAAGCTTGGGTGCATTTTAATTATAGGTATAGTAATTTTCTTAATTGTTTTTAAAATAATAAAAAAAATAAGGCTACAAAGGAGTGAATATGAAGAATGAAAGACAAAAAAGCTGTAAAAAAAGAAAAGCTTTTAAAACTTAAAAAAGAAAAACAAAACAAATTTAAAACTACAAAAGAAAAACAGTTAAAGCAACAAACTTGCAATATCATTAATGATTATTGTGAAGATAATTGCCTTGACGAAGAACTTGAATTATAAAAAGAAATGAGGTAATTTTATGAATGTAATCATACTCTCAGGAAGATTAACTGCTGACCCTGAACTGAAAACAGCACGCGAAAGATTGGTAACAGCGTTTACTGTAGCGGTTGACCGAAGCTTCTCTAACTCTAAAGATTATAATAATGTCGATTTTATACATTGTGTTGCTTGGCGTAAAACTGCTGAATTTATTACAAAACACTTTAAAAAAGGTCAAGAAATCAGCATCCGTGGTGAACTGCACCAAGATAAATGGAAAGATAAAGACGGAAATCAGCATTCATTATACAATGTTGTTGTTAGACAGGCGGAATTTGGCGGACTTAAATTTTATGATAAAAAAGATGGTGAGCCTCCTGTTCCGCAAATCAAGGAAAAAGAAACCGAAGAAGACTTCATTGATTTTTACGATAGACTAATCGAAGAAGATGTACCATTTCTCTAAAATTAAATAACAGATATACGAAAGCAGAGCGTTAACAATTAATGCTCTGCTTTTTTATATAAAAATCTAAAAAGGGAAGGAGGAAATACCTTGAATTATTTATTAAATATTTCTTTTATTTTAGGTGAGGTTACAACAAATGCAAAGGTAATCAACAACATTACCGATTCAATTAAAAATGTGATTGAAATTGCTCAAGGCTCTGTTGCAATTCTTGCTGCATTATGCTTAATCGGCGTTGGCGCAATTATGTTTTGGGGCGGTCAGAACGCAAAAGAGATGGCTAAAGAAAGAGTAAAAATCATTTTTATTGCTGTAGGTATAATTATGATGGCTACCACAATAGCATCTTGGGCGGTCGGTTTATTTGGTTAAATCGATAACAAATATGCGGAGCGGTATTTGTTCCGCTCCGCACTTGTTAAAGGAAAGATAAAAATGGATTTAAAAGAAAAAATTTTAACAAAAGCAGATAAAAACAATAAAGATAAACATAACAGCTTTAGAAATGCAACATCAAAAAGTGTGTTTAAACTAAATACTTTTTTAGCAAATAAAAAAGTTGTTTTTACAATTGCTGTTGTAACGAGCATATTAATGCTTTTGTTTTTAAATTATATATTAGTGAGTTTATATAAAATAAGCTTAAACGGCTTATTAAACAGTAATAATTCAGCACTTTCAATTTCAAATGTTTTTTCTTTTGCAGCAATAAGTGAATATAAATGGTTGTATTTAACTGCTATTTTGGTTATTGCATTCCTTGAATTTAAGCTCTGCTACAACATCAGAACAAGCTATAAAGAATTTCCGCTTGAGCATAAAGGTAATGAGCGTTGGACAACAAAAACAGAAATAGTCGAACAATACAAAGCCGTACCGTTACATTTAAAGGAATTTGAGGGATACGGCGGTATTCCTGTAAGTAGAATTGATAATAAATGGTATATTGATGATTCACCGGTGAATTCTTTAATTAGCGGTATTACTCGTTCCGGTAAAGGCGAAATGATGGTTTTCCCAATGATAGACATACACAGCCGCTCATCGGCAAAGCCTTCAATGGTAATTAACGATCCAAAGCTTGAACTTTATCCAGCTTGTAAAGAAACACTTGAAAAGAGAGGATATAAAGTTCTACTTTTAAACCTTATTGACCCAATAAAGTCAATGGGTTACAACCCATTGCAATTAATTATTGACGCATATAAATCCGGTGATTATGATGATGCGGAAATGCTTGCAAAAACGCTCGCAGTAACTATTCTTGAGCCTGACAAAGCTCAAGGTGACAATGCAATGTTCGTTGAAGCAGCGGTTGATTGTATGTGCGCTATGATTTTGGCGCTCACAGAAGATTGTTTAAAAGAAGATAACAGAATTAATGCTAAACTTATTATTGAACATAAAAAGAAACTCGA
>JBJEIS010000081.1:0-15544 GCA_051877275.1 Acutalibacteraceae bacterium | reverse complement strand
CCTTAAAAAAATAAATATTTAGAAATCATTTCCTTTAAGTATATAAGAAATAACAGTATTTGTCAACCTGTTTTTTACAGTTTAAAATTGGAACTTTTTCAACTTTAAAAAATAATAAAAAAGCCCAAGAAAAACTTGGACTTTTTTATTAAGATTAATATATCGTTTTAAAATATAAATTTCTACCAATTGACGCTCCATCTTTTCTTATATTTTGTAGAAGCTTCACTTACTGAATCCTTTTTAATATATTTAGATTTATCTACCATCTGCTTATAAAATTCATCAAACTCACTGCAGTCAAACGGAAGTTTGACCTCTTTATTATCTTTCCAGTTTGATAAATATGCAGCATTAGATATAGTAAGCTCGTTTATTCCATCAATTCCGGGTGCTATGAGTTTTTCTCCAAACAAAACGGCATTTGCAAAGTTCTGCAATATACCTTTATGCGCTGTTTCAGCTTTTTCCTGCTTTATTTCAGCATAATCATAGTCTATTTCAGCAAATCCTTTTAACGATGTATTTCGAACTTCCTTTTCTGATGTTTTAAGCTTCCACCATTTCAAAACACCGTTTTCCAGAACAATTTTGCCTTTATCACCGGAAATTTCAAGTCGGTTGGTTCCGGGATATTCGCCTGTTGAAGTAATAAATGTACCTGTTGCACCATTTTCATATTTTGTGAAAATGGTTACATCATCTTCAACTTCAATATTATGATATTTAGCAATATCGCAAAAAGCAGTCACACTTTTAGGCATACCGCAAATCCACTGCCACAAATCAAGATTATGAGGAGCCTGATTTATCAGCACACCGCCGCCTTCGCCTGCCCATGTAGCACGCCAATCACCGGAATCATAATAACTTTGTGTTCTATACCAATTGGTAATAATCCAAACGGTTCGTTTGAGTTCACCTAATTCCCCGTTTTGGACAATATCTCTTGCTTTTTGAAAAAGAGGATTTGTTCGCTGATTAAACATTATTCCAAAAATTTTATCGGAATTTTCGGCAGCTTCATTTAGTTTTTTCACCTTTGAAACAGCAATATCAGCCGGTTTTTCAAGCATTACGTGAAGTCCGTTGTTTAACGCTTTAATTGCTATTTCCGAATGTAAAGGGTGCGGAACCGCAATAATAACAGCATCAATTTCTTTATCGGAAATCAAATCATTATAGTCTTTATAGGGTTTAATGCCACTATATCTCTCACTAAATGAATTCAGTTTATTAATATCGATATCGCAAACTGCCGCAAGAGTCATACCATTTATTTCGCCGTCAGCAATGCAGTAGCTATGGGCAGAACCCATATTTCCTATACCGATAACGCCTACACGAACGTTATTCATAAAGCACCTCGAATTATTTATTACCGCCGTATGTATTACTTGTGTCTGCAAAAACTGTTTGAGCATTATCCTTTTTACGCGAAGTAGCAACGCGTTTCATAAGCTCATTATAATAAAGATCCTCATCAAACGGCAATTCAACCTCTTTACCCAAAAATGCAGAAAGATGCATTGCGTTTGAAAGAGTGAGTCCGTTTATGCCTTCTTTACCGTCAGCAACTAATTTTTCACCGCGTAAAATAGCTCCGCCCCATGCATTAAGCACACCTATATGCTGCGGATTCTTTCCATCGGTTTCAACTACTTTTCTGGTGCTGTCGAGATTTCCAAATGGATTAGTATTAGTTTTTGAAAACTCAGGCTCACTTACTTTATACTCTTCCATTGTAAGTACATTGTTCTCAACAACAAACTTTGCCTTATCCATCTGTATTTCAAAACGGTTTGTACCTTTAGCGTCACCTGTTGTAGTAATAAATACGCCGGTTGCGCCGTTTTCATACTCAACATATGTTGTAACATCATCTTCAACCTCGATGTCATGCCATTTTCCGTAGTGAAGATGAGCCTGTACTTTTTTAGGCATACCGCAAATCCACTGCCATAAATCAAGCTGATGAGGGCACTGATTAAGAAGAACACCGCCACCTTCGCCTGCCCATGTAGCACGCCATCCGCCTGAATTATAATATGCCTGAGATCTGTACCAATCAGTGATAATCCAGTTTGTACGGCGAATTTGACCGTAATCACCGGACTGTACCAATTCACGCAATTTTCTATATACACAGTTAGTACGCTGATTAAACATCATTCCGAAAACAACTTCAGGATGAAGGTCAGCAACCGCGTTCATTTCACGAACCTGTTTTGTATATACTCCTGCTGGTTTTTCGACCATAACATGAATACCGCGATTCATACATTCAATTGCAAAAGTTGTATGGTTATAGTGAGGTACTGCAACAATACAAGCTTCAATCAATCCGCTGTCAAGCATTTCAATAGCGTCATTAAAATATGTAACATTTTGACCGTATTGCTGTTCTTTTGCCCATTCAAGCCTTTGCTCATTATTATCTGCAATAGCAGTAATTTCAAAATCGGGACACTCATTATTTTTTATATTCTGTGCATGACCCGATCCCATATTTCCTATACCGATTATACCAAGTTTAATTTTTTTACTCATAATCAAAAACCTCTGGATTCAAGATATTTATAGCTTCTCTTCAAACAGTCAAAAGGATTTTCACCGTTGCAATCATCCTGTTCAACCAACATATATTTTGTTCCTGCTTTTTCAGCTTTTTCAAAAACTCGGTCAAAGTTTATATTACCCTCGCCTATTACAGCCATTTTTCTTCCGAAAGAATAGTCTTTTAAGTGAATTACAGGAACTCTGCCTGAAAGTTGTTCAAGCCAGTATCCCGGGTCTGCTCCGCCTGCCTGAACCCAAAATGTATCGAGTGTAAAACCAAGCTTTTCTTTAGGAAAACGCTCTGCAATATGCTCTAAAATAATTTTGCCGTCTCTTTTCTGGAATTCTTGATCATGATTATGATACATAAAATACTTACCATTTTCATATAATGCGTCTGCTACCGGTAAATATGTCTTGAAAAAGTTATCAAAGCTTTCATTTTCATTTTGCTCGTCAAATTTATACCAACCAAGTCCTACATTATTACAACCGAAAACACTATGATCTTCAGCAACTTTTGCAGGATTTTCTACTAGCTTATCAGACGGAATGTGTGTCAAAACACATTTTAATCCGTTCTTTTTAAGTTGTTCCTCCAACCAAGCAGGTTCATAATCACAAGTTCCCGAAACCTGAACGTTTTTATAGCCTATATCAGCTAATTTTGCAAGTGATTCAGAAAAAGAGTCTAAGTCTTTACAATAATCTCTTATTGTATAAAGTTGTGCACCGATTTCCATTATTATATCCTCCTAAATTAATTTTTTAAAAGCATCGCAAGCGATGTCAAAAGCTGTATTACTGTCAGAAAATTCACAAAGTGATTGAGTTTTCTCTCCTTCTCTTTCCAAATTAGAAAGTCCGTCAAAATCAATCAAATGAGGTTCCATTGTAAAATCTTTACCACCTCTTGAAATAAAATCTTCAGATATTTTTTTAATATTACCTGCACCGTTTCCTGACGGAACAATAAATCCATCGGCTTTAGCGTCTTTGATATGCATGTAGTAAATGTAATCTTTAAGCATTTCCCATGCATTCAATGTATCTATTTTACACTGAACAAAATTTGCAGGATCAAATATACCTTTAATCTTTGGTAAAGCTTTAAAAATCTCAAGACATCTTTCAGGTGTATCACCGTATATGCCTTTTTCATTTTCGTGGCATAAATTTATATTGCTGTTTTCAGCAATTTCAATAAATCTGCCTAACCTTTCAATAACCTTGTCTTTATAAATATCAGGTTTTTCATTTTCAGGCATATAAAATGAAAACAAACGAATATTTTTTGCGCCGAGAATATCAGCAACCTCTAAAGTGTGTTTGAATTTTTCTAAATGAGGCTCAAAATCGTCATTGATATTAATTTTACCAATCGGCGAGCCGATTGACCAAACAACAAGTCCGTTATCATCAAATTTTGATTTAACCTCTTTTGCTTTTTGAACAGTAATGTCTGATATATTAGTACCGTCAACATTTCTGATTTCAATGCCTTGAAGATTATTTCTTTTCATTGCCACGATTTGTTCATCAATCATCGCAGAAGCTTCATCGGCAAAAGCATATATATTTATATCTCTCATTTTTTACACCCCTGAATAAGCTGAAAAACCGCCGTCAACCGGTAAAACAACACCTGTTATAAATCCTGCTGCTTGATTATTCAAAAGGAATAAAAGCGCACCTTCAAGCTCATTAGCCTCGCCAAATCTTCCCATAGGTGTAGCAGCTAAGATTTTTTCTGTTCTGGCAGTAGGTGTTCCGTCATCATTAAAAAGTAATTTTGCGTTTTGTTTTGTGGAGAAAAATCCCGGTGCAATTGCATTTACTCTGATGCCTACTTTGCTGAAATGTACTGCCAACCACTGTGTGAAGTTTGAAATTGCAGCTTTGGCACCTGAATAAGCAGGTATTTTTGTCAGCGGTGTATAAGCATTCATACTTGAAATATTCAAAATACTGCAGCCTTCTCTGCCGACCATTTGTTTAGCGAAAGCCTGTGTAGGAACAAGTGTTCCTAAAAAGTTCAGATTAAATACAAAACCGACGCCACTGCTGTCTAAGTCAAAAAAGCTTTTAGTATCAGCGTCTATATCACCGATTTCAAAATACTCTTTATCAGTAGTAGCTTTTGGATTATTTCCGCCTGCTCCGTTTATAAGTATATCACATTTTCCTAAATCTTTTTCAACTTTTTCTGCTACGCCGCAACATAGTTCTTTATCTAAAACATTACATTCATATGCTTTGGCTATTCCGCCTTCGGCATTTATTTCATCTTCAAAGCCTTTAGCAGCTTCGTAATTCAAGTCAAGAAGTGCAACCTTTGCACCTGCTCGTGCCAACGTTTTAGCAAAAGCTGAACAAAGCACGCCGCCTGCACCTGTAACAACTGCAACTTTTCCTGAAAGATCTGTATTTAATACATTTTTATTCATAAATTTTCACCTCTGTTTTTCTCACAAGCTTCAAAAAGTCCGTTAATATAAGTTGCTCCCAAAGCTCTGTCATAAAGACCGTAACCCGGCTTGCCGGTTTCTCCCCAAATCATTCTTCCGTGATCAGGACGTACATAACCGTCAAAGTCTGTATCAACCAACGCTTTTACAATCTCGTACATATCAAGACTTCCGGCTTTTGATAAATGACCGCTTTCTTCAAAGCTGCCGTCATCTAACAAAGTTACCTGACGAATATGCATAAATGCAATTCTGTTCATAGCGCTGTATTTGCGTACCATTTTAGGAATATCATTAAATGAAGCACATCCGAGTGAACCTGTACAAAAACAAAGACTGTTTGCTTCACTGTCAACAATTGATAAAAGTCTGTCTAAATTTTTCTCATTGGTAACTATTCTCGGTATTCCGAATATTGAATACGGCGGATCATCAGGGTGTATAGCCATTTTAACGCCGCATTCTTCAGCAACAGGAATTATCTTTTTAAGAAAATGCTCAAGATTTTTCCATAAGCCTTCTTCTCCCAAAGCTGAATAAGCGCTGATTAAATCTCTTATTTCTTTTTGAGTATAGCTTGCGTCCCAACCCGGAAGTCTTATATCATCTTTTAACGGGTCAAGATTTTTCATCTCATCCCAATACATAACAAGACTTGTTGAGCCGTCTGAAGCCTTTTTATCAAGATTTGTACGCGTCCAATCAAAAATCGGCATAAAGTTATATGTAATACACTTAACTCCGTATTCAGCACATCGGCGAATATTTTCACAGTAAACCTCAATCAGCTCATCTGCGTCTTCTGCTCCGAGCTTTATGTTCTCGTGAACAGGTATGGATTCTACAACATCAAAAACCAAACCGTTTGACTCTGAATCTTTTTTTAATTTTTCAAGACTTTCTTTAGGCCAAACCTCACCAGGTTTTACATCGTAAACTGCAGTTACTACCGAACGCATATTTGGAATTTGTCTTATATATTCCAAAGAAACCGGATCACTTTCACCGTACCATCTGAAAGACATTTTCATATCATTCACCCAATTCTTTTTTAATATTTTCATAGCTTATTTTTGAAACAAGCTTTTCTGCACTCTGCTTGTCATATTCGCCATTTTCTACCCATTCGCCTATGATATTGCAGAGTATCTGCCTGAAAAAGCTATGTCTTGCATAAGATAAAAAGCTCCTTGAATCAGTAAGCATACCGTAAAAAGAGCCTAACTGACCGTTTTCTGCTATTACTTTAATCTCATCTTCTATGCCTCTTTTATGGTCGCAGAACCACCATGCAGCTCCGCATCTAACATTCGGAAATGCACCTGCAATTGAAGCTATCTGTGCAATATTTGATTCATTGAGTGAATAAATAATCGTTTTCGGCAAGCCGCTTTTTTTATTTATTGCATCAAGAATTAAAATCAAGTCATTACCGTTTACATTATTACCTACGCAATCCACACCGCCGTCTGCACCGAGTTTTTCAGATAAAACCGAATTGCAGTTTCTTGTAACTGCCAAATGCCATTGAGAAATAATATTATTTGCCTTATAAATTTCGCCTAAAAAGACATAAATGTTACCTAAAAATCCAATGTATTCTTCTTCTGAAATTTTTTCGCCTGAAAGAATTTTTTTGAATGTATTGTCAGCCTCAATTTCATTAGATATTCTATTAGGGAAAAACGGTATTCCGATATCTGATAAGCGGCAGCCCATTTCAACAAAAAACTTCAATCTTTTTTCGACTGCATTTTTTAGTGTTTTAAGGTCAGTAATTTTTATATCGCTTATTTTGCTTAACTTTTCTATATAATCACAATAATCTTCTCTGTAAACGAGCAAGAGATTATCCACTCTGAAAGTTGGAAGAACTTTTGTTTTAAAAGTTTTATCCTCTGCTATTTTTTTATGCCATTCAAGGTTATCAATTATATCATCAGTAGTACAAATGATTTCAACATTTGATTTTTCAATCAACTTTCTTGGCGACATTTGAGTTTTTTCAATATAGTCATTGGTTTGATTCCAAATTTTTTCCGCATTTGCTTGATTAATCGGCAAATCTATATCAAAAAACTCTTTCAACTCCATATGCGACCAATGATAAAGCGGATTGCCTGCTGCATACTCTATTGCAGCGCAATAATTAATGAATTTATCCTTAAATGAGGTATTTCCTGTAATATACTCTTCATCAATGCCGGCAGTTCTCATAAGTCTCCATTTATAATGGTCAGCCGAGAGCCAAATTTCGCCTATATTTGAAAACTTTTTATCCTCATAAATTTCTTTAGGAGATAAGTGGCAATGGTAATCTACAATAGGTAATTCTTTTGAATTTTTATAAAGTGAAACCGCAGTTTTATTATTTAAAAAACAATTGGTTTTCATATTATCCCTCCATTTCAAGTTCATTATATAACAGTTTATATTTTTAATCAATTTAAAATAATTCCATAAATATATTGAAAATATAAACATCTTATGATAAAATAGAAATGCGAGGTGAATTTAATGAAAAAATGTATTGATTCGCACAGAAATTATACCCAAGAACCTGATTTGACTATGTTTAGAATGCATACACATGAAATGTATGAAATTTACTGCTTTTTATCCGGAAATGCCAAATACTTTGTCGAAGGTAATATTTATGAATTAAAACCCGGCGATGTTCTTATAATGAAAAAAGCGGAAGCACACAGCCTTTTAATAAACCATTGTATTCCGTATGAAAGAATTATTGTTAATTTTAATAACGAGGCTATTTTAAGTGAATTGAGAAGTAAAATAACCGATTTTATTGATAACAGGCCATTGGGTCAAAACAACCGCTACCCTGCTTCGATGTTTAAAGAAAGTAATTGGATTTACTATCTAAACAAAATATGCGACTGTGAAGATATTGTCGAAAAGAAAATTTATCTTACTGTTCTTTTAAACGAATTGTGCGATAATTATTCTAAAATTCAAGGAAAAGAAATGGTAAAAGATAATATAATAGATATTATTAATTATATTAATCGTCATTTAACGGAAAATCTGTCTTTAGATGTAATTTGCAATCGCTTTTTTGTCAGCAAAACACATATTAACCGAAAGTTTAAACAAATGACAGGTTCTACGGTATGGGAATATATATTAACAAAACGCCTGATTTTAGCAAAAGAAATGCTGCAAAACGGTCAGCGCCCAACCGCTGTTTCTTTACAATGCGGTTTTAATGATTATTGTTCATTTTTTAAAGCGTATAAAAATAGATTTAATGTTTCGCCTAAAGATGATTATTTAAAAAATCAGTCAGAGTTTTAATACTTTACAAAAAGCAACCGCTTAGCACTTGCGGTTGCTTTTTTATATACAATACTATTCCATTGTAAACGGAAAAGAAATTCCATCTAAGTCTAATTTATCTTTTGCGTGATACATCAATGTATAATTTTCATCTAAATAATTGCAATCTGATGATATTTCTGCAAACTCATTTTCGGGAATAAGGCAAATATCTGAATTTTCAGCTTTGGTCGCGGTAACAGTTTTAAATCCCAATTTTTTATAGAATTCAATAAGACTTTCATCAGCCGGTTTGAGAAATATCGGCGAACTATCTTCTTCAAATACCCAATCAATCAGCCTTCTCATATATCCTCTGTTGCGATATCTACTGTCTGTTGCTGCAGCATAAAGATACTTGGCCTTAACCTTATTACCTTCGTAATTTAAAGTTACAGGCAGCAAAAACAACATTGAAACAATTTCATTTTTTTCTTTTAATCCTCTGCAATATTTATGACATTTTGAAAAAAGCCTTTCGGTAAATTCTTTTTCATCATTAAAAGTTTTATTATAAATCTCTATACAACGATTAATATCAGGAGTACAGCAATATTTTTTTAAAATCATTGTCGGCTTATAAGAAAGCTTTGCCTTTCTAAGCCCCGCTTGTCCTAAATCGTCCTCGCGGTTTACATATTTATATTCCGAAAGCTCATTTATTACAAACTGATTATTTATAACTGCATATGCATTAGCATATTCTTTTAAAGCCTTTTCAATATTAATATCAAATACCTCATCATTTATTTTTGAACCTATTGTAAAAGCCACTGCATCACCGTTAACAAAAACAGCTCCGCCTATAACATCAAAACTATTCCAATCGGATAATATTTTTAAAACACCGTTTCTTTCAATTTCAAGATACTTGTTTTTAGAATAATTATTTTCTATATACCATTTTTCTGCACATTCTTTTATTTTTTCAATGTTTTCAATATCAATTTTCTGATATTGCCAATCATATTTTCTTGAAAATGCTGAAATATGATTTCTTTTTGATTGATACTTTTTTCCCTTAAGCTTGCTTAAATCTTGCGATAGATAAATATAATCAAAATCTTCTCTGTATGCACTTAAAAGATATTTTTGACCGTAATGCTCCAAAAAATAATCTAATCTTTCTCCCTCTTGAGCAAAAAAGATTGGTTTTTTAGGATAACAATAATCATTTATAAGCTTTATTCCTAAATCAAAATCATCGCCTAAAGGAAGTCTGAAAAGCTCATTTTCATTCTCACCGCTTTTTATAATCAGCTGACCTTTACATAAAGCATACATATTATTATAAGCTTTTTGCCATAAAGCAAGATTAATAAATGCTAATTCACAGGATTTTTGAGTTTTATCACAAAGATAATCTTTTAAAATATCATAATCCTCAAATGTAATTTTTTTGAATTCCAACATTTTTCCTCCGAAAAAATTTAATCATCATAATTTTTTATTATAATATAATTTTGATTTTTTATCAATAATAACCGCAGCATTTTTTCATGATTTATCAAAGTTTATTCAACTTATACTTGACAAAATTCATATAGCATAATATAATAAATACATCTTTGGGGCGGAGTGAAATTCTCCACCGGAGGTAATCGGGTTATAATTTTTAATCCGTAAGCCCTCGACCTTGGCAAATGCTGAGCTGATGCGGTGAAATTCCGCAGCCGACGGTTAAAGTCCGGATGGAAAAAGAAAAATAAGATATTTTTGCGCCTTGATGATATCATTATATTATCAGGGTCTTATTTTTTGTTTCAAAGAAATCTATATTTTTTTGGAGATGTTTCTTTATGAACAAAAACACACAGTCAAACACGAGAAAAGTAGTTTTTATGGGACTTATTTGTGCATTAGCTTATGTATGCACATTGGTTTTCCATATCAAAGTTTCATTTTTAACCTTTGATTTAAAAAACACTGTTCTTGCAGTAGGCGCACTTATTTTCGGCCCTGTTTCAGGTATCATAACCTCACTTATAGTAAGCGTTGTTGAAATGATTACTATAAGCGACACAGGCATTTGGGGTTGCATAATGAACTTTTTATCAAGTGCAATCTATACTTTTATTGCAGGACTTATCTACAAATACAAAAGAACTTTATCAGGCGCTATTATCGCACTTTCGGTTGCGTCAGTGGCAATGGTCGCTTCAATGATTCCGCTGAATTTAATATTCACTCCGATTTATACCGGAAGTCCCGTAAGCGTTGTAGCAGATATGATAATTCCTTTATTGCTTCCGTTTAATGTAATCAAGGCTGTTTTATGTTCTGCAGTTACTCTGCTAATTTACAAGCCTGTACGCACTGTTTTCAAGGGCGCAGGTTTAAGTTTATCAAGTGATAAAGATTTTAAATTCAACAAAAAATCACTTGCAATAACAGTCATTTCATTATTAATAATTGCTTTATGTGTATTCTTATTTGTATATGCATATAACGGAACTTTTGAATTATATTAAATTTCAAGTATTTACATATTGACAACAGCGCAATAGTCATATATAATAGTTTAAAGATGATAAACTCCTTATCAAGAGTGGTGGAGGGATAGGCCCTTTGAAACCACGGCAACCTGGCTTTTAGTTAAGGTGCCAAGTCCTGCGGAATTTTCTGCGAGATGAGGTTAAATTAATAAACCAAATCCGCAGGTATAATTTGTACTTGCGGATTTTTTTACGGGATTTTATCGAGAAAACACAAAAGGAAAGGATAATTAATAAAAATGAGAAAACTATTTACTTCAGAATCGGTTACCGAAGGACATCCTGATAAAGTATGTGACGGCATTTCCGACGCTATTTTAGACGCTATGATAGCGCAAGACCCTAATTCAAGAGTTGCTTGCGAAACTTTTGCTACAACAGGAAGTATTACTGTAATGGGCGAAATCACTACAACCGCTCAAGTTGATATTCCGACTATAGTAAGACAAACTCTTTGCAAAATCGGCTATGACAGCGAAAATGCAGGCTTTAACGGAAATACCTGCGCTGTTAATGTTGCACTTGATAAGCAGTCGCCTGATATTGCAATGGGTGTAGATAACTCATATGAACTTAAAGGCGGCGAAGAAGACGAGCTTAATCAGTTCGGTGCCGGTGACCAGGGACTTATGTTCGGTTACGCTTGCAATGACACAAAGGATTATATGCCGATTGCTGCTTATTACGCACATAAGCTTTCTAAAAAATTGACAGATGTACGCAAAGACGGCACTCTTACTTATCTTCGCCCTGACGGCAAATCGCAGGTTACTGTTGAATATGACGAAAATGACAAGCCTGTTAGAATTGACGCAATTGTTGTTTCAACACAGCATACCGAAGATATTGACACAGAAACTTTGAGAAAAGATATTAAAAAACATGTCATTGATTCAACAATACCTAATGAATTAGTTGACGAAAACACAAAATATTTTATTAATCCGACAGGCCGCTTTGTAATCGGCGGACCGCAAGGCGATACCGGTCTTACCGGAAGAAAAATTATCGTTGACACTTACGGCGGATATGCCCGTCACGGCGGCGGTGCTTTCTCGGGTAAAGACCCGACAAAGGTTGACCGTTCAGCTACCTATATGGCAAGATATGTTGCTAAAAATATTGTTGCGGCAGGACTTGCTGACAAGTGCGAAATTCAGCTTGCTTATGCAATTGGTGTTGCAAAGCCTGTTTCTGTTTCAGTTGAAACCTTTGGCACAGGCAAGTATGCCGACTCTGTTATTTCCGATGCTGTTGTTAAGGTGTTTGATTTACGCCCTGCGGCAATTATAAGAGATTTAAACTTACGCAGACCTATTTATTCCCTTACTTCAAATTACGGACATTTCGGCAGACCGCTCGAAGAGTTTACCTGGGAAAGAACAGATAAAACCGAAGAACTTTTAAATGCAATAAAATAATTTATATAAAATCACTTCTGATACCTTTGGTGTTGGAAGTGATTTTTGATATTATTGACTTTTTTATTTATAAAAAGTATAATTAATTAAGATAATCAAAGCTTACGGAGAAATATCTAAATGAATACTGATTTTATAAATTTAACAGTTGAAAACATTGCCGATGAGCATTTATGCTGTATTATCCGCAGTAAAAAAGCTCACCCGGGAGTCGAAGCAAAAAGACAATGGCTTTCAAAAAGATTAAAAGAAGGTCATATATTTAGAAAGTTAAATACAAAAGGCTGCTGTTTTATCGAGTATTCCCCATTGGAAACTGCTTGGGTGCCGATAGTCGGAGATAACTTTTATTACATATATTGTCTATGGGTTTTAGGAGAACTTAAAGGCAAAGGCTACGGCAAAGAATTAATGGATTACTGCATTGCAGACGCTAAAGAAAAAGGCAAATCAGGCATTTGTATGCTTGGAGCGAAAAAGCAAAAAGCATGGCTTTCCGACCAGTCGTTTGCAAAGAAATTCGGATTTGATGTTGTTGATACTACCGAAGATGGTTATGAACTTCTTGCACTTTCTTTTGACGGCACAACACCAAAATTCACACAAAACGCTAAAAAGCAAGAGATAAAAAGCAAAGAACTGACAATTTATTATGATATGCAATGCCCTTATGTCTATCAGAGCATTAATACGATAGAGCAATATTGTGATACAAATAATATTCCTGTAAATCTAATCAAGGTGGATACACTTGAAAAAGCCAAAGGATTACCCTGTATTTTCAATAATTGGGGTGTATTTTACAAAGGTCATTTTGAAACAGTAAATTTGTTAGATATAAATTCTTTAAAAAGAATACTTAAAAAGTGAGTTTTGCTTTAAATAAAGTTTTATACAAGAATAATATTTGAAATTATGCTTATAATAAAAACAAAAACAGAAAGGACTGTTATTATGAGCAGTTTGCACGAGGTCAAAATCAACACACGCGACCGATTGCTTCGCGCTTGGGAAAACTCAATGCAATTAGTAAGAGAGTTTAAAGTCTGTGAAAAAGAAATTGAAGATGATGAGAATGCATCAAAAATGTTCGGTAAGTTTGCTGAAGAAGAAGGTATTCACGCTTCGGAATTTAAAGCTATGTTACTTGATTATGAAATCAGAAAAAAATAAGCCTCGGAAATTCCGAGGCTGGCTTTTAATCATAAACATTATTATAAACTTTTCCGTTTACAGGTGTTACACCTGCTTTACTGAACAAATCACTTACTGTTACAAATTCATATCCTTCTTCACGAAGTGTAGGTATGATTTCATTTAATACAGAAATCTCTCTGTCTGCAAAACCATCATAATCCAAAGTATGCAACAAAACAATTTGTCCGTCTTGTTTGCCGCTGTAAATTGTATCTATTATATTCTGAACAGATACACTGCCTGTTCTCCAGTCTTCAGTATTAGTACCCTCTACAAGCGGTAAATTCATATTAGTAGTCAATGTACCGGATTTATTGAGCCCCGGAGCTCTGAAAAACTTAGGTTCTGTTTCAAACTCTGCAAATAAATCGAACATTTTTTGACGGTCGGCCAAAACCTCATCTGCTGTCCAACTTCCCATTGCGTCAGTTGTATAGCCATGATTCTCTATTTCATGTCCCTCATCAAGCATACGCTGAACAACAGGTTTTGTAGAATCAGTGATATTCTGACCTATCAGCATAAAAGTTGCTTTAACGCCCATAGAATTTAATGCATCGAGTATTTTTGGACAGTTTTTAGTATTAGGTCCGTCATCATAAGTTAAAGCCATGTATTTTTTTGCAGGCGGATCCTGATATAAGTCAACATATTTATTTACTATATCTTTTTTATCATCGGAGTAACCGCTGTAATCACCGCTATCTTTGAACATCTTTGAGATATATGATACGCTTCTGGCTCCGGTAACATCGCTGACATTTGCATAAACAGTGCGTGTTATATCACCGTTTGAAAGAGTAACATAACCTCTGGCAAAGAATTTTTTATTTGCATTTGAATCTTTAATATTTACAAGTGAGCCCGCGAATATTTTATATCCGTTTTCATCTTCGTTATAAAATCCGTTTTGACCGCATTTTATAACAAGAGCATCAAAAAAGCTGTCTGAATCGGTATATAAAGTTCTTGTATCAAAACTAATGTTATCAGGTCTTCCCTCACCTACAACCGACTCTTTACAAACAATATGCCCTTTTTCTGTTATCTCAAAACCGAGATTTGATAATTCATCTATCTGACTTTTCGGTACTTCTGACAAAAATCTTAATCCGCTTACATCATTCAACCTCATTTGTGCTCCGTCAATAGACTTAACATCCAGCTTTATTGAATTTAGTGAAATATTATCAAGTACATAATTAAACTTATGGCCTACCGGATAAAAATTACCGTCAGCATCTTTATATGCAACCACATTTTCAGGTTCAGGCAGTGTAAAGGATAATCCTCGCTCTACCTCGCCTATTTTTTCACCGTCAACCGTAACATTGTAAACCTCATCGCCTTCAGCTCCGTATTCAACTTCAAGCGAAACTAAAGTAAACTCTGTAATATGACAATTGCTTCTTGCTCCGTTAGGGAACAAAACTTTAGTCATTTTACGTTCTTTTACAGGGGCAAATTGTTCACTTGTTAAATCACATCTTATTGTTTTTTCCTCGCCTCCGGTAATAGTAAACCATTTACCGTCACCGCTTAAAAGATTTACATCATTAGCGTTAGGAGTCCATGCAGCAAAGCTCGAAACATTAGTAAATCTTGCAATTGCCTGACCGGCACAATACTCATCATCAGCGCCGATTTTTACTTTTATTGTTATCGCATTAGGATCATAATCCCATATTTCACTTGGCAAATTCACATAAATTGCTTTATCTGTTTCGGAACTATTGTTAAACTTACTTGTGGTAAGCTTTGATATGTAACCGTCTGCTTCATAGTTTCCTGTGTTCAAAGTATAATTCGCAGATGACATATTAGAACCTAAAGAAGCACTTGTTATAGATTCTGTATGAATTGCAGCCGAAACTGTAAAACTTAATGAAAACATACTCAAAATCAACAATGTTGAAAGCATAATAGATACTATTTTTTTCATAAAAAACTCTCCTTAAAATAAAAATTGTATAATTTAACAGTTAATTTATACAAACAAAAGCGTAGATTTCTCTGCGCCTTTGTTTGAAAAAATATGAAGAAAAATTATGAAGAAATCTATGATTAT
>JBJEIS010000080.1:0-3656 GCA_051877275.1 Acutalibacteraceae bacterium | reverse complement strand
TCCAACCCAGCCGACTACACCAACTGTAACACAACCTACGCAGGCAAATAATACAACACAACCAACTGATAAAGCAACAATTCCTAACATGAAAACTATAACTGCTGTAAAACTATCAGTTAAAGCACCGAAACTAACATCAGGTAAAAAACTATTCAAGGTTAAATATACAAAGATAAAAGATGCAGTAGGTTTTCAGGTTAGATATAAAACAGGAAAAGGCAAATGGAAAGTTAAAACCTTTAATACCGCAAAATCTGCAACAAAAGTAATAAAAGGACTTAAAAAAGGTAAATATAAAGTGCAGATTAGAACATTTACAAAAGGTAAAAAGGTATATAGCAACTGGACAAAAGCCAAAACTGTTAAAGTAAAATAAGATATTAAGCAACCCGGAGTTAATCTATAACAGATTAACTCCGGGTTTGATATTATTCAATTTATTATTTGAAGTCATTATGACGAATGTCAGCAATGTTGTGTGTTTATTAAGTTTTTGTCATAATGACAGATAAAGAGCATTCGACTATTTAGCATGAGATATCTTAACGGCGGGAGCAAGCCCCGCCCCTACATATAAACTGAAGATTATCAGCTATATTTACAATGGGCGCCCAATGAGCGCCCCTACAAATTTCAATAAGGCAGTGAGGGTGACACGGTAAATAATGTTCCCCATAAATTTCATTGGGAGAGCTGAAGAAAACGGCGGAGATATTCTCCGCCGTTAAATTGCAATAAAAATTATTCTTCTGTTTCTTCTTCGCTTTCTTTTTCTACATAAACCGTAATAAGTGAAGCTCTTTTTTCATCTGTTTCGGTAACATTTACATTCAAGTTTTCAAAAGTGAATGAATCACCGACTTCAGGTACTTTTCCGAGCTGTTCCATAACAAAACCGCCTACGGAATTCATTTCAGTTTCGGTTTCTATTTTAAAATACTCGCAAAACTCCTCAAAGTCCATTGAGCAGATTACAGAATAAGTGTTTTCATCAATTTTGGTGATTTCATTGATAACATCATCATGCTCATCCCAAATCTCACCGACTAATTCTTCAAGAATATCTTCCATTGTAACAATGCCTTTTGTTCCGCCGTATTCATCGGTTATAATTGCAATATGGCGTTTCTGACGCTGTAATTCTTTAAGCAAATCGGGGATTTTCATTGACGCCGGAATAAAAAACGGCTCGCTGATAATTTCATCAACAGGGGTTGAGCGGTTATAAACCTTTTTGTAAAAATCTTTTTCATTGATTGTGCCGATTATGTTGTCGATACTTTCTTTGTAAATCGGCAGTCTGGAATAGCCAGATTGAGAAAAAATCTTTGCGATTTCAGAATTAGAAGCCCCGTATTCAACAGCGACAACATCAACTCGCGGTGTGAAAATATCTTCAGCTTCAACATCGTTAAACTCAATTGCGCTGCGGATAAGCTCACTTTCTTCACTGTCGAATTCGCCTTGAGATTCAGCCTCATCAACAAGAGTTAAAATCTCGTTTTCTGTAGCGGAGTTAACGCCTTTAGATTTAAAAATCTTTGACGCTAAAGCTTTAAACATAGAGAAAAAATAATTAAGCGGTGTAAAAACAACCATAAAAACAGATATTGAACCGCTGACAGACAATGCAAAATTTTCGGCATTCTCTTTTGCAATGTTTTTAGGAGTAATCTCGCCGAAAATAAGCACAATAACAGTTACAGCAATAGTCGCGATAGTTGCGCCGAAATCTTTGCTGATATTAGTCATAAAGAAAACTGTGGCAACAGATGAAAGACCGATGTTTACTATATTATTTCCGACCAAAATTGTGGTAAGAAGCTTATCATAATTTTCTGATAGCCTCATAACTCGTTCCGCTTTTTTATTTCCCTGGGCGGCAAGAGTTTTTACAACCACACGATTAAGCGAAGTAAATGCGGTTTCGGTTGCCGAAAAATATGCCGAAAAGGCGATACATATAAACATTAAAATAATTTGAAATATACTGTCACTATCCATAACGGATTAAATCACACTCCTTTAATATGAGAGCATTATAACAGAAAATTTTATGATTTGCAATTGCTTTTTAAAATATTGGCAAAATATATTTGGTATTATTTTTATATTGCTCAAAATCCTTGACAAGAATTTTATTAAATGATATACTTTTAAAGATATAATAATTATATATTGAAAATACATATTATTTATTAAATTCAACACGTACGGAGGATATTTTATGAAAAACGTTCCACAGATTTTCGGGTCAAAAGTGTTTAATGACTCTGTGATGAAAGAGCGACTTCCGAAAGAAATTTACAAAGCTGTTCGCCAGACAATTGATGAGGGGGAGCCATTAACAAGAGATATTGCAAATGTTGTTGCAAATGCAATGAAAAAGTGGGCGATTGAGCAGGGCGCTACTCATTATACTCACTGGTTCCAACCTATGACAGGTACAACCGCTGAAAAACATGACAGCTTTATTTCTCCGGACGGTAAAGGTAATGTTATTATGGAGTTTTCAGGCAAAGAGCTTATTAAAGGCGAGCCTGACGCTTCAAGTTTTCCAAACGGCGGTATTCGCGCTACTTTTGAAGCAAGAGGTTATACAGCTTGGGACCCTTCATCGTATGCATTTGTAAAAGAGGGTTCGCTTTATATTCCTACCGCTTTCTGCTCTTATACAGGTGAAGCGCTTGATAAAAAAACTCCGCTTCTTCGTTCTATGGAGGCTATTAATCATGAGGCTATGAAGATTTTACGCCTTCTTGGTAATAAGACCGCAAAATCCGTTGTTACAACAGTAGGTCCTGAGCAGGAATATTTTATAATTGATGAAGAAGTTTATTTAAAAAGACCTGACCTTATGCTTACAGGCAGAACTCTTTTCGGAGCAAAACCTCCGAAAGGACAGGAGCTTGATGACCAGTATTTCGGTCAGTTAAAGCCAAGAATTATTGCTTATATGGCAGATCTTGATGAAGAACTTTGGAAATTGGGTATTAACTCAAAAACCAAGCATAACGAAGTTGCTCCGGCGCAGCATGAAATGGCACCTGTGTTTACTTCAACAAATATTGCTACTGATCATAACCAGCTCACAATGGAGGTTATGAAAAAGGTTGCTAAAAAGCACGGTCTTGTTTGTTTGTTGCATGAAAAACCTTTTGCAGGTGTAAACGGAAGCGGTAAGCATAATAACTGGTCGCTTTCTACAAATGACGGTGAAAACTTGCTTAATCCGGGCAATACTCCTGCTGAAAATGCACAGTTTATGTTGTTTTTGGCAGCTGTTATCCGTTCGGTTGATAAATATCAGGAATTGCTTCGTATTTCTGTTGCTTCGGCCGGAAACGATCATCGTTTGGGTGCTAACGAGGCTCCTCCTGCAATTGTATCTATGTTCTTGGGTGAAGACTTACAGGAAGCGCTTGACTCAATTGAAACAGGTTCTTCTGCCGCAGAACATGAGAAATCTGTTCTTGATTTGGGCGTAAGCTTATTACCTAAATTTAAGAAGGATAATTCTGACCGTAACCGTACTTCACCTTTTGCGTTTACAGGTAACAGATTTGAGTTTAGAAGTCTTGGATCTTCCGCTTCGATAGCTGATGCAAATACCGTTCTTAATACTATTGTTGCCGATTCGCTTGCTGATTTTT
>JBJEIS010000079.1:0-3705 GCA_051877275.1 Acutalibacteraceae bacterium | reverse complement strand
GTTTTAACTTTGGAGCTGCTAACCGGATTTGAACCGGTGACCTCTTCCTTACCAAGGAAGTGCTCTGCCGACTGAGCCATAGCAGCAGATAATCAACGAATACTATTATATTTAAAGCAAGCTTAATTGTCAAGTGTTTTTTGTTAAAAAAACAAAATAAGTTTATCACAAATTTATTTTTTTAATAAAATTTCACTTTACTTTATAAGCTAATTATAGTATTATATATAAGATGAAAACATATAGACTAATATGAATAACTTAAAGAAAGGAATTCTAAAAAATAATGAAACCTGTTTATAAAAGAATTTTATTAAAACTTTCCGGCGAAGCGCTTGCTGGTGATAAAGGCACAGGCCTTGATTTTGATAAGGTACTCGAAATTTGTTCAAGCATCAAAAAATGCGTTGACCTTGGCGCTCAAGTTGGTATTGTAGTTGGCGGCGGTAATTTCTGGCGCGGTCGAACAAGCGGTAAAATGGACAGAACCAGAGCAGACCATATGGGTATGCTGGCAACTGTTATAAATGCTTTGGCTCTTGCTGATGCATTAGAACAATTAGGTGTTTGTGTCAGAGTTCAAACTGCCATCGAAATGAACAAAATCGCAGAGCCTTATATACGCAACCGTGCAATCCGTCATCTTGAAAAAGGCAGAGTTGTTATTTTCGGATGCGGTACGGGAAATCCGTTTTTCTCAACCGATACAGGTGCAACTCTTCGCGCTGTTGAAATTGACGCAGAAATTATTTTTAAAGCAACAAATGTTGACGGCGTTTATGACAGTGACCCAAAAACCAATCCTGACGCTAAAAGATATAAAAACATCAGTCAGATGGAGGTTCTTGACAAAGGACTTAAAGTTATGGACAGCACAGCTGCTTCACTCAGCATGGACAATAATATGCCGATTTTGGTATTCTCACTCGATGAGCCTGACAACATTGTTAAAGCTCTGTGCGGAGAAGACATCGGCACTTTGGTAAAATAAATTTATAAAGATTGAAAGGTGAAAAGAATATGAGCGAAATCATGAACAAATGCGAAGAAAAAATGAATAAAACAATTGATGCACTTGATAAAGAATATGCATCAATTAGAGCAGGCAGAGCCAACCCGGCTGTTCTTAATAAAGTTGTTGTTGACTATTACGGAACACCTACTCCTGTTGCGCAGATGGCCGCTGTTTCGGTTCCTGAACCTAGAACTTTAATGATTGCTCCTTGGGATGCATCAACATTAAAAGAAATCGAAAAAGCTATCCAGTCTTCTGATATCGGTATTAATCCAACAAATGACGGCAAAGCTATCAGACTTAACTTTCCTCCGCTTACAGAGGAACGCAGAAAAGAGCTTTGCAAAGATATCAGAAAATATGCTGAAGAAGCTAAAGTTTCTATTCGTTCTTCAAGAAGAGACGCTATTGAAAAAATCAAAGCACAGAAAAAAGACGGCGAAATCACAGAGGATGATGTTAAACATCTCGAAAAGAAAGTTCAGGATATTACTGATAAATACTGTAAAGAAGCTGACGAGCTTTCTGCAACAAAAGAAAAAGAAATTATGTCTGTATAATTTATCTAAAAAAGGCGGCAAGTTTTTGTCGCCTTAAAGTTCTTTTTATAATAGTTTTTTAAAGCATTTTTGAAAGGTATTTTTTATGTTTAAAAAGAAAAATTCAATTGATTTTTCAAGTTTGCCAAAGCATATCGGCATTATAATGGACGGAAACGGTCGTTGGGCAAAAAAACGAAAGCTTCCAAGAAAAGCCGGTCACTCTGTCGGTGCAAAAACTTTTAAATCAATAGCAAGATATTGCAATAAAATAGGAATTGAATATTTAACTGTTTACGCATTTTCAACGGAGAATTGGAAACGCCCTAAAGACGAGGTAGATGCAATTATGAAATTGCTTAAAGACTACCTTGTTGATGCTAAAAACTTTAAAGACGAGAATATTAAAGTCAAATTCATCGGTGATTTAACACCGCTTTCCGACGAACTCAAGCAACTGATTGTTGAAGCTGAAGAAGGCTCGGTTGATGCAACAGGTCTTAATCTTAATATAGCACTTAACTACGGCGGCAGAGATGAAATTGTTTATGCTGTAAAAACTATTATTGATGATGTTGAAAACGGTAGATTAAATAAAAATGAGATTTGCGAGAAGACTATTTCAGACAGAATTTATACCGCAAATCAACCCGACCCCGATATTATTATCAGACCGAGCGGTGAATACCGATTATCAAACTTTATGATCTGGCAGGCAGCATACAGCGAATTCTGGTATTCCGATGTGCTTTGGCCTGATTTCAGTTCAAAAGATTTAGACAAAGCGATTGCAGATTTTCAACACAGAAACAGACGCTTCGGCGGCGTTTAAAAAAGAAAGAGAAACTCTTTTGAAAGGAATATTAAAATGAAAAAAAGAATTATTTCCGGTGTTATCGGAGCAGCTTTTATTATCATTGCATTAGCACTTCGCGAAACTATTGTTATAAACATTGTAGTCGGTATTGCATTAGTTATTGCAATGCTCGAATCACAGCTTACTACTAAACTTATCACTGATACCGGTACAATCGTAATCAGCTGTATTTATGCTTTTATCAGCGCTTTCTTCCCTGTTTTCGGATTTATGCCAACAGGTCTTGTAGTTACCGCGCTCTACATTTTAGCAGTAATGCTTTTGACACTTGCTAAACCTCATCAAACTACTCCTTATCAGGTATTTTACAGTTTGGGAATTACTTTGCTTGTTTCATTCGGACTTACCTCAATTTTAAACATAAACAATTTATACATTACAAAAGACTATATGTATACATCATCTGACTGTTTATTCTTATTGCTGTTTGCTTTCGGAGGAGCTTGGTTTGCTGATATTGGTGCTTATTTTATCGGAAGCAACTTTGGAAAACACAAAATCGCACCGAATATCAGTCCGAAAAAATCGCTTGAAGGCGTTATCGGCGGAATTATATCGGTAGTTGTTTGTATGCTGGTTTTGGGATTAGTTTGGAATTTCATAATTCTTGATAAAAACAGCTATATTCAGTTTGGATGGTTAATTCTTATTTCAGCATTATGTCCTATTGTCGGTTTTGTAGGCGATTTATTCTTCTCCTACATAAAAAGAAACTGCCAGTTAAAAGATTTCGGAAAAATTATGCCCGGTCACGGCGGTATTCTTGACAGAACTGATTCTTTAATTTTAGTTGCACCTTTTATTGCAATGGTGCTTATGTACTTACCGATAATTGTTCATAAATAATTAGGTGATAAAATGAAACTCTCTATTCTCGGTTCGACCGGGTCAATCGGCACTCAAACACTCGATGTGGCAAGAAAACAAGGCTATGAAGTATTAGCCCTTTGCGCTAACAGAAGTGTTGATAAAATTGAAAAACAAATAAGAGAATTCTCTCCTGAAATCGCTGTTATGCATGATGAAAAAGCAGCAAAAGAGCTAAAAATAAAAGTAGCAGATACTTCTACAAGAGTTCTTTGCGGTGATGAAGGCGTTGAAACCGCTGCTTCTTACGAAAAATGCGATACTGTTTTAAACTCATTTGTGGGAATGGCCGGACTTATTCCTACTGTTACTGCAATAAAAGCCAAAAAGACTATTGCGCTTGCTAATAAAGAAACATTGGTCGCAGGCGGCGATTATGTTATGAATTTAGCAAAAGAAAATAATGT
>JBJEIS010000078.1:0-15805 GCA_051877275.1 Acutalibacteraceae bacterium | reverse complement strand
AAGAAACAGTTCTTCCTAAAAATGAAAAAATCGGATTTGTTCGTGACAGACGTGACGCGGTTGATTTGTATATTGAACACCTTAAATCAACAATTGATGTTGATTTAAAAGGCTTAAAGGTAGCTTTTGACTGTGCAAACGGCGCTTCTTCCGTTACTGCAGAAAAAGTATTTACTTCATTGGGCGTTGAGTGTTCATTTATGAGCAAAGAACCGAACGGAGTTAACATAAATGATAATTGCGGTTCTACACATCTTGAGAATCTTCAGAAATTTGTTGTTGAAAACAATTTAGATTTAGGTATCGCTTTTGATGGCGATGCTGATAGATGTTTAGCCATTGATAACGAAGGAAATGTTGTCGATGGTGATATGATTATTGCTGTTTCGGCTTATGATTTGAAGCAGAGAAATAAGCTTGAAAAAAATTCTGTTGTAATGACTGTTATGACTAATATAGGCTTCTTTAAATTCGCTGAAAAAGAAGGTATTGATGTTGTTACTACTAAAGTAGGAGACCGATATGTTCTTGAAGAAATGAGAGATAAAGGTTATATTATCGGCGGTGAACAGTCGGGTCATATTATTTATCTTGAATACGCTTCAACCGGTGACGGTCAGTTGTCTGCAATACAGCTCCTTGCAACTATCAAGCGTACAGGTAAATCTTTAAAAGAATTAGCATCTGTAATGGAACAGTTTCCACAGGTATTGGTTAACATAACTGTAAATAAAGAAGTAAAAGAAAAATATGCTGATGATGAGTCGGTTAAAAATGCAATCGCTGCTGTTGAAAAAGAGCTCGGAGACGACGGCAGAGTTTTAGTTCGCGCTTCGGGAACAGAGCCTTTGGTTCGAGTAATGATTGAAGGTAAAAATACCGAAGAAATTACTAAACAGGCAGAGTTTATTGCTGATAAAATCAGAAGTCTTTAAGAGGTAAAAATGCGATATTCAAAAGATTGGATAGATTATGAATTGCTTGATTGCTCGTATGGCGAGCGATTGGAGCGCTGGGGAGATATAATTCTGATAAGACCCGATCCGCAGGCAATTTTTAAAACAGAGCGAAAAGATCCTCGATGGCGCAAGGCGCACGCAAGGTATCTTAGAAGCAAAAGCGGAGGCGGACATTGGGAAAAATATTCAAAAGTGCCTGAAGTTTGGAGTATAGGATATAAGGATTTAACCTTTAATTTAAAGCCTATGGGTTTTAAGCATACAGGCCTTTTTCCGGAACAGGCGGTTAATTGGGACACAATGGCAGAAATAATTCAAAATAGCTCAAAGCCTTTTAAAGTGCTTAATTTGTTTGCTTATACCGGCGGTGCAACCTTGGCTTGTCTTAATGCCGGAGCTGAAGTTACTCATGTTGACGCCTCAAAAGGTATGGTAGCCTGGGCGAAGGATAACGCAAAAGCTTCGGGATTAAGTGAAAAGCCTGTCAGATGGTTGGTTGATGACTGTAAAAAGTTTGTCGAGCGCGAAATTCGTCGTGGAAAAAAGTATCATGGAATCATTATGGACCCGCCGTCTTACGGAAGAGGTCCGGGCGGTGAGGTTTGGAAAATCGAAGATGAAATTTTTGATTTAGTTTCACTTTGCAATCAGATTTTAGATGATGATGCAAAATTCTTTCTTATTAATTCTTATACTGCCGGGCTTTCACCTGCGGTTATGGAATATGTTCTCGGCGTTACAGTCATGAAAAACCGCAGCGGTAGCATTAAGTTTGATGAAATAGGATTGCCTGTTACAAGTACAGGTCATATATTGCCTTGCGGTTCAAGTGCAATGGCAATAATGTAATGAAAGGACAGCTTGAAGTTGAAGTTTATTGAGGTTAAAAATGTTGATTTTGCATATGAAGAGGGCGGCGAAATTTTAAAAGATTTTTCGCTTGAAATTGAAAAAGGCTCTTTTGTGGCGATTCTCGGTCATAACGGCTCGGGAAAATCAACTTTGGCAAAGCTTTTAAACGGTCTTAATCTGCCTGATAAGGGCAAGGTTTATATTGACGGTATTGATACCGCCGATGACGACAAAGCTTTGGAAATACGCAATAGGGTAGGGCTTGTTTTTCAAAATCCCGATAATCAGATTGTTGCGACTATCGTTGAAGAAGATGTGGCTTTCGGACCTGAAAATTTAGGCTTGCCCAGAGAAGAAATCAGAAAGCGTGTTGATGAATCTTTGGAAGCGGTCGGAATGAGCGAATATATGCGACATGAGCCTCACAGACTTTCCGGCGGTCAGAAGCAAAGAGTAGCTATTGCAGGAATTATTGCTATGCAGCCTGATTGTGTTGTGTTTGATGAGCCTACTGCGATGCTTGACCCAAGGGGTCGTAAGGATGTTATGAACATAATCGCAAAGCTCAATAAAGAAATGAATAAAACAGTTGTGCTTATTACTCATTATATGGATGAAGCAGCAAAGGCTGACCGCGTTGTGGTAATGGATAACGGAAAAATTATTGCAGACGGTAAGCCTCAAAAGGTTTTTAATGAGGTTGAACTGCTGAAAAGCGTAGGACTTGATGTTCCGCAACCTACTGAATTAATATATAAGCTAAAGAAAGCGGGAATTGCATTCGATGACGGCATAATTCATTCCGATGAATGTGCAGAAGCAATATCCAAAGCTTTGGAGGGTTAAAATTTGTCAATTATTAAAACTCAGGACCTTAATTTTGTATATTCTGAAAAGACGCCTTTTGAGATGGCGGCATTGAAAAATGTTAATATTGAGATTGAAAAAGGTGATTTTGTCGGTATTATCGGCCATACAGGCTCAGGCAAATCAACTCTTGTTCAGCATTTTAACGGATTAATTAAGCCTACATCGGGAAAGATTTTTTTTAACGGCGAGGATATTTGGGCCGATGAGAAAAAAATCAATGATTTGAGATTTAAGGTCGGTCTTGTTTTTCAATATCCTGAATATCAGCTTTTTGATTCAACGGTTGAGAGCGACATTGCTTTCGGACCGAGAAATATGGGACTTTCTGATTCTGAAATCAAAGAAAGAGTAGAACTTGCCGCTTATTATGTAGGGCTTACCGATGATTTGCTGCAAAAATCTCCGTTTGATTTATCGGGCGGTCAAAAACGCCGTGCGGCGCTGGCGGGTGTGCTTGCAATGAAACCGCAGGTGCTTATTTTGGACGAGCCGACTGCGGGACTGGACCCGATTGGTCGTGATACCATTCTTGACAGAATAGGTGAGTTCAGAAAAGAAAGCGATACAACGGTTTTGATTGTTTCTCATTCAATGGAAGATGTAGCAAAGGTTGCCGATAAGGTTCTTGTTATGAATGACGGTGAGGTGGCTATGTTTGATACCGTTGAAAAGGTTTATGCAAGAGGTGATGAGCTTCACGAAATGGGACTCAATGTTCCTCATATCACAAAAGTGGTGATGGGGCTTCGTAAAAGAGGCATTGATATTCCAAGCGGAATATACACCGTTGATAAAGCTTATGAGTATATTCTTGACCTCTTTAAAAAAGGAGGTAAAATATGCTGAATAATATAACTTTCGGTCAGTTTTATCCCAGAAATTCCTTAATTCACAGATTAGATGCAAGATTTAAGCTGGTTTTGACTCTCGCATTTATAATTCTTGCTTTTGTTGCACAGAATTTTTTAGCTTTAGGGCTTATTACGGCAGCGGTATTTTTGATGATGATTTTATCAAAAGTACCTGTTAAGATGTATTTGAAAACTGTAAAATCAATTTGGTTTTTCGTTGCGCTTACTGCCGTTTTAAATATATTCTTTATAAAAACGGGAACGGTTGTTTTTGAATGGTGGAAAATTCAAATTTATTCGGGCGGACTTGAAAAAGCAGTATTTATTGCACTGCGAATTTTTCTTCTTTTAATTATAAGCTCGGCTCTTACCTATACAACCACCCCTACTTCGCTTACCGACGCTATTGAAAGTCTTTTAAAGCCGCTTTCAAAAATCGGCATCAATACTCATACTTTTGCTATGATGATGACTATTGCGCTGCGTTTTATTCCTACTTTGATTGAAGAAACGGGTAAAATTATGAATGCGCAAAAAGCTAGAGGAGCAAGCATGGATACCGGCTCTATTATTAACAGAATAAAAGCGGTTATTCCTATTTTGATTCCTTTGCTTGCAAGCTCTATAAGGCGTGCGACAGAGCTTGCTGATGCTATGGAATGCCGTTGTTATCACGGCGGAAAGGGAAGAACAAGACTTAATGTTATGAAAGCTTCGGGGCTTGATTATATTTTTCTTGTTTGTTATTTATTGCTTTTGGCGGGCGTTATTTTGCTAAATATATTCTTTTAAAGGAGACTGCGGCTGATGTCGAGATATTTAATGAAAATCAGATATGACGGCACAAGGTATCACGGCTGGCAGGTGCAGGATAATGCGAAAACGGTACAGGAAGAGGTACAAAATGCGCTTGAAGCATTTTTGAAGTTTCGTCCGAATGTAACGGGATGTTCAAGGACAGACAGCGGTGTTCATGCAAAAGAGTATTGCTTTCATTTTGATTGTGAAGCAAATATATCCGAAAATGGATTTATTAATGCTATAAATACTAAGTTGCCTAAAGATATTGCTGCTTTTGAATGTAAAGCGGTAGCTAATGATTTTCATTCAAGGTATAATGTTAAATCAAAAAGATATGAATATTATTTTTATGATGGGCAGCAGCGAAATCCGTTTTATTCGGATTACAGTTGGTTTGTTAAAAACAGGCTTGATGAGAACAAGCTTGATAAGGCTGCAAAGCAGTTTATCGGAAAATATGATTTTTATGGATTTTGTTCGAGCGGCTCAAGCGTTAAAGATACAGTAAGAACTGTTTTTGACGCGGGCGTGACGCGTATAGAAAATACAGTTATGTTTTATGTGGAGGCTGACGGATTTTTATATAATATGGTCAGAATTATGGCAGGAACTTTGTATTTTGTTTCTCTCGGAAAAATTAAAGAAACTGAGATTAAAGAGATTATTTTATCAAAAGACAGAACGCGTGCGGGTGTGACCGCACCGCCCAACGGACTTTTTTTAGCTAAGGTAAATTATTAAAAGGAATGTGTGTTTTTTATGGATGAAAAAAGGCGTACACCGAAACGCAGAGGAAAACAATCTTATAAAAAACTTAATATAAAAGATAAAAAGCAGAGAACGGCTAAATCTGCGTATTCTTCGGGTGAAGTTAAAACAACCGTTAATCAGAAGATTAATGATTTTAAAGCAAGCGGACTTACATTGCTTAAAGGCAAAAAATCTGATAATAAATTCAAATTGAATTTTAAATTTATTATCAGCATTGTTTTGGCTTTGGTAATTATAATCGGCGTTTTGGTTGTGGTTAATTCACCTACGGGAATTGTGGAATATATCGGTTCAAAAATATCTTTGATGAAATCGGGTGAAAGCTTTCCCATTGAATATGACTTCAGCACGGGGCGTAATATTTATTATTCAAACGGCAGCCTTCTTGTTGTTACCGAATCCGATATAAAATGTTACAATAAAACAGGCAATCTGATTTATTCAAGACCTCACGGTTTTTCAGACCCTGTTGTAAAAAGTTCTGAGATAAGAACATTGGTTTACGGATTAAATGATTCACATTACAGAATTGAAACGCCTGAAGAGGAGCTGGTTTCAAAAAAAACAGAGAATAATATGCCGATTATTTCTGCTGATATTGCCGATTGCGGTACATATGTACTTGCAACAGAGGCAAATGAAGATATTGCTCTTGTAACGGTTTATGATAAAGATAACGCTGAAATTTATAAATATCACTCGGCAAATAATTATGTAACAAATGTTACGGTAAGTGAAAATGGCGAAAGAATAGCTGTTGTTTCATTAACAACTAAAAATGCAGAATTTATATCAAAGGTAACTGTTTTTGATATAAATGATACCGAGCCTATTTTTCAAAAAGAGTTTAAAGATGAAGTTTTTTATGAAATCGAATATTTTGATTCAAAAAACATTTGCGCTATCACAAACAAAAGATATTTAAATATTAATACAGAAGTTACGAATACATTAAAGTATAATCCTGAATTTTTAAATAAATTTGAAATTTCCGATGATTATATTGTTTTATATAATACAGCCGACAGTAACTCTTTAAAAGGAACTGTAAAAGTTCTTTCAAAAGACGGAACACAAAAAGCTAAATTTGCTATTGAAGGAAATGTTTCGGATATTTCGGTTACAAAAGGCAGTATATATATTTTGGGTGAAAAGGTTAACGAATATGATTTTGAAGGAAAGCTTGTAAAAAGCAGTGAAATTAAAAACGGCGCTGTAAAATTAGCGGCTTTTTCTAAAGGTGTGGCAGTTCTTTATTCATCAGGTGTTGATTTTATAGAGGAGGGTTAACTTGTATTTTATTCTCGATATTGTTATAATATGCCTTGTTGTATTATTTGCCTGTCTTGGTATCAGAAAAGGATTTGCAAAAACTCTTGTAGAGGTTGTAGGTTATATTTTAGCGGTTATGATAGCATTTTCTGTTGCTGAATATACTGCTGATTATATTTATGAAAATAATATTAAAAAATCGGTTGTAAGTTCGGTTACGGAACTTGCCGGAAATACTGTTTCAAACACAACTGAGGGTATTGAGCAAAGCGTTGATAAAATATGGGATTCAATACCGCCTTATATCTCGGCTTTTTCCGGTATTACCGGACTTGATAAAGACAGTATTTCGGATTATTTAAAAGAGTATTCCGATTCAGCCGATGAGAGCGCCGAGTCGCTTGCGGTGTCTGTTGCCGATAATGTAATTCGTCCGATTGCGGTATCTGCAATAAAATTTGTTGTTGCAATTATATTGCTGATTGTGCTTTTGTTTATTGTAAAACTATTGGCAAGGCTTATCGGCAAAGCGTTTAATAAATCTGTTTTCAGAGGGCTTAACCGTTTTTTAGGAGCGATTGCAGGAAGCGTGAAGGGCATTTTATTAGTATTAGTTTTAGTTTTTCTGCTGTCTATATTAATGCCTTTGATTAACAGCGACGCTTCATTTATAACACTCGAAGAAATTGACAAGACTTATATTTTTAAGTTATTTTACAATGTTTGTAATAGTTTTTAATTAGGGGGAGGAAGTAAAAAATGAACAGTATAGTAAAAGATGATAAAATAATTACTGTACCAAATATTCTTACGGTAATCAGAATTTTGTTGTCACCTGTATTTGTGATTTTGTATTTTAAAGAATTTGAACATCATTATATTTATGCTACCGCTGTGCTTTTGCTATCGGGACTTACTGATGTTTTGGACGGAATTATTGCGAGAAAATGTAATCTGATTACAACTTTAGGCAAAATTCTTGACCCGGTTGCTGATAAGCTTACACAAGCGGTTATAATAGTTTGTTTAACAATAAACCATTATGATGATGAAAATTCATTTTTAATTTATGTTTTAATATTGCTTTTTGCAAAAGAATTTACAATGATGCTCGGAGCAATTGTTCTGTTTAAAAGCGGAACAAGACCTTCAGAATCAAAATGGTGGGGAAAACTCGGAACAGTTATGATTTACGTTTTGTTTATTGCAACCCTGCTTCAAGATATTTTGACTACAAAATATATTTCGGTTTCTGCAATAAATATTATTTCGGTTATAACTGCAATTTGCCTTGTATTTTCTTTGTTCAATTATTATCCTATATTTAAAGAAATACAAAACGGTGAATATAAATTTGATAAGGAATCACATTCAAAATAAATCTTAAACAGATTAAAAAAACTAACCCCTTGGAAAGGAACTCAATTGATGAAACTATGTAGTAAATGCAAAGAAAGACCTGCAGTGGTTTTTATTACCCGTGTTGAGGGTGATAAATCATATCCTGAAGGATTTTGCCTTAAATGCGCAAAAGAGCTTAATATCGGTCCAATCAATGATATGCTGAAAAGCATGAATATTCCCGATGAAGCTATGAGTGAGCTGAATGAAAGCTTAAGTGATGTTATGGACGGCATCATTGATGAAGAAACAGGTCAGCTTAATGAAGAAGCGGTAAATGAGAAGCTCGATGAATTTATACCCGGCGGTGCCGCAACTTTTCCGTTTTTCAAAAATATTTTTCCTGATAAAGCAGCAAATAACGACGGAGCTATTGACGCTGAAATAAAGCAGGAAGATAAAAAGTCGGAAAAGAAAACACAGAAAAAACAGAGAAAATTTAAGTTTCTTGAAGGCTATTGCACAAATCTCACAAGACGTGCTGCCGAAGGATTGCTTGACAGAATTATAGGCAGAGAAAGAGAAACATACCGCGTTACACAGATTTTGTGCCGCCGTTCCAAAAACAACCCTTGCCTTATCGGTGAGCCAGGAGTAGGTAAAACCGCCATTGCCGAAGGATTGGCACTTAAAATTGCAAACGGCGATGTTCCTTCAAAGCTTATGGATAAAGAAATCTATCTGCTTGACTTAACAGCGCTTGTTGCAGGCACTCAGTTTAGAGGACAGTTTGAAAGCAGGGTAAAGGGACTTGTTGAGGAAATCAAAGCTGCTGGAAATGTAATTCTGTTTATTGATGAAATTCATAATCTTGTAGGTACAGGCGATTCCGAAGGAACTATGAATGCTGCAAATATATTAAAACCGGCATTATCCCGCGGTGAGATTCAGGTTATCGGTGCAACTACATTTAATGAGTACAGAAAGTATATTGAAAAAGATGCTGCGCTTGAAAGAAGATTCCAGCCTGTTACCGTTGAAGAACCTTCAATAGCCGAAACTGTTGAGATTTTAAAAGGCGTAAAAAGCTATTATGAAAATCATCATAATGCAACTATTTCTGATGAAGTTATTAAAAAATGTGTTGAGCTTTCAGAACGCTACATTACAGATAGATTTATGCCTGATAAAGCAATTGATCTTCTTGATGAAGCTTGTGCTTGCGCATCACTTAGAAATAAGCAGGCAGATGAGTATATTAAGCTTAAAAAAGCAGCCGATTTTCTAAAAAATCAGGAAGAAGATTTAGAATCGGTTGAAGAGGTTGATTTTGAAAAGCTTGCTCAAATTAAATCGGAGCTTGCTCGTGTTTCTGACGAAATGAATGATATTCCGCAAGAAGATTTGCGCACAGTAGTTCAATTTGAAGATATTGCAAAAGTAATTGAGCTTTGGACAGGTATTCCTGCTTCTAAAATTCAGGAAAATGACCTTAAAAAGCTTGTAAATTTAACTGAAGTTTTAAAGAGCAAAATTATCGGTCAGGATGAGGCAATTGATGTAATATCGGCTGCTGTACGACGTTCGAGAGTACAGATTAATAAAAAGCGCCGTCCTGCGTCTTTTATATTTGTAGGTCCTACCGGAGTAGGAAAAACAGAGCTTGTAAAGGTGCTTGCAAATGAACTTTTTGATACTCCGGAAACTCTTATCCGTCTTGATATGTCAGAGTTTATGGAAAAGCATTCGGTTTCAAGAATTATAGGTTCACCTCCGGGATATGTCGGATATGATGAGGCAGGTCAGCTTACCGAGAAAGTAAGAAGAAAGCCTTATTCCGTAATCTTGTTTGATGAAATTGAAAAGGCACATCCTGATGTACTTAATATTTTGCTTCAAATTCTTGATGACGGCAGAGTGACTGATGCTCACGGCAGGGTTGTAAATTTTGAAAATACTATTATAGTTATGACTTCTAATGCAGGTTCTGATAAACGTGAAAATTCGTTGGGATTCGGTCAGACTGCTCAGTCAATGGCTAAAGACAAGGCTATGAAAGCGTTGGAAGAAATTCTTCGTCCTGAATTTATAGGAAGAATTGACGAAATCGTTGTATTTAAACCTTTAGACGGCGATTCGCTTGCAAAAATTGCACAGCTTATGCTTGAAGATATTGAAGAACCTTTGAAAGACAGGGGAATATCTTTGAAATACAATAAATCTGTGCTTGAAGCTTTAGCAAAAACTGCTGTTGATAAACCGAGAGGCGCAAGAGAATTGAGAAACTCAATCCGCCGACAGATTGAGGATAAGATTACAAATATTATTGTAGAAAGCTTTGAAAATCCACCAACAGAATTTGAAATAAAAACTGTTAAAGGTGAAATAGTTGTCAAACCTTTATAATATGATATATTAATTATTAATATGTGCAAATTGAGCCAAAAACTTTATGTTAAATTTTAGAAACATCATAATGTTTGGTAAATTTGCACATATTATTTTTTTATATTTATGAGTTTTACCAAATCTGCTTAATTTTATTGACAAAAAGTGAAATTTTTGATAAAATATATTCGTCAAAAGATACGCATAATTTAATTAGATGGAGGTATAATTATGAATCTGACAAAACGAACCATATGCATTATTATTGCATTGGCTTTGGTGTTTACAACACTCGTATTTGTTTCTGTTGGTGCTACCGGCACATTGGCAGTACATGATACAGTTGTGTCATACTCAGGCGGTTCTATACAGAACGGTAAGGGTAAAGCACCTTCTTATTTAAGCAGTGGAAAAATTGCTTATTTTAATGTTGAAAGCGCAGGTTATTCTGATAAATCAGAAACTGTAATTCCTACACAGGCATTATCTAATGCAACGGGAATGGAAACGCTTGTTACAAACGCAGAGTCATCAGGTTCAGCAATTTCAATTGATTTGTATGCTGAATTTGAAACTGAAAAAGGTAATGAAAAAATGGCTGCAGCTGTAAATTTCGGCTGTGGTTGGATTCAAGCTCAAACAAGATTTACAAATGTTGATAGCCCTACGGTTGACCACACAGTTGATTTTGTAAACGGCGAAGTTGTTACACTTTCATTTTCTGCTGATGAAGTTTTGAACGGCACTTCCGATTATGCTGATTTAACCAGTGCGATTATTAAAATCACACCGGCAGATCAGGATAAGGTTACAGGTACATTCTATTATACTGCACCTTACATTGCAGGAAGCCAGCAGATTAGTACTGTTGAAGTTACAAAAGTTCCTGTAACTACAACTCCTGAAACCGTAGTTAATGACGGTACAGTAGATATTTATGATTCTCCTTGTAAGATTTCAGGCTATAATAAAGCAGCATATGATAACTCTAAATTCATTATGGGTGATGAAGGCGGCGAAAACGAGGGTCGTTATGCTTACATTCAGAATGCAAATAGAGAAGACGGTAATATTCAGGTTCAGTGTAGAGTAACTTTCAGTGGCTTTGCTGAACTTTATCAACAGGCTGTAGCTCAAGGCAAATCTATTTGTATGGACATTTACACAAATTCATTCGATTACATGAATCATTCTACCGGAAGTACAGCAGGCGATCAGTCATTCTGCTATTTAATGTATGAGTTCCAGGGTGGACGTTCAATCGGTGAATGCCCTGAAAAAGATATCGTATTCTACCGTAATCTTAAACAGACATTAGTATTTACTACTAATATTGTTGGTGAGAGCTCAGAATATATGAACTTCCAGTTCCAGAACTATAACTGGGGCGGTTATAATCTTGATAACTTTGAGTTTATTGTTTCGGCTCCTTATCTTGAGGGTTCAGAGCCTATAAATGTTTACTCGCCATCAACAACAACAACAACTACTACATATGTACCACCTGCTGAAGATTACAGCGGTGAGATTTCAGCTTATGATAACGGTGTTAAATACACTAGTACCAATGCTTGGAACGGTACAAACAGAGCAGTTGTTGGTGATATGGAAGGCTACGAAGGTCAATATGTTCATATTGATTCAATTAATGCACCGCAGCAAATTCAAGGTCAGCTTTATTTAACCGGTGTAAGCGCGTTAAAAGAAAAAGCTATTGCCGAGGGTAAATCAATTTACATTGATGTATATGCAAACGCTTTCTCAAACGGTTCGGTAACTCCTGGTAAATGTGATTTTAGAGTTGCATTTAGCGGAGGTAGTTGGACAGGAGATAAAGACAGAGTTGTAACTGCCGGCAGAAAACAGACTTTGGCTATTGATCCAAATAAATTAGGTAACGGCACTTCGTATCAGTACCAGTTACAGAATTATTCTTATGGTGATTATAGTACTATTAAAGGCGCAAGATTTATTATTTCTGTTCCTTACATTGATGATGATGTTGCATCAGCAAAGAAAGTTACTCCGGTAACTACTACAACTACTACTACAACAACTACTACAATTCCGGTAAGTTATGTTGAAGGTACTACGGATGAGAACGGCAATGTTGGTACGCTTCCTATTACAATTCCAAATACAACTGCTAAATATACCGGCGGTTGGGGTAACCCTTCAAACCAAGTGCTTTTGGGTTCAGGCGAAAATAAAGGAAAACTTCTTTACATTGAATCAAAGAATTATAACGGTCGAATCCAAATGTATAATAATGTTGACGGTTTTGGAAATTTATTGCTGAAAGCAGTTGAAGAAGGAAAGAAAGTATGCTTTGACTTCTATGGTGAATTCTTACAGCCAAATGCAACTGCTGAAAATTCTACTGCAAAAATTAAGATGACTTTCGGCAGCAACCTTTGGTTTGGTAGTGATGAGAACGGAGCTACTAACTTTGGTAATGAAGATAATGTATCTCAGTTTATACAGTTAAAACCGTATCAGGTTGTTACACAGTCATATGACGCACAGGCTGTTTTGGATGCATTTAAAGCAGTTACAACAACAACTAAAAATCCAAATGCAGGAATTTATGAGGTTGAAAAATTAACTGTTTCTGAAGGCAGCACAGCTGCTTACTCAACATATAGCCAGACTGATTTGGAGCCAAACGGAACATTGCATCAGTTTGATAATACCGAAGTTGGTCAGTATGTTGAATATACAATTCCAAGCCAGAAAGCAGCTACTTATAACTTATCACTTTCTTCAAGAGACTACACACAGCGTGGTAAATTTAAAGTAACTGTAAACGGCGAAACAGTAGTTGATAAGCTTAGCTTTATTGCTTCTGATAAAGCCTATGTAACTCATGACTTAGGTCAGTATACACTTAAAGAAGACGGCGATATTGTTATTAGATTAGAATGTGTTGAAGCAAGCTCAGGTTCTGTTTCTATGTCATTGGATTCATTCACATGTATTAACAGCGATGATGCTACTTCATCTACTACTGCTTCAGCAGGTATTTCTAATGAAGAAGTTGCTAAAAATATTAATCTTGTATGGCCTCATATTCTCGGTGGTGCAAAAAATTCTACTACACGCGGCCGTTACTATATGACAGCTCCTTATCTTGAAGGAGATAATGACGGTTCTATAACACAAGTTGCTCCTACAACAACTACTACAAAACAGATGCCTGATCAGCCAACTGATAATGTCGATATGCCAAGTGCAGGTTGGGATATGTCAAAAATTAATCTTGACTATGTTGACTGTAGATATCCATCAATTCAGTGGTCAGCAAACGGTTCAAGAGTTACCGGCGATACTTCTAAAAAATTTGTTACTTTTGAAACTGCAAGCGGCGGTAAGTCTCAGCAGGTCGGCGGTAAAATTAATGTCAACGGCGGTACATTAACAAAATCATTTGCTGATTATATTGCATATGCAAAACAAGCGGGTGCAACAATTGCATTTGATGTATATCCTGAATTCTCAGTAAGTGATAACAGCAACTATGCTTATATCAGATGTACTTTCGGTAGCTTTACATGGCCATATAATGATAAAGCATTTAAAATAACCGCAGGTAAAAAATATACTTACTATGTAAGTCCTGAAGATTTACCTGAAAATACAAGTGATGCTTACTTTACTATTCAGAACTATGAGTTCGGCGACGGTTATATGAACAATGTTAAAATTTATATAACAGCTCCGTATCTTGTAGATGCTGATCCTGATTTAACAACTACAACTACAACAACTACTCAGGCAAGTACTACAAAAACTTCGACTAAGGCTTATCCATCTAACAATGCCGGCGGTCAGACAAAATTCTATGTTTCCAATACAAATGTAGAACAGGGTGGTACTGTAAAAGTTCCTATTATGATTACTAATAATGCAGGTCTTTTCAGTGCTAAATTCTCAATTAAGTATAATACTAATGCTTTGAGCCTTGCGCGTTGTGAAAACGGCGATGTATTTGATACAATCAGTGTTAATGATACATTTGACAACGGTATTGTAGAAATTCTTGTACAACAGAGAGCTAATAATGCTACTGCAAACGGAGTAGTTGCATATCTTGTATTTGATGCCGATTTCATTGATGGTAACAGTGAAATTGTATTCGCAGGAACAGGTTATGTGCCGGCTAACTTCTTTGATTTTGACGGTAAGAATGTTGCTTGTTCGTTTAAGAGCGGTCATGTAATTATCGGTAAAGGCGGTTCTCCGGATGAGATTATTCCTGACCCTGGTAAGTACGTTCCGTATCCAACAACTAACACAGGCACAACAGTATTCACTATTGATTCTATTTCTGAAGAACTGAAAAGCGGCGTTAAATCAAAAGAATTTGCTATAAATGTTTCAGTTAAAGGCAACGAAGGATTAAGCAGAATTAAATTTGCTATAAGATATGACAGCAATCTGCTTGAATTCGTAAGTTCATCACCTGCTGAATCAATTCCTCCTGTATTTAATTTACTTGATTATAACTTTGAACCTGATAGCAGTAATGAAGGATTCCTTATTTATGATATCAAACTTAATGATAGTAATAAGGTATACAAAAATACTACTACTAACGGTAACATTGTTACAATTAAATTTAAGTTAAAAGACTATCAAGTTGGAAACTATGCAGTTGAATTCGGTGGCGAAGATTACTTGGCTAGCAACTATAAGAATGCTGATAATGAAAATGTAGCTTGCTCATTTATTTCAGGTGGCATTGAGGTTAAATCAGCATCAAATCAGAATGGTTCTACTCAAGCTCCTACAACAGCAAATCAAAATCCTGGAAACAACGGAACATCGGTAATCGCTGCTACAACTGTAACAGGAGTTAAACTTACAGGTAAGAAAGCAGCGCTTGTTACTTGGAATGCTGTTGCAAATGCAACTAATTACCAGGTATTCAGAGCTGAAGGTTCTTCTAACCAGTTTAAGTTGGTTTACAGCGGAGCAAATACTTCTTATACTGATAATGCTCTTTCAGCAGGCAAAACTTATACTTACAAAGTTAAAGCTTCAGAGACAGGTAGTTTCTCAAATTCATTGTCAATAACTACAATGAATTATAATACCAAGGCTGCTGTTAAGTCTCTTAAATCGACCAAAAAGAAAACTCTTAAGGTTTCTATTAAAAAGAAGATTACCGGTGCAACCGGCTATCAGATTCAGTATTCAACAAATAAGAAATTTAAGAAAGCTAAATCTACAACTACTAACAGTCTTTCAAAGACAGTTAAAAAGTTAACTTCTAATAAGAAATACTATGTAAGAGTTAGATCTTTCAATATTGTAAACGGCAAGAAGGTTTGCGGTAAATGGTCGACTGCTAAGAATAAGGTAGTAAAATAATTTAGAATTAATAAACCTCTGCAATTATTGCAGAGGTTTATTTTTTTAGCATTTTGTAAACATTTTATTAAAAGCATTGACATCCGACACCTTGTCGGATATAATGTTTCTGGCATGATTTAAGGAGGAATGCCTGTGCCTACAAAACGATTTTATAATTTGCCTGATGAAAAAAAGCAAAGAATTATTAAAGCTTCAGTAGAGGAGCTTTCAAGTGTTAATATTGATAATCTTTCGATTAACAGAATTGTAAAAAAAGCTGAGATTCCGCGGGGAAGCTTTTATGAGTATTTTGAAAACAAATTTGATTTGGTTGACTTCCTTTTA
>JBJEIS010000077.1:0-3718 GCA_051877275.1 Acutalibacteraceae bacterium | reverse complement strand
ACTATTTTGTAGAAGATTTTACAAGAGAAGGCACTATTGAATTTACAGAATCAACAGATGACGGCATATGCTCCTTATTAAAATCAACAAATGTTCAAACAGGTCAAACCTGCACATTAACATCAAATTTCACTTTAGATAAAGGTGTTTATGACAGTCAAATGGTTGTTCGCTCATATTCGGGCAGAGCAAAAATTGATATAAGTATTAACGGACAGACAGTTGCCGAAGATCTTGATACAGGCACAAAAAACGGTTCAGTTAAACCGTATGATTTGCCGGCTATGACAATAACAGAAGATAACACACCAATTATCATCGATATTACCGCAACGTCAAACGGTACGTTGTGGATAGATTATATGTCATTCCGCAAACAAGGCGCACCTGCCGAACCAATTGTTCCGACAACCACTACAACGCAAAGCACAAGTGTTACTGAACCTTCTTCAAGTGTAACAACGACAACCACCACAACTACAACTACGACAACAACTACTACAACTACATCTACTTCAGAAGATTCGCAAGAAACAAATGAAGCTATCGTAGATGAAACAGGTGTTAAATACGAAACATTGAGCGCTGCAATTAGCGCTGCGGCATCAGGTCAGACAATTGAATTGTTAAAAGATGTTACAACAAAACAATATGAATATACAACATATTCTGTGAAAAAGGAATTAACACTTGATTTAAACGGATATACAATTAATTCACAATCTCAAAGATTATTTGATTTGCAAAGCGCTGATTATAAGTTTATAATAAAAAACGGTACAGTAAAACAAGCGGCAGAAGGAAGAAGTGACAAGCCGGGAGTTATAGATTTTGACTTTTTCTTTATTCAAAGGGCAAAAGCTAAATTAGAGGTAGACAATGTAACATTTGATACAAATGGATTCAAACCAAGTTACGGTTACAATGGATGCGCTGTATTTATATCTTCTCCGTCTTCTGAAGATGCAGGAACACTTAAATTAAAGCTCGCAAATTCAAACTTTATTGATAATTCAGGCGCATCTACCTCGCTTATTGGCTCAAATAGCACAAATCCTTTCAATGCTGAAGTGTATAACTGCAATTTTGAATCAACAAATAAAGCATTTGACGGATTGAATTTTGCTACTACATCAGGAACATTTAAAATTTATTCTGCACATATCAAATCCGGCAATAACTTCCCGAGTAGTGCAAATAAAGCGATTGTAATTGCTAATGGCAGTTATGTAAGTTTATCAGACGGCGGCTCGGAAATAGAGGGATTGGTAAATGAAGACGGTTCTCTTAATCTTACAAAATGGTCGACATTATCCGAGGTCTATATTAATATACCGTCAGTTTTATCCGGCATGGTAAACGGCGCGTCAATTAGACTTAATGAAACAAACGGCATAAGATTCTATACCAATGTTGATAAAGAAAAAATAAGCGAACTTCGTTCACTCGGCTACATAGTTGAACTCGGCACACTTATTGCTCCGAAAGATTTGATTGATGATAAAGGATTATCGTTTGATATGATTCCGTCAAATTATGTTGATGTTAAGTATGCAGTTGAAAATTATTTTGAACAAGGAGATTTCTCAGGTGTTGTAGGCTCAATTGTTAATGTTAAAGATACAAACATAGCAAGGGAGTTTGTTGGCAGAGGCTATGCAAAGATAACAATAAACGGCGTAACAATAATCGAATATGCAAAATACAGTAACGACAGTTTAGATAATAACGCCCGTTCGTTAGCTTATGTTGCAAATATGTTCAAAACCGATTCAGCTTCTGACTATCAGAACTTGTCAACAGATTTAAAATCAAAGGTAGATACCTGGGCAGAACGTTATAAACAAAACTAAACCCACTTGTATTTAGCAAAAAACTGACTTCGCATTTCAAGCGAAGTCAGTTTTTGTTTTTGTAATACATAATTATATTTAAAATTATATAGAATTGATTTTTTGATTGGGGTTTAGGCGTCTTTAAAAAATTATTGACTTTTTAATTACTTAATGATAAACTGATACATATTGATACTAATTAGTATCAGTTAGGAGATTGATTTGTCAATGGATATTGCTAAATTCTCGAAAATGCTCTCAGATAAGCATTTTACCGACCTAAAAAGACTTGAATATAAATATTCAAAAGCGGAAGTTGCAGAATTTGTTGAACTTTTGAAGCAAAATAGTTTTACAAAAATCCCAATTTGCGACTTTAAGGGCAATGAATTAGTTTACCTTGAAACATCGGCAGGTATCAATTTCTCTGCATTGAAAATATTGATAAAAGACCAACCTCGAAAATATGGTTTAAAAGCGATGCAGGACGAAGTTTACTCTACTGCAAAAATTGAAAATATAGATTTTTCACGCAACAGTATACGAAATATTTTCAGTGGGCTTGCACCGAAAGATGAGCAGGAAAATAGAATTATGGGGCTTAAAAAAGGGCTTGAATTTATTTCTGATGTTGATAATGAAATTACCGAAGAAAATATTTTTAAGCTTTATAATATGACAATCGGCAATTTTTTAGATGATGAGAATAAATTAAAGCAAGGAAATTTTTATCGTCACGATTCAGTTTTTATTGCAAGTACGAAAATTGAACACGCTGGCATCAATCATTCTCTTCTGCCCGAGTATATGCGAAAATTTGTCGAGTATATTAATACTGAAGATAATTCAAATGACTTGATAAAAGCGTGTATAATCCATTTTTATTTTGCGTTTTTGCACCCCTACTTTGACGGCAACGGACGAATGAGCCGTTTGCTTCATATGTGGTTCTTGGTGCAAAAAGGTTTCCCCTCTACTATGTTCGTGCCGTTTTCATCATACATTGAACGCAGCCGAAAAGCATACTACGACGCATTCACACGAATTGAAGACAACTATGAAATCAGTGGGCTAATTGATGTTACGCCTTTCATTTTGTATTTCACTTTGAATGTTTACAACAAACTCGAGCCTGACGCCTATCAAATTCAAATTTTTGATTTGTTTCATTCTGCTTTGAATGACGGTGTAATCACGAAAAAGGAAGAAAAGTTATTTAATTTTGTGCTTTCAGCTTACGGAACCGATGGCTTTACAACAAAGCAGCTTGAACGTGATTACTGCGACGCGGCATATGCGACAATCCGCAGTTTTGTGTTAAAATTCGAAAAGCTCGGTTTATTACAATCACAAAAATATTCAAATAAACCCGTATATAGAATAAATCTCGGAGAATAACCTCCGAGATTTATTCTATCAGTCTGTTAGATTTCTCTTGACAAAACTTATCCTGTATATTATTATAAAGGAAAGGCACGAAAGCTGAAAGCTTCTCGTGTCTTTCGTCGTTTTTAAAGATTTTGTACCCAAATTGATGCACCGTGGGGGAATGAGGATACGGAAAATTTAATTGAAATATTTAAAAAATACAATGTTAAAGTTACATTTTTTGTCGTCGGCGAGTGGGTAGATAAATACCCTGAATCTGTGAAAGCACTTTCCGATGCAGGTCACGAAATTATGAACCATTCAAACACGCATCCGCATATGCCACAGTTGTCAATCGAAAAGATGACGGAAGAAATTAATGCCTGCAATGACAAAATCGAAAAAATCACCGGCAAACGCCCTACTCTTTTCAGAGCGCCTTACGGCGACTATGATAACAACCTTATAGATGTGCTCTCATCGCTAAATATGTATTGTATTCAATGGGATGTTGA
>JBJEIS010000076.1:0-15825 GCA_051877275.1 Acutalibacteraceae bacterium | reverse complement strand
AGTAAAATAAGATATTAAGCAACCCGGAGTTAATCTATGACAGATTAACTCCGGGTTTGATATTATTCAATTTTATTATTTGAAGTCATTATGACGAATGTCAGCAAGGCTGTGCGTTTATTAAGCTTTTGTCATAATGACGAATAAAGAGCATTCGACGATTTAGCATGAGATAACGCTGCAATTTTGGGCAACAATGCAACATATTAATTTTAGGGGATTTTTAAGGGTTTACCCTTAAATGTCTTTTTGTACCTTTTTGACAAGAAAAAGGTACTGACTGTGTAAACAGGCATATAACGGAAAGGCGGTGAGGGTGTCGCGTGAAATAATGTTCCCCATAAACTTCATTTGGAGAGATGAAAAAAATCCTTGAAAAAGCGTAATAAAAATGGTATCATTTTAATGTATATATATTTTAAAAAGGTCGGAATTTTAAATGAAAAAATGGGTTTATCAAAACTATGATAAAATAATGGCTGCTCAATTGTCACAAGAGTGTGAAATTGATAAATTTACAGCGCTTTTATTGACTACCAGAGGAATGACCGACCCGTTTTTAGTTGATGAATTTTTATCTGATGAAATAATCTGCCAGGACCCGTATGTTTTTGCAGATATGCAAAAGGGAGCCGATAGAGTAAATAACGCGATTGAGCAAAAGCAAAAAATCGCGGTTTTCGGTGATTATGATTGCGACGGAATAACTTCAACAGTGCTTATGTTCAGCATTTTAAAAGAACTCGGCGCTGATGTTATATATAAAGTCCCTGCACGTGATGACGGATACGGAATTTCGGTTCAGGCAATTGATGAGTTGAAAAACGAAGGTGTTAAATTAATTATTACGGTAGATAACGGAATAACCGCACATTCTGCCATTGATTATGCGAATGAGAATAAAATCGATGTTGTGGTGACCGACCACCATCTCCCGACAGATACATTACCGAACGCTTATGCCGTAATTGACCCGAAAAGAGCGGATTGCCCGTCTGAATTTAAAGATTACGCAGGTGTCGGTGTGGCTTTTATGTTTTGCAGCGTAATAAGCGATACGCCTGTTGAGGATTTGCTTTATGCTTACGGTGATTTGGTAGCTATCGGAACAATTGCCGATGTGATGCCGCTTATCAGTGATAACCGTACTTTTGTTAAGCATGGAATAAGATTTATTAAACAGAAATCCCGCGCAGGTGTCAGCGCGCTGATAGATGCCGCAGGACTTGATATTGAAAAACTCAGCTCTACAAATATTGCTTTCGGTATTTCTCCGAGAATTAATGCTTCGGGCAGGGTTTTGCATCCTCAAAAAGCAATTTCTCTTTTGCTTTGCGAGAATGATGTTAAGGCGAAAGAGCTTGCAAACGAGCTTTGTGCCGCAAATGTTACAAGACAGCAGTTTGAGAAAGATATTTTATCACAAGCGCTTTCGATGATTGAAAATGATGAACTGCTTCAAAATGCGCCTGTTTTGGTAGTAGGCGGAGAGGGCTGGCATAACGGCGTTATAGGTATTGTAGCGTCAAGACTTTGCAATTTGTTTTCAAAACCTGCTGTTGTTTTTTCTTTTGAAGATGAATTTGCTTACGGTTCCGCAAGGGGCTTCGGCGAAGTTTCGATTTATGATATTTTAGCTCAAAATACTGAGTTTACAGAAAGCTTTGGTGGTCATTCAGGTGCCGCAGGTATAACGATAAAGCGGGAGAATTTCGAAAAAGCACGAAAGGCAATTTGTATTTCGGCTAAAAAGCTTTATCCTAAAATGCCTTTCCCTACGCTTGATATTTCCTGTAAATTAAATCCGGCGCTGGTTTCTGTAAATAATGTTTATTCGCAGCGTCGGCTTGAGCCTTTCGGCGAAAAAAATCCGCTTCCTGTTTTTGCATTTACAAATATGATTTTGTTGGATTTAAAAGAACTGTCGGGCGGGAAACATTTAAAGCTTTTGGTTTCGCGTGACGGTACTTCCGAAAATTCAGTTGAAATAATGAGCTTTTTTACTTCATTAAAGGATTTTTGCTTTAAAAAAGGCGATAAAATAGATATTGCTTTGACTATTGATATTAATGTTTTCAGAGATGTTGAAAGTCTTTCGCTGATTGCAAAGGATATCAAGCTTTCAAATCAAAATGATGAAGTTTTTGATAGAATAAGAGATTATCAGAATTTTAAATACTTCGGTGAAGAGTGCATTTGCGAAAAAATAACGCGTGACGACGCGGTCGCGGTTTATAAAAAAATCAGAGCTTTAAGAGAATTGGAGCTTGATGAGGCTTCGCTTATGTATGTTTTTGAAAGTGATGATTTTTTCAAAACAAGAATAATTTTAGATATTTTTTCAGAACTTGGATTTATTTCGGTTAAGTTTAACGGAAAATATATAATAAAGCTTTTAGAAAACGCAAAGCATAAAGACTTGTCAGAGTCGGAAATTTTTAAAATATTTAGTTAGGAGGAGTTAATATGGCTTTTAGAGAGTATAGTTTTGATGATATTGTTGAGGCTATAAAAGCACAGAACAAAGAATATGATATAGAAAAAATAAAAAAAGCTTACTTGTTCGGTGAAAAGGCTCATGAAGGACAGTTTCGTAAATCGGGCGAGCGCTATTTTAATCACCCTATAGCAACTGCACTTATAATTATCGGCCTCGGTATGGATAATGATTCGATTGTTGCTGCGTTGCTTCATGATGTCGTTGAAGACACTCCTGTTACTATTGAAGATGTTCGCACTGAGTTTGGCGAGGATGTAGCAATGCTTGTCGAGTCGCTGACTAAAATCGCAAATCTTCCTTATGTTTCCCGTGAGGAAGCTCAGGCTGAAAACATACGAAAAATGCTTTTGGCTATGTCAGAAGATATCAGGGTTATAATTATAAAGCTTGCCGACCGACTGCATAATATGCGAACAATCGAAGGGCATAAAAATGAATTAAAGCGCCGTGATATTGCAAAAGAAACGCTTGAAATTTATGCGCCTATTGCTCACCGCCTCGGTATCCGTCCTGTAAAGGAGGAGCTTGAAGATATTGCAATTCGTGTGCTTGACCCTATTGCATATAAGGATATTGAAAATTCACTTGCAATGCGAAAGGATAAACAGCAGAATTATCTGCAATCAATCATTCTTCGTATTGGTAAGCGTTTAAAAGATGTTGTTCCGAATATAAAAATTGACGGACGAGTTAAATCTATTCACGGAATTTACCGTAAAATGTATATGCAGGGTAAATCGTTTGAAGAGATTTATGATGTTTATGCAGTAAGAATTATAACCGATACCGTTGCTGACTGTTACAACATTCTCGGTTATATCCACGATATGTTCCGCCCTATTCCGGGAAGATTTAAAGACTATATATCAACACCTAAACCAAATATGTACCAGTCGCTGCATTCAACTGTTTTGCCGCGTGAGGGCATACCTTTTGAGGTGCAGATAAGAACTTGGGAAATGCATGAAACCGCTGAACTCGGTATCGCTGCACATTGGAAATATAAAAGCGGAGTTAATAAAGAGGACCCGAATTTTGATAAGAGGCTTAATTGGGTGCGTCATCTGCTTGAAAATCAAAAAGAAAGCGATAATCCTCAAGAGATTGTAAATACAATTAAAACCGATTTAACACAGGACGACGTTTTTGTCGTTACCCCAAAAGGCGATGTAATTAACCTTCCTGTCGGCTCCTGCGTTATTGATTTTGCTTATGCCATTCATACCGCAGTAGGCAACAAAATGGTCGGCGCAAAGGTTGACGGAAGAATTGTGCCTATTGACTATAAATTAAAAACAGGTGAAGTTGTTGATATTTTAACAACTTCTCAGCCGCACGGACCGAGCAGAGATTGGCTTAATATTGTTAAAACAAGTGAAGCAAAAAGCAAAATCCGCACCTGGTTTAAAAAAGAAAAACGCCCTGAAAATATCGAACGCGGCAAAGCTGAGGTTGAGCGTGAATTAAAGCGAAATTATATTACGCTTACCGATGAAGAAAATGAAGAAGCTATGCTTCGTATTGCTGAAAAGCAGGGGCTTAAAACGGTTGAGGATTTATATGCCGCAATCGGTTACGGCGGTGTGATTTTCTCAAGATTTATTCCTAGAATAAAAGAGAATTATAAAAATTCTAAAAGACCTGCCGAAACACCGAATATTGAAAATCTTATTAAAGAGTCAAAAACCGATGACGGTATTATTACGGTTGACGGTACCGATAATTGTCTTGTTAAGCTTGCAAAATGCTGTAGTCCTTTGCCGGGAGATCCGATTATCGGATTTGTAACCCGAGGTCACGGTATTTCTGTTCATAAAAGGGATTGTAGCAATGTTCCGCGAGATATGACGAAATGCGAACAGCCTGAGCGTTGGATAAGAGTAAAATGGACAGGCAAAAAGGATGAGAGTTTTCAGTCAACTCTTACAATACATTCTATTGACCGTCCGCAGATGGTTGCGGATATTGCAATGGAAATTGCAAATATGCGTCTTGCACTTCACAGCATCAGCGCCAGAGAGGTTAAAGACGGAAACTGTATTACAACTATTACCGTCAGCATTGAAAGCCTTGAGCATCTTAAAAATATTATTAATAAGCTTTCAAAAATCAACGGTGTTTATTCAATTGAAAGGACAGGAATGTAATGTCAGTAAAAACTTTTGAAATAGGGCCTCTTAGCACTAACTGCTATATTTTTACCGATGAAGAAACAAATGAATCTGTAATTATCGACCCTGCTTTTGCGTCAGAAAAATTAATTGATGAAGTAAAAAAATCAAATATAAAATATATTCTTTTAACTCATGCTCACGCTGACCATATTATGGCGCTTCATAAAGTTAAAGAACTTACAGGGGCAAAAATTGTTGCCAATATCAATGAGAGTGAGCGACTTAAAAATCCAAAGTCTAATTTGCATAATGCACTGGGTTGCTATGATGAAGAATATATTGCCGAAGATATAGATATTGCAGTTAATGACGGTGATGTAATTGAGTTCGGCAACAAAATCATTACGGTTATTTATACACCTGGACATACCGACGGGTCGGTTTGTTATCTTTGTGATAACATTATTTTCTGTGGCGACACTATTTTTCAGGGTTCGTACGGCAGAACAGATTTTCATAGCGGAAGCTTTTCACAAATTATAGATTCATTTTATAAGCTAACGCAATTAGAGGGCGATTATCTTATGTTACCCGGGCATCAGGGAACAACCACTCTTAAAGATGAAAGAAATTTTAATCCACTTTCGAGGTATATATGATAAAGCTTGAATTAGTAGGCAACGATTATAAATTTGAGATTGAAAATATAATACAGCTTTTTTTCCCAGAAGAAAAGGTTTCGCCGATAGAAGGCGATTTTGCAAAAATCACTGTTTTTAAATATAATCTGTCACTTTCGGTTTCGGTTAGAATTTTCGGCAGATTTTATCAAAAGCAGGGATATGCATTCGCTGATTTTGAAGCAGAGCGTGTGCTTTGTAAAATGCTTTTTGAAATTTTGAGCAATGTAACGGGAAATATTCCGAAATGGGGCATACAGACAGGAGTAAGACCTACAAAGCTTTTGCGAAACTTAACTGCAAAATACGGCTATGATTATGCGAAAGACTATTTGCAGAATAAACTGCTTGTTTCTGATGAAAAGTTTAAAATGGCAGATGATATAGTTAATTTTCAGAATAAAATTTTGAAGAAAAAGAAAGAAAATTCATTCAGCCTTTATATATCAATTCCGTTTTGCCGTTCGCGTTGTTCTTATTGCTCTTTTATTTCTCATGATATAGAAAAATCAAAAAAACTGATACCCGATTATATTGAGCATCTTTTAAAAGAAATAAGATTTACTGCAAGAATTGCAGATGAAAAAGATTTGAAGCTTCAAACAGTTTACATAGGCGGCGGCACTCCGACTGTTTTGGAAGCAGATCAGTTAAGCGTAATCATGGAAGCGGTTAATAAGTATTTTGATACATCTGATTTGCTTGAGTTTACTGTTGAAGCCGGCAGGCCGGATACTATCACAAAAGAAAAATTGCTTGCAATCAAAAACGGCGGTGCAACCAGAATTTCAGTTAATCCGCAAACTTTGAACAATGATGTTTTGAAAATTGTCAGAAGAAATCACACCGCAGAAGATTTTTATGATGCTTATAATATGGCGGTTGGTGTTGGATTTGATAATATCAATACTGATTTAATTGCGGGTTTGCCGGGCGATGATTATGATTCTTTTTGCGATACGATTGAAAAAATTGCAGATTTATCGCCTGCTTGTGTAACGGTGCATTGCCTTTCTGTAAAGCGTTCGTCAACGCTTGTTTACAAGGGCGACGCGCAGTATAACCCTGAGGGAAAAGTAGTTTCGGATATGTTGGGATATTCTCACGAAACTCTGTATGCTGGCGGCTATAAGCCGTATTATATGTACCGCCAGAGCAAAATGGCGGGTAATAACGAAAATGTCGGCTGGTCAAAGCCGGGCTTTGAGTCTTTGTATAATATTTTTATTATGGAAGAGGTTCAAACAATATTGGCTTTGGGAGCAGGCGGTTCTACAAAGCTGGTCGACGGTGACCGTATTGAGCGTGTGTTTAATTACAAATATCCTTATGAATATATAAACGGTTTTAAAGAAATGATAAACCGAAAACAAAAAGTATATGATTTTTTTAAGTAAAATATGCCTTACTGCTTTTTCAAATATGAATGATTTTTTTGTGAAAACGCGGCGAGGGTGTGCTGATGTGGCTTAAAAGTTAATATTTTGTGACATATTTTAAAAAGGGTTGATTTTGCGGATATTTTTAGTTATAATATAATAAACTATTTAACAGAAAGGGAGTTTTATTAATGGGATTTTTTGAAGATGCTGTTGTAAAAGCTAAAGACGCTTTTGATGTTGCGGCTAAAAAGACTAATGAGGTTGTTTCGTTGCAAAAACTTAAAATTAAGGTTTCGCAGGTAAACTCTGATTTGTCAAAGGATTTTGAAACTCTCGGCAGACTTTATTTTGAATCTGTAAAGGATTCGGATGAGGAAGTAAAGGACTTCAAGGAAATTATTGAGTCAATTGAGGGAAGATTTACCGAGCTTGAAGATTTGGAAGCTCAGATTGATGCTCAAAAGAAAAATAAAGTTTGTAAAAAGTGTAATTTTAAAAATCCTGAAGAAGCAGTATTTTGCGCAAAATGCGGCGAAAAATTATAAATTTTAAGACTTTATTCAAAATGGCTATTTTTTATAAGTAGCCATTTTGTTTTTTAAAAAGAAAGGTTTATTAATTATGAAAATAGGACTTGTTATTGCCGATGATTTAGAGTTTTCTCCTATTGAGGAAAAAAGTAAAATGTACAGTGGCAAAGAGTTTAGCCTTTGCGGTGATAAAGCAGTTTCTTTTGAAACATTTAAGGGAAATAAAATTGTTGCGGTGCTTTGCGGTACCGGCAAAGTTAATGCAGCAGGAGCCACCGCTGCGCTCATTTGCAATGAAAAACCTGATTGTGTTATAAATTTCGGACTTTCGGGCGCTATAAAAGATGTATATAAAAATGATATTGTTATCGGAACGGAATTTGTTGAGCACGATTTTGATTTAACTCCGCTCGGCTATGACCTCGGTGTTAAACCTCAGCCAAAGTATATTTATCAGCCGGATAAAGAATTGTATGAAGGATTTACTGATAAATTTTCGTTTTTAAAACCATGTGTTTTTGTAACAGGCGATATGTTCGTAAGCTCAACCGAAAAGAAAGAGTATATAGTTAAAAAGTTTAACGGCGGCTGCTGTGATATGGAATCTGCCGCAGTTGCATCGGTTTGTTATAAAATGCAAATGCCGTTTTTATCAATCAGAAAGCTTTCTGATGATGCTGATGAGTCAGCGGCAAAAGAATATAGAACAGCTAATAAGCTCGAAGAAGATGTGCTTATTAATATGATTATTTCGTTTTTTGGTTAACATAACAATAAAAAATTCTTATTTTTAATAAAAATTTACAAAAATTACGATAAAATAATAAAAAATCACTTGAAATATTTTAAGTAATCGTATAAAATGGTTATACACGATCCGTTCAAGGAGTTATCATAATGATTAAAGACTTTGAATTTAAAGAAAATTATAATGTAGATGATCTTGTAAGAATTATGTCAATTCTTCGCAGTGAGGATGGTTGCCCTTGGGATAAGGAGCAGACCCACGATTCTATCAGAAATAATTTTTTAGAAGAAGTCTATGAGGTTGTAGACGCAATTGATAACGATGATAACGACGGATTGAAAGAAGAGCTCGGCGATGTTCTTTTGCAGGTTGTGTTTCATACGCAGATGGAGGTCGAGAAGGGCGGTTTTAATTTATCCGATGTTGCCGATGGTATTTGTAAAAAGCTTATTTTAAGACACCCTCATATCTTTGGCGATGTCAAGGCTGATACTTCTGAAAAAGTGCTTGATAATTGGGATAAAATTAAAATGGAAGAAAAGGGACAACAAAGTTATACAGATACTTTGAAGAGTGTTCCTGCGGCATTTCCTGCATTAATGCGTGCGGCAAAGGTACAAAAACGTGCGGGTAAAGCAAATTTTGATTGGGAAGATGTTTATGAACCTCTTTTTAAAGTCGGCGAAGAATTAGCTGAACTCGAAGAGGCTATCGAAAACGGTTGCCCTATGAGCATTTCCGAAGAACTCGGTGATTTGCTTTTTGCAGTAGTCAATGTTTCAAGATTTTTAAAGCTTGATGCTGAAGAAACTTTAAATCGTGCCACCGATAAGTTTATTTCAAGATTTGAAGCTTTGGAAAAATTGGCGAATGAGCGTAACATTGATATGAAAGAATCAACCTTGGAGGAGTTAGACGCTCTTTGGGACGAGGTTAAGAAAAAAGGTTTTTAGAGGCTATATGTCTTTGAAATAAAAATTAAATTCAATAAATTTGGAGGAATTTTAAAATGAACAAAACAGAATTAGTAGCATCAGTTGCTGAAAAAGCTGGTATCTCAAAGAAAGACGCAGACGCTGCAGTTGCTGCATTTGTAGACACAGTTGTTGAGGCTATGAAAGCCGGCGACAAACTTTCTTTAGTTGGTTTCGGTACATTCGAAGTTAAAGAAAGAGCTGCAAGAACAGGTATCAACCCTAAAACAAAAGAAAAAATCCAGATTCCTGCTTCAAAAGCTCCTGCTTTCAAAGCTGGTAAAGCATTCAAAGATGCTGTAAAATAATTTGAATAATTATTTATCGAAGCGGCCGCAGTTTATCGGTCGCTTCGTTTTTTAAAAGGAGAAAACTTAAATGAAGGTATTAAATATTGACGACGAATATTTTTTATATCCAAACGGTATTAATTCTGTTGATGAATTTTCTGTTTTGCTTGATACTTATAATCATAAATTTATAAAAATACGCAAGCTTTTTGAAAAAAACTGCGTAAGTCCTTATTATATTTTTGAAGAGATAAAAGAAATTCATCTTTCTGTTTCAAATATAAATGAATTCGTTGAAGAAGAAGTTGTGATTTTAAATCGCGATGAATATGAAAAATTGCTTAACAATGTAAAAAATAAGTTGTGTTCAAGATGTGAAGAAAGAGAAGACTGTTTTGCAAATCAAAAAGAGGAATATAGAGAAAGTCTTTGTCTTGACGGCACATGCTTTGGATTTTGTGAGGAAGATTGATGAGATTAGATAAATATTTAAAGGTTTCAAGAATTATTAAACGCAGAACAGTTGCAAACGAGGCTTGCGATGCAGGCAGAGTTATTATTAACGGTAAAGCACAAAGAGCGTCTTATGATGTAAAAATCGGTGATGTTATTGAAATTAATTTCGGTCAGAAGCCTTTTAAGGCTCAAGTTACCGATGTAAAAGACGTAGTAAAAAAGGACGACGCTTCTCTTTTGTATAAAATTATTGAGTAATGTTTGTTTTTTCTCTTGTTTTGCTAAACGATATGTGGTAAAATTAAATAATAAAAAAATTGCGGTAAAATTTAAAAGATTTTGCCGTATTATTTTGCAAAATCGGAGAGTGTAGTTATGAATTTTCAAAAATTAGATTCCCATATGAAAAAAATGCAGGAGGAAGGAGCACCTTTAACCAGCGTTTCGGTGTATTATAAAGGCGATGTTGTATATAAAAATATTTTCGGTTATAGAGAAGACGGTAAAACACCGATTAAAAGCAATGAGCCTTTTTTCCTTTATTCATGTTCAAAGGTTATAACAGCTTCAGCTGCTATGCGATTGGTAGAGGAAGGCAAATTAGATCTTGATGCGCCTGTTGCAAAATATATTCCTGAATATGAAACAGTATATATCGGCAAAGATAAAGTGCCTGCTAAAAATACAATGACGGTAAGACATCTTTTGACCATGACAAGCGGTTATGGGTATGATTTTGATGCAGAAAATATTACAAAGGCTTCTCAAAACAAATCTGCTTCAACAATGGATATAATTAAGGCGCTTGCAAAAGACAGCATTTATTTTGAACCCGGCACAAGATTTTGTTACGGCTTCGGTCTTGATATTATCGGCGCTATTATTGAAGTTGTAAGCGGAATGAAATTTTCAGAGTATTTGAGCAAAAATATTTTTATTCCGCTCGGAATGAACGATACTACTTTTAAATTAACGGCGGAAGTTAAAGAAAAAATGTGGCCGCAGTACAGATATGATTGGAAAAATAAAAAGTTTCGTAATGAACCGAAAGAGAATATTTTCATTTTGACTGATGAATTTGAAAGCGGCGGTGCGGGTTTAATCAGCACTTCTGATGATTACATAAAATTTGTCGCTGCTTTGGCAAATTACGGCGTTTCGTCTGACGGTTATCATCTTTTGAGTAAAGAAAGCATTGATGAAATGCGTAAAAATTATTTGACAAACGATGAGCTTTTAAAAGATTTTTTCAAGAAAGATCAAGGCTACGGTTACGGACTCGGTGTCAGAACATTGATTGATAACAATGATTCGAGAAGCCCAATCGGAGAATTTGGCTGGGACAGCGCTGCTTGTGCTTTTAATTTGGTTGATGTTGATAATGACCTTGCTATTTTTATCGGATGCCATGTATTAGGCTGGGATGAAGGATATGCAAATCACTATGTGGTTCGTGATTTGGTTTACGATTGTCTTGGATTATAATTTATTTTAATTTAAGGAAAATTATTTATGAAGAAATTTATTGCACTTTTGTTATGCTTTTTAATTTTGGTTGTTTCCGCTTCTTGCGGCGGTGATGAAAAAGATAATAATCAAACCACCTCGCAAAAGGTCTATAATACTGCATTTCAACAGGCTACCTCGGTTATTCCGAATACAACTGCGTCACAAACCGAAACCGAGACTGAGAGCGAAACACAAACTGAAACACAAATTGAAACTGTCGAAACTACAGTTGCGAGAACCGGCAAACGCAAAACATATAAACAGACTTCTGATATGCGTAACATAACATCTTCGCAATTGCTTGAAGAGATTAATGCAGGTATTGTTTTAGGCGATTCTCTCAATGCAAACGGACTCGGCGGCGAAAAATCGGTTGAGGAATATGAAACCTATTACGGTAACCCTGTTATAACTCAGGAACTGATTGATTTGTATTATAATGCGGGATTCAAGGCGGTAAGACTTCCGGTTTCATGGGCTGAACATATGGATGAAAACGGCGTTATTGACGAACAATGGATGGCTCGTGTTGAAGAAGTGGTCAATATGGTTTTAAGCAAAAATATGTATTGCATAATCAATTCACAAAATGACCAAAGTTGGCTTACTACTGACAGTATTGATTTTGATTCAACAAAATCAATTTTTACAGCAATGTGGAAAAGTATTGCCGAAAGATTTAAAAAATATAATGACCACTTGCTTTTTGAGGCAGTAGGTGAGCTTTTAAAAGCAGAAAACGATAAGTCTTTGCCTGAGCGAAGCGATATTGATAATACAAATACACTTAATAAATTATTTGTAAAAACCGTTCGAAATACAGGCGGTAATAATAAAAAACGTCACTTGATTATCAGCACTTACGGTTCTTTCATTGACAGCGATTCTTTGAATGGTTTTAAAGCACCTAAAGATGTTGTTAAAAACCGTCTAATTGCAAAAGTAAATGTTTATGTACCAAGTAGTTTTTGCTTTGATGAATCAAAGGCAAACGCATGGGGAAAAGAGGAGGAAAAACAGTATATAGTTTCCTGCCTTTCTCAGATAAATAAACGCTTTAGTCAACTCGGGATTCCTGTAATTATCGGTGAATTCGGCGCGGTTGATAAAGGAAACGAATCTGCAAGAACAAGCTATGCAGAATATTTGGTAAGCACTGCTTATAATTACTATATGCCTTGTTTTTGGTGGGATGACGGTGATGATTTTGCATTGTTTGACAGGAATAATTTGAAAGAAAAACATAAAAGAATTATTGATGCTATAATTAAAAATTCCAAATAAAGTATTTTATAAGTAAAAATAAGTAATAATCTATGGTACATAATTCCAATATGGCAAAAGATGTTATTAATGTCTATTTATTTTAAAAATAAAAGGCTGATTTTGTTGACATTTAAGTCATAATTTTGTATAATAGATTTAATAATTGTCGAATAGTTATATTCGAATTTGTTGTTTATTTGTTTGAATTTGGGGTTATAGCGTGAGCGAACAAAATACTGTTGAAAAAAGTTTTGATGAATTACATATAGTTTCAGATAAAAAAGAATATACAGTTGACTTATCAAAAAGAAAAGGTTATTTATTTTCTAAAAGAGTTTTTGATATTTTTTCATCATTAGTTGCGTTGATTATTTTGTCTCCGCTTTTTTTAGTAGTGTCTTTGATTATTTTTTTACAGGATTTTCATTCTCCGATTTTTAAACAAGTCAGAGTTACCAAAGACGGCAGAGAATTTGTTATGTATAAATTCAGATCTATGTGTTTTGATGCTGAAAGTAAGCTTGCAAGTTTGAAAGATGCAAATGAGGCCGATGGTCCTGTTTTTAAAATCAAAGATGACCCGAGAATTACCAAAATCGGAAAGTTTATCAGAAAGACAAGTATTGATGAATTGCCGCAGTTAGTTAATATTTTAAAGGGGGATATGAGCATAGTAGGTCCGAGACCACCTTTGCCTAACGAGGTAGAACAGTATACCCAGCGAGATAGAAAAAGGCTGGCGGTAAAAACCGGTTTAACTTGTTATTGGCAGTGCTCAAGAAGGAATCATATTTCTTTTGACAAATGGGTTGAACTTGATTTAAAATATATTGATGAGATGTCTTGCTTAACTGATATCAAAATTATATTTATGACTATTAAGGCGGTTTTTAAATTTACCGGATGTTAATATGAAAAATAGTTTTATAAAAACTATCCCATTTGCATAATTAATAATTGCAAATGGGATTTATTGATAAATAAGGGCTTAGATTTCAAATAGGTTAAAAATCAGGGAGTGCGCACAAAGTGAATAAAAAAATCAGAATAGCAATGCTGGGCCACAAGCGCATTCCTTCATGCGAGGGAGGCATTGAGGTTGTAGTTAAAGAACTTAGTACCCGAATGGTTAAAAAGGGGTATGAAGTGACTTGTTATAACCGTTCAGGCCATCATGTCAGCGGAAAAGAGTTTGACGGCGAGAAGCTGCATAATTATAAGGGTGTTAAGCTTAAATCAGTTTTGACAATAAAATTCAAAGGCCTTGCGGCAATAACCTCTTCTTTTTTTGGAGCGATTTGTTGCGCATTTTCAAAGTATGATGTTGTTCATTTTCATGCAGAAGGTCCTGCTTTTATGTGCTGGCTGCCTAAACTTTTCGGTAAAAAAGTTGTGGTTACGGTTCATGGATTGGATCATCAGAGAGCTAAATGGGGAAAACTCGCTTCTGCCTATATAATGATGGGAGAGAGAAATGCTGTTAAATATGCCGATGAAATTATTGTTTTGTCAACCGGCGTTCAGCAGTATTTTTTGAAAACTTATAACAGGCAAACTTGTTTTATTCCGAATGGTGTGATTAAAGCTGATTTAAGAGAAGCTGATGATATAAAAAAACAGTGGGGGCTTGAAAAGAACGGTTATATTCTTTATCTTGGCAGAATCGTTCCCGAAAAGGGTGAAAGATATTTAATTGACGCTTTTAAACAGGTTAAAACCGATAAAAAATTGGTGATTGCCGGCGGAAGTTCTGATACTGATAGATTTTTGGAGGAATTGAAAGAAGCGGCTCGTGGTGACGACAGAATTGTTTTTACCGGATTTGTTGAGGGAAAAGTTAAACAGGAGCTTTTCAGTAATGCTTATATTTATACTCTTCCGTCTGATTTAGAAGGAATGCCTTTAAGTTTGTTAGAGGCAATGAGCTACGGAAACTGTTGTCTGGTATCTGATATACCTGAATGTGTAGATGTTGTTGAAAATAATGGGGTTATATTTAAAAAAAGCGATGCGTCTGATTTAAGAGATAAGCTGCAAATGCTTTGTGATGATTCAAATTTAGTTCAAAAATACAAGAATGAAGCAACAGAGTTTATTATGAAAAAGTATAATTGGGATGAAGTTGTAGACAAGACAATTGCACTTTACAGTAATTGATGGAGTATGTTTTAAATGAAGGTTTTAATGGTTAATAAGTTTCTTTATCCTAACGGCGGTTCAGAAACTTATATCTTTAAATTAGGTGATTTTTTAAAAGAAGCCGGGCATGAGGTTCAATACTTTGGTATGGAACACGAAGGTCGTTGTGTAGAAAATGCTGTGAATGCTTATACATCGGATATGGATTTTCACAATGGCTCAAAGCTTTCAAAGCTTGCATATCCGATAAAAACTATATATTCGAGTGATGCGCGTAAAAAAATTCGTTCGGTACTTGATGATTTCGCACCTGATATTGTGCATCTCAATAATTTTAATTATCAGCTAACACCTTCTGTGATTCTTGAGATTGAAAAGTGGAAAAAGCAAACAGGGCATAGGTGTAAAATTGTTTATACCGCACATGATTATCAACTTATCTGTCCTAATCATATGATGAATAATCCTCAAAACGGCGAGAATTGTGAAAAATGTGTCGGCGGTAAATTTTCTAATTGTATAAAGGGCAAGTGCATTCACGGCTCGACTGCTAAGAGCGCAATCGGCATGATGGAAGCGTATTTTTGGAATAAGATTAATAAAGCCTATAAATATATTGATAGAATTATCTGTTGTTCAGAATTTATGAAAAATAAGATGGATTCTAATCCTTTATTCGCTGAAAAAACGGTTGCAATGCATAATTTTATTGATGTTGACAGCAATGTTAATGCAGAAAAAGATGATTATGTACTGTATTTCGGCAGATTTTCATATGAAAAAGGCATAGATACCTTGATTGAGGCTTGTAAAGCATTACCGAAAATTAAGTTTAAATTTGCAGGTACAGGACCGCTTGAAAATGAGATAAGCGGAGTTGATAATATCGAAAATCTCGGCTTTGTTACAGGTGATGATTTAAAAGAGCTTATATCAAAAGCGCTTTTCAGTATTTACCCTTCACAATGGTATGAGAACTGCCCGTTTTCGGTAATGGAAAGCCAGATGTACGGCACACCGGTACTCGGTGCCAATATCGGCGGCATACCGGAGCTTATAAAAGTCGGAGAAACAGGTGAGTTGTTTGAAAGCGGTAATAAAGATGAACTTATAGAAAAAATCAACAGTCTTTATAATGACAAAAAAAGACTGGCAAAATACTATGAAAACTGCAAAAACATAGAGTTTGATACCCTAAAACAATACGGTGATAAACTTGTTAATCTATATGAGTCAT
>JBJEIS010000075.1:0-15965 GCA_051877275.1 Acutalibacteraceae bacterium | reverse complement strand
AAGGCGATAAAATGCCTGTGCCGAAAGGCTATGATGACTACTTGTCAAAAGCTTTCGGCGATTATATGACATTGCCGCCCGAAGAAGAGCGAGACTGTCATCATGAGCTTGAATTTGTCGATACCGACAATTCATATATAAATTATAAAGGAAAATACTATTTTATAAACGGAGGAAAAAACAAATGATATTTGGTGCAATTTTAGCTGGCGGCGTCGGCTCCCGAATGAACATTTCCGATATGCCGAAACAATTTTTGGATTTAGGAGATAAACCTATTATTGTTCACACATTGGAAAAATTCAAACTTTGTACAAGACTTGACCATATCTATCTCGGTGTTCATCCTGATTGGGTAACACATACAAAAGATTTGATCAAAAAATATATCGGTGACAAGGCCGCTGACAATATTCATGTTGTTGCAGGCGGTACCGACCGTAATTCAACTATTTTCAATATTATTGATGATATTGAGAAAAACTTCGGTGAAAATGAAGATAATATTATTGTTACTCATGACTCTGTAAGACCTTTTGTCACACAGCGTATGATTAACGAAAACATTGACGCTGCCATTAAATACGGCGCAGTTGATACTGTTACTTCAGCTATTGATACAATCGTTGAATCTGACGACGGTGAATTTATCAAATCAATCCCTGACCGTAAAATAATGTATCAGGGTCAAACACCGCAGTCATTCAAAATCAGCGTTTTAAAACAGCTTTATTCTGAACTTACCGAAGATGAAAAAGCTATTTTAACCGATGCTTGCAAAATCTGCATTGTTAAAAATCACCCTGTCTATATGGTTGAAGGTGAGGTTTCAAATATTAAAATCACAACTGTAAGCGATTACAAGATTGCTCAAGCTATGGTTGGAGGAATTAAAATTGATTAATTATGTTTATCAGCTTGTAAGTCCGAAAGTATTTTCTATAAAATTTACTGATTTGGACCTTAATTCAGACAGAGTAATTATCAGACCGAACTTTATGGCGCTTTGCCATGCTGACCAGCGTTATTTTTTAGGACAGCGTGATATTAAAGTGCTTAACAAAAAACTTCCTATGGCACTTATTCACGAATGCTGCGGTATCGTTGAATATGACCCTACCGGCACATTCAAAAAAGGTCAAAAGGTTGTCATGATTCCGAATACACCTATTCGCAAAAATCCTGTTATCTTTGAAAATTATGATAAAGGCTCCTACTTCTTATCATCAGGCCATGACGGATTTATGCGTGAATTTGTTGATTTACCTGTTGACCGAGTTGTGCCTTACACCGGAGTACCTGATGAAATAGCCGCTATAACTGAATTTATCAGCGTTGGCGTTCATGCTTCTACTCGTTTTGATTTGGCAGCTCACGAAATACGCGACTCAATCGGTATTTGGGGCGATGGCTCGCTTGCTTATTCGGTTGCTAATATTTTGAAATTGCGCTTCCCTAATTCAAAGCTTTATGTTGTCGGAATGGACGGCAGAAAATTACAGCACTTCTCTTTTGTTGACGGTGCTTATTTCGCAAACAGCCTTCCTGAAGATTTCCACATTGACCACGCATTTGAATGTTGCGGCGGTGAGGGCTCAGCTTATGCAATTGATGATATTATCAGATATATTAACCCACAGGGTACAGTAATGCTTATGGGCGTTTCTGAAAACAAAGTTGCTATAAACACTCGAGATGTACTCGAAAAAGGTCTTACTTTCATCGGTTCTTCCCGTTCAGGCAGAGCTGACTTTGAAAAAGCGGTTGAACTTATGGAAACTGAGGACTTCCAAAAAAGAATAAAAATCATTATCAGCGAAGATGAACCGGTTAAGTCTATTAAAGACATAATACGCGTATTCGGTAATGATTTGACCACTCCGTTTAAAACTGTTTTTAAATGGGATGTGTAAAAAGCTTACAAAATCGTACAAATTTATTTGTACGATTTTATGGCTTATGTAGAAATTTGATTTTATAGATTTTTACCATTGAAAAAACTGTCGTAAAATGAGATAATATTAATATTAGAGAGGAAACATTTTTATGGCTTCTGAAAACGGTGCGGTTATTCTTGCAGCCGGCAAAGGCACAAGAATGAAAACCGAAAAACCAAAGGTTATGTGCGAAGTTCTCGGAAAACCTATGGTTGACTATGTAATTGAATCCGCTAAAAAATCCTGTGATGATATATGCGTTGTTATCGGCTATAAAGCCGATGTTTTAAGAGCTCATCTTGATGATGAAATTAAAACAGTCGTTCAGACTGAACAGTTAGGAACAGGTCACGCAGTAATGCAGGCTGATGAGTTTATTAAAGCTCATTCAGACGGCAATATTTTAATAGTTTGCGGTGACGCTCCTTTTATGGATGAAAAAACCATTGGTAATGCATTGGCGCTTCATAAAAGCGAGAACAATGCAGTTACGGTTATTACTGCAAAGCTTGATGACCCTGCAGCTTACGGAAGAATTGTAAAACGCAACGGTAAAATTGCCGAAATCGTTGAGTATAAAGATGCTTCTGACGAAATAAGACAGATTAACGAGGTTAATTCCGGTGCATTTTGGTTTAAAGGCTGCGAGCTTCACAGACTGCTCAATAAAATAACCAACAACAATGCGCAAAATGAATATTACCTCACAGATACGATTAAAATCGCTATTTCGGAAGGTTTACCGGTAAACTCTTATGTTGCCGAAACACCTGATGTAATATTGGGCGCAAACGACCCGAAACAGTTAGAAGAATTAAACAAACGTGCCGAAAAGCTCTTTCGGTAGTCGTTGTTAAATTACATATACAAATTATATCTTAAACAAAACAAAGGGGACAAAACAATGAATTTTCACGGAAAAGACATTAAAATCTTCACCTGTAACTCTAATGTGCCGGTTGCAAAGCAAATGGCTGATTGCTTAGGTCTTAAGCTTGGCAAAGCTGAGGTAAAACATTTTTCAGACGGCGAAATTGCTATTTCAATCAATGAATCCGTTCGCGGATCTGATGTATTTATCGTTCAGTCGACCTGCGCTCCTGTAAACACAAACCTTATGGAGCTTCTTATTATGATTGATGCTATGAAACGCGCATCAGCAGGAAGAATCACAGCTGTTATTCCTTACTTTGGCTACGCAAGACAAGACAGAAAAGCTAAAGCAAGAGATCCGATTTCAGCAAAGCTTTGCGCTGACCTTCTTACAACTGCAGGCGCTGACCGCGTTCTCACTATGGACCTTCATGCAGCACAGATTCAGGGATTTTTCAATATTCCGGTTGACCATCTTTTGGGTGTGCCGATTTTATCCCCTTATTTTGATAAGAAATATACTGATAAAGACGATTTAGTAGTTGTTTCACCTGACTTAGGTTCTGTTACAAGAGCCCGCAACTTTGCTGCAAGAGTTGACGCTCCTTTGGCTATTATTGATAAACGCCGTCAAAGAGCAAATGTTTGTGAAGTTATGAACATCATCGGTGATGTTAAAGGTAAAAAATGTATCATTGTTGACGATATGATTGATACCGCAGGTACTCTTTGCAATGCGGCTAAAGCTATTGTAGAAATCGGCGGTGCTACCGAAGTTTCTGCTTGTGCTACTCACGGTGTGCTTTCAGGTCCTGCTATTGAGAGAATTAATGCTTCAGTATTAAAAGAGGTTGTCCTTCTTGATACAATTCCTCTTACCGAAATGAAACAATCACCTAAAATCACAATGCTTCCTGTTGCTCCTGTATTTGCTGAAGCAATTGAGAGAATTTATACTGACAAACCAATGTCAACAATGTTTAACTGATTACAAAAAGTTAAAAGCGCTTATGGATAACACCATAAGCGCTTTTTGTTTTTTTATCTGTATTTTTGCTCAAGCTTTCGCTTGCCTGATTCGTATTCATCATATGTAATACGGCTCATTTCATAATCTTTTTTCAGTTTTTTCATTTGCGAGCGAAAAAGCTCTTCTCTTGAATCAGGAAGCTTAAAATTCTCAAGCGGAATATCCTCTTCGGAATTTTTATCATTATTATTTTTATATTGCTTAATCGGCTTTGGCTTATCCAATTTTGATGAAAGCTCATCAACCGTTAAAATTACTGTTTCAAGGTCGTCGCTCATTTTTTCATTTTTTTCAACAATAACGCCGAAACCATACATAAACCATGAAGCAAAAAGTCCGATAAGACTGCCGCCGACTATAATTCCTATTGAAATCATAATATTTTCAGCATCCATTTTTCCTGAAAACAATCGATAAAACGCAAAAAGGCAAGCGGCGGCAATAAATGCCCATGCAAAAAATATTGAAAATCCTTTGATTTTTCTTCCTGTATTTTTATACATTTAATAAATCCTTCTTTCACAATCAAAAAGCTATAATGCTTTCTGAACTTCTTCCGTTTTTACAACCGCCGAAATAATCTTCGGCAATTTTACTATAAACCGATTTATCCTGTTTGTCAACCGACAAAATCATTCCAACAAGCTCATAAGTATCATTTGCGGTAAACGGCAATAACATTTCTGCAATTTTACTTCCAAACTCACTGTATTTTGACGATTTATAATCTCCGGTAATTACAACATCTTTTTCAGCAGCAAAGCTTTCCATAATTTCCGACGATAAATCACCGATAACAATATCACTTGCACAAATAGCTTCTCTTACAGAAATACTTTCATCGAGCAAGGCACAAAAATCATTATTATCAGCAGCAAACAATGAAACAAATTTGCTTTCTTCACTGCTTTTGATAAGCAAAATATAATCATCAGCTAAACGCTGTTTAAGTAAATCAATATCGACAAAATCAAATGTAGAATTTTTAGAGTCATCAATCTTCGGCAGATATAAAATCACCTTTTTATTTTGAGAATTGAATTTTGTAATCTTTTTCTGTGCATTTTCAATAAACTCTTTATCATAATATAGGTCACAGCAAGGAACACCCAAAGGCTTAATTGCCTTGTCGGCATTCTTAAATGACTTTTCAAAAACACTTACAAGACCTTTACCCGCAACAGGAAACACGCTGCAATTTGCATTGAAAATTTTAGATTTCAATCTGAAATCACTGCGTTTTCCGTATTCAATATCCTCAACTCCGAAACACTCAATCGGGAATGTTTCTCTATAAAGTCTTACTACTTTTGTTTGCGGTCTGAACTTCATAAGCGCAAAAAATTCATTTTCTGTGTCAAAGAAGATATATTTAGCCTTTGCAATAACTTCAAGCTCTTTAGCCGAATATATGTCTTTATAAGGCATATCTAAAATGCTTGTTTTATTTTCCCGAAGCGCTTTAATAAGCGGCATATAAAGCTCATTTTCAGCAATTTGCTCACCGAAGAAAACAGCTGAATCGGTTACTGCCGTATGCACAAACTGCTTATAAATACGCATATTGCTCTGCTTTATATTTTTAAATCCCAACAAACGCAGTTTATTATTAAAATCAACCGCCTTTGCATTATATTTAGTCTTTTTATTTGACTTTAGTTCCTTATCTTCAGCCGGCTTTGTGACAGTCAGATACTCATAGTAATCCTGAACCTCTTTGTCACTTCTCGCAATTGACATTTCGATTGAGCTTGTGACATCCATCATAGAAATCTGCTTTTCAACAAGCAACATATCAATTGTTTCCTTATCAAGCTTTGGCGCAAACTCACGCTTATCTCCGAAAAGTCCTACCGCGTCTATAAGCCCGGCTATCGTGTCAATAATAACTTCATCTGTCTGATTCTCTTTAAAATAATTAAGAGAGAATTTAAGCAACTCTCTGCCCAAAGAATCGCGGTCAGAAAGAGGTAAATCCATAAAATCATCGGCAAACTGCAAAAGTCTTTCGTTCAACGACTTAAGCAGCTCCATATCACAGTCAGCCGGTCTTTTAACCGGAACTACCTTGCCGCTTTCATCAGTAGTATATTCTTCAATACTTTTGTAATCAATATTTGCAAAAAGCGCCTCAACAAAAATCAGCGAAGTATTTGTATCAGTATAGTTGTATCTCACATCGTTGCCGATAGTAGGATAAATTGAGCGCATATAATAATAAGGCACATCAATTTTTTCACCGGCAACATTCTGCAAAAGACGGGTGTGGCAGGTCTGCGTATACCCTCTTCCCCAATATTCAACAAAAGCAAATTTTGAAGAAAAGTCCATCTCCTGAAGAAAATACTTATCAATAATTTCGCGTTTTTCCTTTGCATATTTCAAAAGATACTGCTTATATTCTTCTGAATTTGAAAGAATAGAAATAATTGTACTCCTCGTCTTTTTAGAAAAGGTTTTCATACCTTTTAAATACGATAAGTTAGGGAAAATTTTTATAAATGTTTCATAATCAATTGAAAGTGCTTTAAGCAGGCTCTTAAAATTTGTAGCTGCGGCAACATTACCGAATGGCAAGAAAAACGACTCGTCAAACTCATTAATAAATGACGGAATACGCCATACCTTTCTTGAACCGTAAATATATTTTGTTTTTATTTTTGAGCCTGTTTTTTCAATAATTTTGTCAGCAATACGTTTTAAATGATGACCGTCACGCGAAATAAAATAAAGTGTTTCAATACCGCGTTTTTCGGCGTCTTTTATTGCCCATTCCACATAAGGCACAAACATAAGCGAAGCATATGCGTAACTGAAATAGTCTTTTGAGTTTTTATTTTCTGCACGAAAACGCGCCATTTTTGCTGCTACCAAATAAGCGTCATATGTTCCGATAGCTTTTACCAGCTCTGTCTCATATTTTGAGAATTTAGGTGCATTATGAAATACCGATTCAATACCCAACTTATTAGGCATTTTTTTATCAGCCAAAGCATTATCTCCGTGATGAATCCACTTGCCGTATTTATAAAAATCGAATGTTTTATAAACCTCAAAATAAAGTCTGCCTGTTGTTTTTTGAACTTTATACTCGCTTGACAAATACAAAGGAAGCTTAGCTATTTTCTCGCTCACCTTTTCAAGCATTTTCAAAATCAGCTCTTTCGGCAAATACATATCACTGATTAAAACAACATCTTCGCCTGCATCAATCAAGCTTTCAATATAAGCTATCTCTTTTTCAATCGGAATACAATCATCAAGCTCTGCCTGCATTTCAGCATTTTTTATAAACTCAATCTGTTTTTCATCAAATGAATAAAGCTGTGCCATACGCGAAATTATTTCATCAAGCGTAATTTCACGTTCATTATTCTTGCGAACATACATCGTTTTATCTTTATACTCTCTTGCATTTTGTTCGCATTTTATTCTAATAGAAACATAGTTTTCTATAAAATGACGGTCAAAATTCAAATCGGAATTTTGTAATTGTTCTTTTACCTTATAAAAAATACTGTGCGGATGAAGTCCTTTTCTTGAAATAATTGTATCAAAAATATCAAAGCTGTAAAGAGTAGGCAATTCAATATTTTTCGGCGTAAATTCAAGCGTAGTATTAATAATTTTTTCAAAAGTATCCTTTTCAGAATACTGCCAAAAAAGGTCATAAATGCGTTCGCGTTCGTCTTCATCATTATCGTTTTCGTTGTAATTATCAAATACCGCTAAAAACTCTTCAAAATTACTGCAAATTTTACCGCAGGTCATTTCTTTGCAGTCATAAGCAAAACCGCGGTGATTATTTTCATTTTCATAATCAAAAAAGTATCTTACAAAATTCTTTACACCTGCTGCCAAAAAATCATAGAAAATTGATGAGTAATCAACAATAGCCATATCAACCTTGTCAATAACCTCATAAAAATCGTTAAAATTATCCCAAAATAGAAATTGCTTTGAATTTTTATATTTTTCCTTTATAGAAAGGTAGTTTATATCATTTTCCATAAACGGGTGCATTTTAAAAATCAAAAGCATATTATTTTTCTTTAAAGTCTTTTCTAAAGCCTTTATATCAGGAATGGCAGTATTGAAAAAATCAGTTCCCATATCCTCGCGGTAAGTAGGTGAGTAAACGACAACCTTTGTATTTTTATCCGTCTTTTTTTTATCAATAATATTATGATTAAAAGTAGCAACACCACCAAAATATTTTTGATAAATGCATCTTGGATACCCACCGCGAATAACCACATCATCAGACAGTCCGACATATTTTTTAAAATGCTGCTCCATAAAAGGTGAAGTAACCAAAAACAGCATATTGTTAAGAAGATACTGATTATTTCTTATGTATTTTTTTGCAAGTCTTTCCTCTAATCTGGAAGACCCGGCATTTCTCTCAATACTTTTGCAGCCTACACCGTGATAAAGATTAAGCATAATCGCATTTTCCATTCCTTTTGGAATCTGCTCCTTTACCTGCTCTGTAACAAAAACTCCCGCACGGTTTTTAACCTCAATACCGCCGCCGGCATTAAAAGCATAAGCCTTATATCCGAGCGAGCGCACAAAATCAACCGTCTCGACATTGTCACAAAGCCAATATGCGTCAATATCTTTACGGTATTTATTAATATAAATAAAAAGCCATTTAGGGTTGCCGGTAAAAGTATTTCCGGCATTAAAAGCCCATACCTTTTTGCGTTCTTCCAGCAAAAGTCCCTTATTAGTAAAAATATCTCTTTTAACAAATTCATCAAAAAACATTGATGAATAAAAGTTCTTTTTAATTTTATATAAAGCTTTTTCATTCTTCATTTCAGAATTCTTCATAATATTTCCCACCAAACAATATTAATATTAAAATTATACCACACATATGAAAAAAACTCAATTGATAATTAAACGCACAAACATCTTTTTCTTGACATAAAAACATAAATAAAGTATAATTATTACAGAATTTTATTATAAATATGAGGTGAAATAAAAATGTTTTGTCCAAAATGCGGCCAGCAAAATGATGACACTGCAAAATTCTGCGCAAAATGCGGAAATGCACTTAATGCACAGGCTCAACCTGCTGCACAAGCTCAACCCGTTTCAGCATCTGATAACTCAAAGCTTTTCAATGTTCTTTCTTACATAGGAATTTTGTGGCTCTTCGGTATGCTTATAAATCCTGAGAAAAATGACCCGAAAGTAAGATTTCATGTTGGTCAGGGAATCATTCTAACAATCACAAGCGTAGCTTTAAATATCGTTTTAGCTATTGTAAATGCAATCATAAGAACAATTTTCGGTTTTTATGCTTCTATTATTGCTTCACTTTTCACCGGCTTATTAAGCCTTGCAGTAGCAGCAGTAATTATTACACTTATGGTTCTCGGAATTATTAACGCTGTTAAGGGTGAACAAAAGCCATTACCTGTTATCGGTAATTTAGCTTTTTATAAATAATATTTTTTAGGAGGAATAAAAAATGTTTTGTACAAAATGCGGTCAGCAAAATGACGACAATGTATCTTTCTGCACTAATTGCGGTGCACCGTTGAATTCGGAGGAAAACACTAATCCACAGGCTCAGCCTGTTCAAACGGAAGTTCAACCTCCACAGCAACCACAGTATCAGGCTCAAGCACCACAATCACAACCAAATGCACCTGTTCCGGGCAAAGGACTTGGTATTGCTTCAATGGTACTCGGCATTGTTTCACTTGCACTTTTCTGTTTCTTGTATATCGCTATTCCATGCGCTATCGTAGGTATCATTCTCGGTATAGTTGGTTATAATCAAGCTAAAAAAGTAAATGCTCCAAAAGGCATGGCAACAGCAGGTATTGTATGTTCAGCAATCGCTTTAGGAATTTTGGTAATTGCGCTCATTTTAACTCTTATTGGTGTTATAGGTGCTGCTTCTTATACAAATAATTTCAGCGATTTCAGCCAGTTTGGAAACTATAATTATTAATTTTTAAAACTTAAAAAAGCAATTGTCTTTTGACAATTGCTTTTTTTGTGAGGGCATTATGAACACAATTAAAACTAAAAGAAATTTAGTTTTGCTTATTGATTTTGCAGTGATAATAGCATTATTTTTTGTAAAACCACTAGCGGCATATATGATTTATCTTTTGCCGGATTGTCCGTTTAATAAATACTCTCTTTTATGTCCCAGCTGCGGAGGTACAAGAGCTGTATTTAATCTTTTCAGCGGTAATTTTTCAGTAGCCTTTCATTACAATCAGTTTTTTGTTTTGCTTTGTATATATTTAATATTTGTAATGATTTTTGCAAACTTAGGCTTTTTGTTTAAAATACAAAAAGCTCAAATAGTTTTCAAAAAAATCGCAAACTATAAAGTTATTATTGCTTTAGCTTTTTTATGGCTAACTTTCGGAATATTAAGAAATCTCTTTTAAGCTCCTTTAAATTAAAGGAGCTTTTTAATATTCTTCTTCAACTACTGCAACCATAACCGTAATATCATCAGATGGGCCTTTTTCCCTGTTGATTGCCGCTTTTGAAGCAATTTTATCTGCAATAGTCTGTGCTGAGCTTTTGCGGTTCTTTAAAATCTCATCTTCAATCCACTCCTCGTCTTCTTCACTGACACCATCGGAAAACATCACTACAACATTTCCTTTTTGCAAAAAAGTGCTGGTTTTATCAAAGCTTACTTCATTTAAAATACCCGCTGGGTAGGCATTGCATGTTGCAACGCCTACCTTTTTTCCTTTTATCACGTATGTTTCGGCGGCTCCCGCTTTATAAAAATCAGCTTGTCCCGAATATAAATCAATAGTTGAAATATCGATTGTTGCAGTCGATTCATCACTTGATTTAAAAATCATAGCTGAATTCACAAGCTTTAATGCACACTCGAATCCAAATCCCGCTTTTATAAGTTTTTCCATTAAATTTGCAGCAAAAGTTGAATCAACCGCAGCATGCGGCCCCGAACCCATTCCGTCAGATAAAATCATTACATAGTTGCCTTTTCCGTCATTAAATGAGGTATATGAATCACCTGATAATGTCTGCCCTTTGCAATTAATCTGACAAACGCCCGAATCAACCTTATAATTTGTTTTTTCGGTTAAGCTTATCATAGTTACATCTGTACTGTTTGATATACACGGAGTATCAAATTTAACCGAGCAAAGCGAAGAAAGTCGGTTTAAGAGCTCAAATTTCGGTACGCACTGTTTTTGTCTTTTAGCTGTTATTTCAACTGAAAGCCGCCTTCTGCGGTCATATTTACAGCAAACATCTGTGGCGCATATTCCGAGCGAACGCAAAAGAGTATCTATTCTCGAAGCGGTTTCAGTATCAAAACGCTCAGCCTCATTAAATTCCAGTGCCATATCATAAAGCATATCTGAAATACCGTCCATCTGGTCGGAAATAACTCCCCTAATTTCTGCAATGCGCTTATTTGCTTTGATAGCATTTTGGTATATATCAAATTTTTCATAAAGCAATATTGAAACCTGTTCAGGCTTCAAACATCTCTTTGCCCAATGCTCAGGCAAAGATGACAAAGCCAGTTTTCCCGAAAGCTTCATTGCTTTTGTCATCTCTAAAAAAGCATTATAAGTTTCTGCTTTTTTTGTATCATAGCAATGAAGCTTTAATCCGCAATTTTCGCAACACTCGCTTTTTACCTCCTCAAAAAGTGCATTTATTGAAGGTGCTTCACGCATGTCAAGTTTTTTGCCGATTTCCATTACTGTTTTAGATACCTCTGTCATAGCGTTTGAAGCAAATTTCAACCTCATAACAAGATTTTTACGCATAGAATCAACTCTCGGCAATTGCGGAGGAGGTAAGAAAATATCAATAAAAATTTTATTCGTGCTCTTAGGTAAAATCAAAAATATAACCGATCCGATAATTATTTCGGCATAGTTTATCCCGAGATCATATTTATTGTAAAAACCTAAAAACACGCAGGTACTTCCTAATAAAAAACCTAAAACACAAGAGATTTTGCCTGTGTTTCCAAGTACACCCGACAACATTCCGCCAAGAGCATATGCACCGATTAAATAATACTGATCTCCGCTTGTAACACTCATTGCAAACCCCAACGCAACGGCGCAAATTGTTGAGGAATTTACTTGCCCGTATCTTGCCGCAAGAAGAATTATCATCACAGAAAAAATTCTTGAGGGCGACGCTGATAGAATTGTAAAATCATTTAAAGACATAAGCACCAATGAAAGCGCCATAATTGCCGAACATATTCTTACCGAAGAAAGCTTTGAAAGCGGTTTTGATGACGAAAAAAGCGGAAGGGTACAATTTATAAAATATGTAGCCGAAAGTGAAAGAAGCGTTTCTCCCAACATTCTAACGTAATCAGTTCCATCGAGAGATACAGTTATAAACAGTGCAATACTTCCGAAAACACTGCAAATTCCGCATGTGACAATTGAAAAAAACAATGAATTTTTTCGCTCATATACAGTAAGACATATAAACTTTATTGCACAAGCCAGTACTGCCAGTCCTATGTAGTATGCGCTGTAGCCGCCGTTTGCAGGATAAAAACTGCCGATAATAACACCAAACAAACCCGAAAAAATCTGATACACAGAAAGTGATGAAACAAAGGCATAGCCAAATGGCATAAAAGAATCAAAAAGCACAGTTCTTGATAATAAAAAGCCGCAAACTACCGCCAAAAGCTCTAATACTATTGTTCTTTTTAAATCACCTGATTTTAAAATCTGCACATTTTTTTCCGCTGTCCGCATAAATTGAAGCTCCTTTTTTCTTTTAGGTCACCTACAATTATATGCAAGGCTGTTTAAAAAAATTGTCACAATACATATGACAATTTTTATAATAATTTACCGAGGAAAACGAATTATTCTTTTATTAAGTCGAAAAACAAAAAATCACCGCAAAATTGCGGTGATTTTTTATTAGTTTTTATTTAACCTTAACTGTTTTAGCTTTTGTCCATTTACTGAATGATTTTTTGCCTTTGGAGAAAGCTCTGATTTGTACTTTGTATGTACCTTTCTTAAGGTTTTTAATAACTTTAGTTACAGTTTTTGTACTGTTAAAGGTTTTAGTATAAGTCTTTTTACCTATCTTATATCTAACTTGGAAACCAACTGCATTCTTAACCTTTGTATATTTAACCTTAAATGATTTCTTAGAAGCAGTGTATTTTACATTTGGTGCCTTAACAGTAACTTTTGTAGCTGCGTTAGAAGAATTAGAAGTTGGATTCTGAACAGTCGGATTATTCGGCTGTGTAGGTGTTGTTACGCCTTTAGCCGGAATTATCTCGGTTTTAACAACCTTTCCGCACTCTGTACAATATTTAACTCTTAATCCTGTTTCTGTTTCAGTAGGCTGTTTTGTAATTGTCCAGTCAGCTGATTCAATACAATCTCCTAAACCAACATCAACATCTTCTGTTGTTTTACAATAGATACATGTATAAGTCAATACTCCGTGTTTCTGACAGCTTCCTTGCTGTGTAAGTTTGCCTTCATCCCAAGTATGATACTTAGAAATTGGTGTGTCGGCCTGCTGTTTAAGAATTTCACCGCAGGTTGCACATTTTTCACCGGCTGTTAAACCTGTATGAGTACAAGTAGCAGGAACAGCAGGAACAACTACAGGAGAATGACCTAATGCAGTTCCAACAGCCTCTTGAGTATCGGTTTCATCACAACGGGTACATTTTGCAGTTTGTGTACCGTTTTCTGTACAGGTTGCATCATCATTATATACATAATCTACTTCTTTAAACTCATGTCCGAGTTCTTTGCCGTAAGACAATCCACATTCAGCACAGTAAGCAGCCTCAGTACATGTAGCAGCTTTAGATGTATTATCATCAGCCGGTACCTGATGTTCTGCAATAGTGCCTTCCTGTTTAGCTGTACATCTTGAGCATGTAATCCAGTGGCTTGTAGTATTGCAAGCATATTTTCCTTCTGAGAAATCATGTCCTAAAGCTTCGCCGTATCCTACTTCACAAACTTCACAGTGTTTTGGTTCAGTACATGTAGCAGTACCGCCTGAATGTGCAACTTTTTCTGCACCTTCAACAGCCTGACCGCATCTTGAACAAGCTTTCCAGTGATATTCACCGTCACTTGCATAACCTAATTCATCATGACCAAGTGCCGCAAACTCTTTATTACAATATTTACAGTTACCTGCTTCAGTACATGTAGCAGTTGTTATTTCATGTTTACATTCAGCAACATAAATTACTTTTTCTTTGAGGAGGGTAGCATTTTCATCATTATAATTAAATGCACACTCACCTGTTGCTTCTTCAGAATAATACATTGCACTGCCTTCAGCCAATGCTGCGATAAATCTCGCTTTATCATTACAAATTACACCGCTTGCACCATTAGATTTTCCTCGGCTGAATGTTGCTTTTTTAATCTGAATATCAAGGCCGTCAGCGCCAATATATAAAAGTCTTCTATTACTGTCTGTTCCTTTATCATCTCTGATGATAGCATCATCAATTATCAAAGTACCGCCGGACATTCCTAAAACCGTAGTAGAACAGTTATTACCTGTAACAACAGTACCACCTGTAAGAGTACATTTACCACCAGATATGCTGCATGTATTCTGATCGTATTGACTTTGCGAAATATTACATCCATCAAATACAATACCGTCTGCACCGGTCTTTTTAACTGAAACTGAAAGACCTTTTGCTTTTTTAAAGATTGTATTCTTAAACGTACCTGTAACATCTGAATTTAATACAACACCTTCGCCGTCTGAACCGCTTTGAACAGTTACGGTATCAAAATCAACTACAACTGCTTTACTTGTAAAGCCAATAGGGCTCATATTGGAAGAAGTTTTTGTAACGGTAAATACAGAATTCTTAACGGTTAATTTAGCAGGTGTTTCAGCATCATCTGCAGTTGTTGATGCAAAAATTGATATATTTTGGCTTGCAATTGCTTGAATGTTATCGAATGTAACTTCTGCATTCGACTGTATAAATGCTTTGCCAAATTCAAGAATACCCATTTCTGCGGTATTTTCTTCGCCATCGCCGTTGACTGTACTCTTTACAGTAAGATTTGCAGTAGCTGTAATTGATGTTACTTCTGTTGAAACTGACAATTTATGTCCTGCAAGATCGATAGTGATATTCTTATCAAGATTTATAGGAGTATACTCTTCTGTATCGCCTACCAATACAATCGTGTCACCGTCTTCAGCATCTGCAATAGCGCCGTCTGCTTCAAACAATGATTTATACTGTTTTTCACCTGTTTCACCAATAACAGCTACAACGCCTCTTGGATACTCTAATACAGGCAATTCGTATTCATAAACATAATCACAAACTTCACAAATCTTATGAGCTTTACCGGTTGTACGATATGTAGGTTCTGTGTCAACTATTTCTTCACCATATGTATGACCGGTTGCCTGAATAACCTCACGAGGTTTGATAACTACATCATCTTCACACAGTTTACAAGACAATTCATCTGTCCAACCAATTTCGGTACATGTAGGAGCTTTTCCCTCTCGACTTACATAAGTATTAGTTGCCTCATCATAATTATACTCTTTTTTACCGCAACCATTATCGCAAGTTGCAACTTTAACAGTATTGTGAGGACAACGAGCAGGTTCTACTGCTACGAAATTTGTAAATGAATGTCCGAGCGGTGTACCGTATTCCTGTTCACATAAAGCACAAATTGGTTTTGTTTCACAAGTTGCTGTTTTACCTTCTTGACCGTCGTCATGATCTTCAGCAGGCTCAACATGGTCGCATCTTGTACACTGATACCAATGCTGTGTTTCATTATACTTCAAGATAGTATTATCATGGCCCAATGCAGGTGCAACGCCACCGCAAGAACGGCAAGTACCATCTGCTTCACAGGTTGCGTCTGAAATATAATGTCCGCAAACATCTACATAAAATTTATCTAATGTATTTATATCTTTTTCTTTTACAACAATAGTGTCAGCACTTTTTTCTGTTGATGTATATACTGCTCTGTCAGGAGCTAATGAATTATAGAAAATATCTTTATCATTAACTGTTTTAGGAGCTTTAACAAATGCAGCTGTGTTAATAGTAACATCTGCAG
>JBJEIS010000074.1:0-3816 GCA_051877275.1 Acutalibacteraceae bacterium | reverse complement strand
GCCTATTAATGTAAAATTGGGCGATGATTATAAACAATTAATCATCACCGGTCCTAACACAGGCGGTAAAACCGTTACAATTAAGACTATCGGTTTATTCTCGCTTATGGCAGCATGCGGATTGCTTTTACCATGTTCACAAGGAAGCGAAATTGCTATATTTTCTAATGTTTTTTCAGATATCGGCGATGAACAAAGTATTGAGCAATCGCTGTCTACTTTTTCTTCTCATATTAAAAATATCATTTCTATTTTAGAAAAGGTTGATAATAATTCGCTGGTATTACTTGATGAATTATGCTCGGGAACAGACCCTGTTGAGGGTGCGGCATTAGCGGCTTCAATATTAGAAAGCTTCAGAAAATTCGGCGCTACTCTCGCCGCTACAACACACTATGCGGAGTTAAAAGCATACGCTCTCGACACTAATGGAGTTCAGAATGCTTCATGTGAATTTGATGTAAAAACTCTATCCCCTACTTACCGTCTTCTTATAGGTGTTCCGGGAAGCTCAAACGCATTTGCTATTTCTTCAAAACTCGGAATGGATGATAGCGTCATCAATCGCGCAAAAACGCTTATTTCAGAAGATAACAATCGCTTTGAAAGAGTTATCAGACAACTTGAAGAACGCCAAAAAACACTTGATGACAAGCTTATTGAAGCTGAAAGCCGATTAAAAGACGCAAAAGAAAGAGCTGATGAAGCTAATGCAAAATCAGAACAGCTTCGCAAAGAGTACACAAAAAAAATCGAAGATGCAAAAGCCCAAGCGAGAATTATTGCAGACAACGCAAGAATTGAGGCAAATCGACTTTTAGATGAATTAAAAGAAATCAAGAAAAAAGGCGCAAAAGACGCGTCTTCTGCCGCAGAAAAAAGAGCTAAAGAAGGCTTTAATAAGCTTGATAATATTGCTTCAAGCGGCAAAAAGTTTAAAGATGATTATAAACTGCCGAGAGAATTACAAATCGGCGATACAATTTTAATGCCTGAAACAAACACTAAAGCTACAGTTCTTTCTTTAGCTGATTCAAAAGGGAAAATTCAGGTTCAAGCAGGCATTATGAAAATGAAAATACCTGTTGAGGGTGTGCGTCTTGTTGAAGAAAAAGGCGTTAAACTACCTAAATCAATTGTCAGAAGAACAGGTGTTGATTCCAAAAAGACGCGGTCTGCTTCACTTGAAATTGATGTTCGCGGAATGACTGTTGATGAAGCAACACTCGAAATTGACAGATTTATTGATAACGCGCAATTAAGCTCTGTAAATCAGTTTACTATTATTCACGGAAAAGGTACGGGCGCGCTTCGTAAAGGTATTCATACATTTTTACGCCGTCATCCGAGCGTTCGCACTTTCAGAGTCGGACTTTTCGGCGAAGGAGAAGACGGAGTTACAATTGTTGAGGTAAAATAAGAAAGGATTTTTATTTTGAAAAAAATTTGGCAAAGCATTGCGGATTATATTCGTGAAACCGATAAATTGCTTCTGTTTTTGTGTGTTACAGCATCACTTTACGGTGCATTACTAATTTATTCAGCCACAAATATGTATGGTTCAAGACAAGTAATAGTTCAGCTTGTCTCACTTATTTTAGGTGTTGCGGTTGCAATTGTTGTTTCGCTGATTGATTATACCAGCCTTACAAAGTTTTATCCTATTTATATTGCGGCAACCATCGCACTGCTGATTGTTACATATAAATTCGGATATGCTCCGACAGGTTCTGAAAACCGAGCCTGGATTGAATTACCTATGGGTATGTCATTGCAGGTCAGCGAGCTTATTAAAATATTTATGATTTTGACTTTTGCAAAACACGTTTCATCAATAAAGCGTGAAAATATTAATAAATTCCATAATGTTGTACTGCTTATTCTTCATGGCCTTACCGCACCTGCATTGGTTATGATTTTCCAACGCGACCTTGGTACGGTTTCGGTTATGATAATTATATTTCTCGCTATGCTTTATGTAGCAGGCGTAAAGCTTCGCTATTTTCTTCTCGGTTTTGCAGGTCTTGCGGTCGCTTCGCCGCTTGTATGGTTTTACGGACTCTCGGAATTCCAAAGAAACCGATTTTCAATCATATTTGACCTTGAATCCGATCCTCTTAATCTTGGCTATCAGCAGCTGCAATCTATAAAAGCTATCGGATCAGGCGGTATTTTCGGTCAAGGATATTTGCAAGGTGCAAAAACTCAAAGCAACGGTGTTCCAAAAGCGCATAATGACTTTATTTTAACTGTTGCCGGCGAAGAATTAGGTCTTATTGGCTGTCTGCTTGTATTCGCAATTATTATACTTATAATAATCCGTGTAATGTATGTCTGCACAGTTTCAAAAGACATCACAGGCAAGATTATTTGTGCAGGAGCATTCGGTATGCTTGCCGCACAGTTACTCATAAACACCGGAATGGTGCTTGCATTGCTCCCTGTTATCGGTGTAACATTGCCGTTTTTCTCGGCAGGCGGTTCTTCGCTTGTATGTTTATTTATAAGTGTGGGTCTGGTGCTTTCGGTTTATAAAAACCGATTTATGAGAACAATGTATTTAAGGGATAAAAATTAAAATGAAATTTATTTCAAAATCTGAAAATGATACAAAAGAATTTGCAAAACAAATTGCAGAAAAAGTAAAACCAAATGATTTTATTGCGCTTTTCGGCGGTATGGGTATGGGCAAAACCACATTCACAAGACACCTTGCAAAAGAGCTCGGTTTTGAAGGTGAAGCTTCATCTCCGACATTTGCAATTATAAATGAGTATAACGGCGGAAGACTTCCGGTTTATCATTTTGATATGTATAGGATAAATACATTCGATGATCTTTATTCTACAAACTTTTTTGAATATTGCGAAATGGGCGGTGTTGTAGTTTGTGAGTGGAGTGAAAACATCGAAAATGTTTTGCCGGATAATTATATTAGAATCACCATTTCAAAAGGTGATGACGACAATACAAGAATTTTTGAAACGGAAGGTATTTAAATGAAAATTCTGGGTATAGATTCATCAAGTATAAGCGGTTGTGCCGCAGTTCGTATTGATGGTGAAACAGTTGCCGAAGGTTTTGTAAACAACGGTCTCACTCATTCTCAAACACTTTTGCCTTTAATTGAGAATGCTTTAAAACAAGCAGATATTTCTGTTAAAGATTTAGATTATATCGGCGTAACTCAAGGACCGGGTTCATTTACAGGGCTTAGAATAGGAATGGCTACAGTAAAGGGACTCTCGGCTGTTTATGATACAAAATGCATTTGTATTTCTACATTAGAAGCTATAGCTCAAACGGCAAGTATATACAACGGAATACTTTGTGCTGTTATGGATGCACGCTGTAATCAAGTTTATAATGCTTTATTCAAATGTGAAGAAGGCATTATAACAAGATTATGCGATGATAGAGCAATTTCAATTGCAGATTTAGAAAACGAACTTATTAAATATAATGAACAAATAATTCTTTGCGGTGACGGCACAGGAGTTTGTAATAATAATTTTAAAACGCTTAATGCACTTATTGCAGATGAAGAACATCGTTTACCTAAGGGCGATGCCATTTGTATTTTAAGTGAAAAATATAAAAATTCGGCTTTACCGGCTGAAAAAATCACACCTGTTTATTTGCGGCTTCCGCAGGCAAGCAGAGAATTATTAAAAAAGAAAGAGGTAACAAAATGATAGCAATTGGCTGTGACCACGGTGGCTTTGAATTAGCCGCTAAAATTATGAAAGATTTTGATGAAAAAGGTATTGAATATAAATACTTTGGTACTTTTGACGGAAAGAGTGTTGACTATCC
>JBJEIS010000073.1:0-3833 GCA_051877275.1 Acutalibacteraceae bacterium | reverse complement strand
AATGTTAGATATCAGTTTATTAGTAAGGTCTTTTGCATTTGTTCTTAGATTTGTAATAATGCCTGCATTTGTAGTTGCATTATTAGCCCTAATATCAGCAATTTTATTTTGAGTATCTAACTTAACGCCCGCAATATTAGAATTAAGTGTGCGATTATTTTCTGCAATTGCCTGCTGCAAATTACTTCTTAATGTATTAACTGCGTTGTTATATTTTTGCATTACTGAGTTATCAGCATTCATTCTTTGCGTTGTGACAGCGGTCTGCTGTGAAAAATTAAGCCCTGAATTAGAAAGACCGTAATCTGCCATTCTCTCGGCTATTTGGTCTTGTTGCACCTGCTGATTAATAGCATTATAGTCATATTGCTTTTGCATTTGTTGACGAGTGCCTAAAATGCTTTGCTCTGTGTTTTGAGTTAATTGCTGATTTTGCTCATCGGTTAATTGCTTTTGTGTGTTGATGTAATTATTTTCTGCTTGCTTGTAAGCTTTAATTTGTTTTTTTACTGCTTTGTTATTAGCTTTAACCTGTCCTGTTTTCAAAGATTTTGCAATCTCATTTTGTATGCTCAACTCATCACTTCCCCTAATTGTTTATAGTAAATGCTTAAACTTTCAAGCGACATAATGCCATAAGCTTCAAGCTTAATATTAAACTGTCTTACCTTATTGCAATAAGGAATTAATCTTATTTCTTCGCCGTAATCAGCTGTACTTTTGCTTCCGTCATCGCTTACAATAAGCGGTCGGTTATAAACCTCGCCTTTGTCTGTGTTAATAGTCAAATTAATTTCAGAATATTTATCGTTGCCAATTCCGATATAAAGCTTTTCAATTTTCTTGTATCGTTCGGGAATTGAAAAATCAAAAACTTTCGTTTCTACAATTACTTCGCAATTCTCATCGCTCACATCGGGATTTAGTCGATAATAACAAACATCGAGCGTCTTATCAGTTTGATTAAGACTCTTTTTATTTATTAAATAAACATTGTCATTATGTGATGCCGCCATAAAATAATTAACATCGTTTTGCTTTTCTAATTCCCAGTACCACCAAGTCAAATATCTTGATGACGTATTGTTTGTGCGATTAGTGTATGAATATATGTATCTGTAAGAGTCCTTATTGTAATTCAAAACATAAACCCTGTTGTTGCATATAAGCAAATAATAATCATTGAAACTTGCTGAAAAAGCAGTTTTATCAAGCGTTAATTTCTTCTTAATCTGCTCTGATAAACAGTAAACATTGCGTTGCGAAGCATTATTTTGAGTAACCAAACAATAAACGTTGTTGCTTGTATTTGCGAAAATAAGTCTGTTTAAACAAAGTCTTATTGAATTTGGTATGTCACAGCCTACTTCATCTGTCAATTGATAAATAGGGAAATAACAATAACTTGTCGCAACATCGCCGGCACTGCCGCTTTGTATCTGCTCTGCTGTCACATTATCGCTATATGTAGTCTGTGTTGCATAAATTGAATTAGGCTTGAAAATAACCAATAAATCATTCATCTTGCCAAATGCAGTAACCTGTGAAGAATCACCTACACCTATATAGTTATTCTCCGAAAAATAAGTATTTTTAGTTGTAGAAAAACAAATAAAGTTTTTATATCCGCCTAAAAACACTCTGCTTCCGCTGAATATACCGCTTCCGCCGCCATACTGTGTATGAACTGTCATATTAAGTATTTTGTCGTAATCTTCCCAATTGGTTTTATAAGCGATAACCTCAATATTGTCAGAAGTCTGCGTAATCGGAAGCACTAAAGTCTTATTGTTATCAACGTCAATAAATTCAAATGAATTATCACTATAAAAATCAACCGCGATATTTTTTGCTACGCCATCAATATTTACTATATATTCATCAGTTCTGTTGTAGCTTGATGATGCATACTTCGTAAATTCAAGAATAGGATTTGTGTAGTATTCGCCATCCTTTTCTACTTCTGTCCATTCAAACCCCGCAATGTTTAGCTTAACAATAATCTTATCTTGTTTGTCAATCTCCGCAGGTAATGTATAACAGGTAGAAAGTCCGTCGCTCATCATCTTAAACCTAATTGCGCTCGGCAGTAGATTTTTTCCCTCGTAAGTAACAGCACCTGAATATTCAGTTTCATCAGTTGTCGGAAGTTCGTTGTATTTATTTCCTTTGCCGTTAAAATAAACAAGCGGTTTGTATAATTCATCGGTTTCGGTCCCTAAAACTCCGCTGGCTCCCGAAAATTCACTAACATTTTTATATATTTCTTGAAATATTAAATTTGTTCCGCTTTCGTTTGAAATTTCATAAATTAATCCGCCTCTTTCACCGTCTTCACCGTATAATCCTACCAATACATAAATGCCTGTACCGTTGTCAGAGTTCGGAGTACCTTTATAACTGTTAACCTTAACACTTTTAATATCGCTTGATAAACCACTTAGTTCATTTGTTACGGCTTTGTAAGACATGGTAGAAAAATCGTCTAAATCGTTAATAAGCGCATATAAGTTAAGCGTACCTTCCGAAAATCTATAATATATAGAAATATGAGTATATAAATATTTATCAACCCATTTTGAATAAACATAAGCAAAGTAATCACCTACATTATTGTCATCAACCGAAGCGCCGAATTGTCTGTTTACTATTTTGTCTACCTTTGGTCTTGTTTTGAGCGTTTGTCCATCGAACCAAACATTTTTCGCGTCAATAAGCTGATTGTCCCCTATATGAGTGCAACCGTCCGAAAGATTGATACCGCCGTCTAAAAGCGGTATCGTCACTCTGTTTGTTGCATTCCTGTTAAGTTTAGGATAGTTAATCATTAGCAAACACATCCTTGACTGTCGTTTGTTTAATAAGATTATGCTTTTTTTGCTCGTAAAGCGAAGAAAAAATCTGCTGATTATCGCCATCACTGTTATGCAATGCTAACCACATCGCAATTCCATATACCATACAATCCATAATTACTCTGTCGGACAATGGTATTTCGTCATCAATACTAATAAGCCTGTCAAATTCATCTGTCTTGTTCTGAAGCTCTGCGTAAACCGCATTCCCAATACTTAAAATTTTAGGCATTGTGTTATCGTTATCAATAACTCCGTCTTGGTTCGTATAACCAAGCAGCGCCATCGCTTCGTTAAATACCTGTTGCAGTGTCATTATTGCTCACTCCTAAAAGTTCTTCTTGTTGTTCAGGCGGAAGTGATTTAAGTGCCGCCTGTTCCTCAGGTGAAAGTCCTGCAATCAAATCATCAGCCGAAAATGTTGGATTTTCTTCAACTGCCCTTAATTCCTTAATCAGTCCCGAAAGATTAGGAATAACGCCTTTCGGTAATCTCTCAAGGTACTGTGTAGGTTTTATAATTTGGTTTTGCAAAAGTCCGTCTAACTGTTGTATTGCTGTAATCTCACTCCAAAGAGTCGATGCGCCTACATCGATTTTTACCGATATAATAAGTTTTTTAAATTTATCTGCAACAAACGGAATGTAGTAAACGCCCCTTGTATCTTCAATTTTAAGCTGTCTGTTTCCGTATTTATTCACCCAAAATTGCGCCCAAATCCTCGCATTATCTTCAACAAATTTATAAAATCGGTTTTTAAAAGGTGTTAAAGGCATTGTAGAAGCTTCTCTTACTGCGAGTATCGCCGAAGTGTTGTCGGCTTTAATGTCGCCGAGCGCCGCGTCATTAGCGCCCGATTGAGTAAGTGTAGAATTAATTAAATCATTTGCATTGCCTAAATAGTTGCTTGAAAAATCAGGCGGTACAATGTATTTAATCGCATTATCAAAATCTTCTCTTGACCCGCTGAAAGAAATT
>JBJEIS010000072.1:0-3888 GCA_051877275.1 Acutalibacteraceae bacterium | reverse complement strand
TAAATTTTTACTTTTTAATAAATTAGGTGTTACACCGAAAAAAAGTGTAATTTATTCTAATGTATTCGATAATCAGGATTAAATATGAAAATAATACACTGTGCCGATATTCACCTTGAATCTGCTTTAAACAGTAATCTTCCTTATGAAAAGGCAAGCTTGAGAAAAAATGAGTTGCTGAAAGCTTTTGAAAAAATAGTTGATTTTGCTGTGAAAGAAGAAATTAAAGTTGTTATTATTGCGGGCGATTTTTTCGATTGCAATAATATTTCACGCAAAACAGAGGAATTTGTTTTTAATAAGATTTTGTCAGCGGATAAAACGGACTTTTTGTATTTAAAAGGAAATCATGATGAAAATATAAAATTCAGAGCTGATTTGCCGCAAAATTTGAGAATAATTGAAAATAATCAGCCTTTTAAATACGGTAATGTGTGTATTCGCGGGTTTTATTATTCAAAAAATATTGTTGCTTTTGAAAAAGACAGTTACAACATCGCAGTAATGCACGGTGAACTTGGAAATGTCAGCGGAAGCTATAAAATAAAGCTTTCTGATTTTAAAGATAAAAATATTGATTATTTGGCACTCGGTCATATTCATAAGCGTTCAAGCGGAAAGCTGGATGACAGAGGAGTTTACGCTTATTGCGGAAATACTGAGGGCAGAGGCTTTGACGAATGCGGAGAAAAAGGTTTTTTGCTGCTTGATACTGATACAAATAGAACGGAGTTTATTCCTTTATCATTAAGACTTATTGAAGAAGTGTCGGTTGACATAACAGGAGTGGTTGCTACTTCTGATATTGTTGAAAGAATAGCTTGTAAAACCGAGAAATTCAGCAGTGAAAGCATCATCAGAGTGGTTTTGACCGGAAAGTATGATGAAGGTTTAATAAAAGATTTGTCACTGATAAAGCAAAGCTTTGAGGATAAGTATTTTTGTTTTGTGCTTAAAGATAAATCTACTTTAAATATAGATTATGAAAGCTATGAAAATGACATTTCGCTTAAGGGTGAATTTGTTCGTCTTGCAAGCAAAACAGATTTTTCCGATGAAATGAAGAATAAAATAATAACAGTCGGTTTAAATGCTCTTGATTCGGAGGAATTGAGCATATGAAACTATTAAAATGCTACATAAATAATTTCGGAAAATTAAGTGATTTTTCTTATTCATTTAATGATAAACTTACTGTTATTAATGAAGAAAACGGCTTTGGAAAAAGTACTCTTTGCGCTTTTATTAAAGCTATGTTTTATGGATTTAACAGCACAAAAACAAAGAAAATTAATGAAAATGAAAGATTAAAGTTTATGCCTTGGCAGTCAGGCGTTTTCGGCGGTTATCTTGATTTTTCGGTAAATGACAGGGAATACAGAATAGAGCGCTCTTTCGGTCAGAAAGCGTCTGAAGATGTATTTTCGCTTTACAATTTAAAAAACGGCAGCAGGTGCGACGAATATTCCGATAAAATAGGTGAAGAGCTTTTCGGAGTTGATATTAAAGGCTTCGAGCGTTGCACTTGCTTTTCAAATATTGATTTAGGATTAAAAGTTCCTACATCTGTTGCGGCAAAAATTTCATCATTAATAGATAATACTGATGATTTATGTGATTATGATGCTGCATTATCGGCGCTTGTAAAAAGAAGCCGTCAGTATCAGACGATAGGGAATAAGGGCATAATTCCGGAAACCAAAGCAAGCCTGTCTGATTTGCAAAACGAGCTTTATGAAATTTCTAAAGCCGAGCAAGCTTTAGAGCAAAAAGAAAAAGAGCTTGAAGATTTAAAAAATCTAAAAGCTTCAAATGAAAAAGAGCTCGAAAATATTCGTTCATTGATTTTTGAAAATGCCGAAGTTTCAGTTATAAAACAGAAAATCAAGCACTATAATTCGCTTGTTTCCATGCATAAAAGTGCTAAAGAAAAAGCAGAATTATTAGAAAATAAATATGGCTTTAATATGCCTGATGAAGATGAAATTAATAATATTTCAAAATCATTTGAAAAGACAGAATTACTAAAAACTTCTGTTTATAAAAATTTAAAAAGAAAAGTGTTTTTATTAATTTCAGCATTTTTATGGGTTGCTTGTGCGGCGTTAATCGGTACTGCTTATTTTTTGAAAAAAGAATTTTCCGGTATTTTTATCCCTTCTATTGCAGTATTGTCAATAAACTTTTTATCAGATATAGTCGTAATTACAGAAAAACTGATTAAAAAGCGTAAATATAATAAGCAAAAAGCTGCGTTGGAAAGTTTAATATCAAAATATAATTTTGATATTAAAGATTTTAATAGTATAATATCTGAAATGCGTAGAGATTTGTTTGATTATAAACGTGCTAAAATTGAAAGTGATGAGTATTATAATAAAGCCAGAGAATATTATAAAAATGAGAATTTAAAATCATTTAAAGAAAATTTACGCTTAAAAACGCCGGAAGAATTAAAATTAAAAGAAAATGAAGTTACTAATAATATTGATGCGATTTCTGAACAAATTCTTACAAAATCAGCTGAAATTAATAAATTAAACGAGATTTTTGATAAGAAATACGAAGTTTTACATCATTTTGAGGAAAAACAAAAGGCTTTAGAAGAATATAATCAAAACTATGAGGCTATTTTAAAAGCAATTGATTTGATTAAACAGGCCAAAGAAAATCTTTCGGTTAAATATAAAAGTAAAACAGAAAATGTTTTCAAAAACACTCTTAAATCTATTGCTGATGAAAAGATTGAAGATGTTTTGTTAAGTTCTGATTTTGATGTTTTGGTATCTGAAAAGGGTATTTTAAGAGATTTTGACAGCTTTTCAAGCGGAACAAAAGCCGTTATTGAAATAGCTTTCAGATTATCTCTTGCTGATGTTTTGTTTGAAAAAGAAAAGCCTTTTTTAATTCTTGACGACCCGTTTGTTTCACTCGATGATACAACTTTTAAAAAGGTATCACTTGTTTTGAAAAAACTAAGCCACTCGGTACAAATAATATATTTTACTTGCTCAAAAAGCAGAAATATTTTTTAAAATTTATTATGTAAAAAGAAAAAGCGTATCAAAATGATACGCTTTTTATATGTCTATTTTACTACTTTGGTAAGCTTCGCTAAATCTATTTTTACAAACAAAAGATAAAGGAAAATAACACTTGCAACAAACATTATTAAAGCTTGAAGGCAACGCCAATATACAATGCTTTCAAGGGTAGGATACCAATGCTCGATATAAACCATTGTAAATGTTGTAATACCTACAGTACATAGTACCTGTGAAAGCGCTGAAGCAATAATAATTCGTGTTAAATTGATTTTTTTATAAAAAAACAATCCGAATATTACGCCTGAAACTACTCCCGAAAGGCATATTCCCAAACTGAAATTAAAAGCAGGGAACATAAAATACTGAATTACATCCGACATGAATGCAACTATTGCGGCGCCGAAAACTCCGTAACGCCTTGCTGCTAATGCTACTACAATAAATACAGGGGAGAACTTCATAAAAGTTCCGCCTCTTATTGTAAGAAACATTGAACATACAATTGACAGTGCTGTAAGCATTGCAATTGTAGTGACTGTTTCTACGGCTATTGCGGCCGATTTGTTGATTGCGATGTTTTTTGACATAAATAAACCTCCTTTTTCCCGTTATACGAAATAAGGAGGTTTTATTCTTCTTATTTACCAGCGGGATGCGACTCGCGTACCGCAAGCAAAAACTTTTCGTTCCTTTGACAACTCCCCGTTCAAAAGGACACTTAACGCACGCAAATCTACTCTGAATTTTTTTAAAATAAAAACCTCTGAAATGATGTTTTTCAGAGGTTTTTGGTGAGCTATCGGGGATTTGAACCCCGGACACCCTGATTAAAAGTCAGGTG
>JBJEIS010000071.1:0-3908 GCA_051877275.1 Acutalibacteraceae bacterium | reverse complement strand
ACTTGTAGTTAAGCGAGTTTATTGTACCTATTTCAGATGAAATGTCATCTTCGGTTTTTGAAAAATTTTCAAGCAGCAAATCAGTAGAAATACCGAAAATATTCGCAATCGGGACAATAAGAGATATATCGGGCATTGAAACGCCCATTTCCCATTTTGAAACAGCCTGGGCGGTTACCGATAATAGATTTGCAATTTCCTCTTGCGTATATCCTTTGTTTTTGCGGTAGTACTTAAATGTTTCACAAAATGCCATAGTTTTTTACCTCCGAGTTGAATTTCTGTAAAAAGTATAATATAAATAACTTAATAAGTCCAGCAACAGATATTTTACAGAAAAACAACCTATAGTTGAAAGATAAAAAACAGTTATCGATTATTAATTTAAAAATGAATTAAAGACTGTTTAGAATTATAATTTAACACAATAAACTTATATATGTTGTAAAATCTATACTACAAAGCATATGCTAAATACTTAAAAAGAAAATAAAACAATTTATACCTATTGACAAATATCTATATGTTGATTATAATATAGATATATATCAATACGAGGTGACGTTCTTGACAATTGATGAGAGGAAAACCGCTATGATTTTCAAAGCGTTTTGTGATGAAAATCGCATTCGCATTATTAAACTTCTTACAACAGGCGAAAAGTGTGCCTGTAAACTACTTGAAGAAATCAATATCACACAGCCAACTCTGTCGCACCATATGAAAATTCTTTGTGATTCCGGTATTGTTGTCGGTCGAAAAGAAGGCAAATGGATGCACTACTCTATTTCCAAAAAAGGTTCCGAAACTGCCGTTAGAATTTTAAATGAACTTACCGAAAACACTTGTTCTGATATAGATAAGTCGTGTTGTGAAAAGTAATTCAAGTGCTTTTCAGCACGACTTATACAAGCTTTTTCATATAGATATATTTCAATTTAACAATCTATAAAGGAGAATTTTCATATGCAAACAATAAAAATATCCTGGGACTTTTTCCAAAACGAAGTTCTTGGGATGGGGTGGCTGAACCGACTAATTAGTACAATTCTAAACGCTTGCGGATTAGATACAACAAGCAAGATTGGCGGCAGCGTTCAGTTTTTTGTCTATGATACTATTAAAATCATGGTGTTGCTAGGCATTTTGATTTTCATTATTTCATACATTCAAAGCTACTTTCCACCGGAGAGAACAAAGAAAATACTTGGGCGTTTTCACGGAATTTGGGCAAATATTATTGCAGCTTTACTTGGTACGGTTACACCGTTCTGCTCCTGTTCTTCAATTCCTTTATTCATAGGATTTACCAGCGCAGGCCTTCCGCTTGGCGTAACTTTCTCTTTTCTTATTTCCTCCCCTATGGTTGATCTCGGAAGCCTTGTGCTGTTAATGAGCATTTTCGGGTGGAAAGTTGCAGTTGTTTATGTTGTACTCGGTCTGGTAATTGCGGTTGCCGGCGGCACGCTGATTGAAAAGCTGCATCTTGAAAATCAGGTGGAGGAATTCATACGAAACGGACATTCAATTGATCTACCGCAGGAGGAACTGCATTTTAAAGACCGTTTGAAATATGTGTGGGAACAGGTTGTTGCTACTGCTAAAAAGGTTGCCCCTTATGTACTTATAGGTGTAGGTATCGGAGCGATTATCCACAACTGGATTCCCGAAGATTTCATTGTTAAGGTACTTGGCAATAACAACCCATTTGGCGTCATTCTTGCTACAATTGCCGGTGTTCCTATGTATGCTGATATATTCGGCACAATCCCAATTGCGGAAGCGTTACTTGCAAAAGGTGCATTGCTCGGAGTAGTTCTCTCATTTATGATGGCTGTTACAACGCTTTCGCTTCCTTCGATTATTATGCTGCGCAAAGCGGTTAAGCCAAAACTACTGGGGATTTTCATTACAATTTGTACGATTGGTATTATCGTTGTTGGTTATTTTTTCAATGCTATACAAAATATTATAATATAACACTTGGAGGTAATTTATTATGGCACTATTTAACTTTGGTAAGAAAAAGAAAGAAGAAACAAAAGTTCCCGCTTGCGCTTGCAACTGCGGTTGCCCTACAAGCGAAAGCGACGAAATTTCAAATGATTGCTGCCCTGAAGCAAAAGACGGCATTTGCTGCATAAAAGTCTTAGGTGCCGGGTGTAAATCATGCCATGAGCAATATCAAAATACTAAAGAAGCCGTGAAAGAAATGGGCTTATCTGTGGAAGTGGAATATATCACAGATATGCAAAAGGTTATGGAATACGGTGTGATGAGTATGCCCGCCCTTGTAGTCAATGAAAAAGTTGTGTCAATGGGCAAGGTATTAAAAATTCCCGATGTAATAAATCTACTTAGTAAATCGGAGTTTTAATATGAAGAAAAAGGTTGCTTTTATATGTGTGCATAACTCGTGTCGCAGTCAAATTGCTGAGGCACTTGGTAAACATTTTGCCGGAGATAAGTATGATTTTTACTCCGCCGGAACACAAACAAAGCCGCAGATAAATCAAGACGCTGTAAGACTGATGAAACGACTTTATGGTATAGATATGGAACAGACCCAATTTAGCAAAACCTTTGATAAAATTCCTGTTCCGGATATTGCAATCTCAATGGGCTGTGATGTCGGATGTCCATACATTGGCAGAGAGTTTGATGATAACTGGGGACTTTCCGATCCAACAGGGCAAAGTGATGAAGTGTTTATTAAAGTTATTAGACAGATTGAAGAAAAAGTTAAAAAATATTTCGTTTAATTATCATACTACAAAAAGTCCATTTGAATTTTCAATGGACTTTTTCACATTTCTGCAAGAATAATTATGAATTTATGTCGTAAACAGTTGACAATTATGCTTTGATACAATAAACTTATATATAATACATATGCTTTATAAAATCTATACTACAAAGCATATGCTAAATACTCAAAAAGGAAGTAAAAATCAATGAAAAAATACATAAATATTTCTTTTATTTACGCAATTTTAGCGATGTTAGGCGGTGTTTTTTACCGAGAATTCACTAAATGGAATGAATTTAACGGCGTTACCGCGCTTGGCAAGCTGCATGTGCATCTGTTTATATTGGGAATGCTTATGTTCCTTGTTGTAGCATTATTTGCATCTCACTATGACCTTGGCAAATATAAAAGCTTTCGCGCATTTCTTTGTGTTTATAACATCGGTGTTCCTCTTGTCTCAGTTATGTTAGCTGTTCGCGGTGTAACACAGGTTTTGCAGCTTTCTTTAAACTCTGCTTTAGATGCTGCTATTTCGGGAATTGCAGGAATCGGTCATATTCTAACGGGAGTCGGAATAATTCTTCTGTTAATATCATTAAGAAAAGCTGCAAATAACTGAGGGTTATTTTATGAATAAACAATCTTTTTATCATGTAAAAAAGCGTACTTTACTTGCTGTCGCAGGTTGCGTATGGCTGATTGCCGGATTTAATGTTGCCAGACTGGGTGTACTTTCATATATGAAAGTATCTTCAATAAATGCAATACATATCTTATTGTCTTTTGTTGTTTTCTGTGCATTTGGTTTTATGTTTTTTAAAATGAGCATAAAACACACAAAACGTATCAAAGGTTACAAAGAAGAATTTAGACCTATTTGGCATTTTTTCGATTTAAAATCTTATATAATCATGGCAATCATGATGGGCGGCGGTATTTGGCTTCGTGCTGCTGAAATTGTACCAAATGTTTTTATTGCAGTATTTTATACCGGACTTGGATGTGCTTTAGCGCTTGCCGGAGTATTATTTGGTATTATGTTCATTTTATATAAAACTGATAGTGATAAAATAGATAAATAAAAATCATTATAAAATACTTAAATTTACGCTTTTGACAAACGCTTTATATTGTGATATAATAATTCAATCTAAAAGCA
>JBJEIS010000070.1:0-16852 GCA_051877275.1 Acutalibacteraceae bacterium | reverse complement strand
TGAGCAATTTTCACTCATAAAATGCTTCCTCCTTAAAATTATAAAAGTTTGTATATATTATTTATTTTAATCAAATAGTTTTTCAAAATCAAGTACGTCATCCGCAACTGACTCGCAAAACTCTTTACTATGCGATACAAATAAAACAGTACCCTCAAATTTAGCAATAGCGGTCTTCAACTGCTCAATTGCGTTTACGTCAAGATGGTTTGTAGGCTCATCAAGCAAAAGCAAATTATACTTTTGCAAAGTAAGTTTACATAGCTTAACCTTTGACTGTTCACCACCGCTTAAGGTTGATAGCTTCTGTAAAACCTTTTCTCCCTGCAAACCGCATCTTGAAAGTGCAGTTCTGATTTCTTTGTCATTAAGCAAAGGATAAGCGTTTTTCACCTCTTCAAGCGCAGTAAGCGAATCATCATCCCATTCATTTTCTTGCTTATAATAGCCGATTTTAATATTATCAGCTAAACTGTATTCGCCGGAAATCGGAGGTATAATACCATTTATAGTTTTAATAAAAGTCGTTTTTCCTATACCGTTAAAACCTGTAACCGCCAACTTTTTGCCTGCAAAAAGCTCTAAATTTATTTCAGGCACAAGCGGATAATAATACCCGATAGAAAGATTTTTGGTTTTTAAAATCATCTGACCTACTGCGGGTGTGTAATCAAATAAGAAAGTAGGCTTAACCGCAGCAGACGGCTTTTCAAGCCTTTCCATTTTATCTAATTTTTTCTGACGGCTTTTTGCACGCTTTGAAGTTGAAGCTCTGACAATATTTTTATCAATAAATTCCTGTAACTGCTTAATTTCCTTTTGCTGAGAATTATAATTTTTAATAAGCTCATTCTGTTTTAACTCTTTCAGCTTTATAAAAGTATTATAATCGCCGTTAAATCTCGTAATCTGACCGTTATCAATATCACATATACAGTTTACAACACTATTCAAAAACTCAAAATCATGGCTTACCAAAATAAAAGAACCTTTAAATCCGTTTAAATATTTTGTAAGCCACGCTATATGCTCTTTATCTAAAAAGTTTGTCGGCTCATCAAGCAAAAGCACATCAGGATTTTCAAGCAACAGCTTTGCCAGCATAACCTTTGCACGCTGACCGCCGCTCAATGTTTTAACATCTGTATCCATTCCAAATCCTGTTATACCAAGACCCGCCGCAACTTTATCAACATTGCTGTTTACAGAATAAAAATCTTCGCTTTCAAGCTGTTCACGAAGAACTTCGGCTTCTTCGCAAAGCAGCATTTGCCTATCAATATCATCACATTCACTTATTTGCTCATTAATACTCTGCAATTTTTCATCAATTTCAAAAAGGTGCAAAAATGCCTCTAAAAGATAGTTTTTTACAGAAAGCGACTGCTTGATTTTTGCTTCCTGATCCAAATAACCGAGCTTAAATCGCGGATTCCATTTTACATATCCCTCATCAGGAACAACCTCACCGATAAGGATATTAATAAACGTGGATTTACCCGCCCCGTTCAATCCTGTAAGACCTAATTTATCTCCGCCGAAAAGCTGCATATCAGCATTAGAAAAAAGCTTTTTATCACCGAAAATATGAGTTAAATTTTTAACTTCCAAAATACTCATTAATTATACTTCAAATCCTTTTATATATTAACACTTGCATACTAAATATTCAACTATGATTTATTTTAGCACAAAAGCGTAAAGCTTGCAACCAAAAAAGCTTAGTAATCAAGCGATTACTAAGCTTTAATTTATTATAAATCTATGTTTTAACCAAGCAAATGGAAGTTTACAACAAGAGCCGCAAACACGATTGAAACCATTGAAAGAAGCTTAATCAAAATATTGATTGAAGGACCTGAAGTATCCTTAAACGGATCACCTACTGTATCGCCTACAACTGCGGCTTTATGGCAATCTGAGCCTTTTCCGCCGTGAGTACCGCTTTCAATATATTTCTTTGCGTTATCCCATGCGCCGCCTGAATTTGACATAAATACTGCCATAAGGAAGCCTGAAGCAGTAGCGCCTGCAAGCATACCTACAACGCCGGTGCAGCCGAGTACAAGTCCTACAACAATCGGAACTACGATAGCAACGATTGTAGGAAGTACCATTTCCTTAAGGCTTGACTTTGTACAAAGGTCAACGCACTTCGCATAATCAGCTTCAGCCTTACCTTCCATAAGTCCGGTAATTTCCTTAAACTGACGGCGAACCTCTTTAACAACGCTCTGAGCCGCGCGGCCAACAGATTCCATTGTAAGAGCCGCAAATACAAACGGCAGACAAGCACCGATAAACAAACCGATTAAAACAGTAGGATTCATAAGGCTTAAATTAGCAACTGCCTCTTTACCGCCATCAATGCTGCATACCTTTTCAATATAAGAAGCCATAAGTGCAAGTGCTGTCAAAGCGGCAGAGCCGATTGCAAAGCCTTTACCTGTAGCAGCGGTTGTATTACCGAGTGAATCGAGCGCGTCAGTTCTCTCTCTAACCTCTTTTTCAAGACCTGACATCTCAGCAATACCGCCTGCGTTATCAGCAACAGGACCGTAAGCATCAGTTGCAAGAGTAATACCGAGAGTTGAAAGCATACCGACTGCGGCAAGCGCAATACCGTAAAGACCCATAGAAGCGCTGCTTGCGCCGCCTGAAACAAAGTAAGCAACAAGAATACAAACAGCAACAATAATTATCGGAAGTGCTGTTGAAAGCATACCTAATGACAAACCGCTGATAATAATGGTTGCAGAACCTGTCTCCGAAGAGTCTGAAAGCTTGCGGGTAGGTTTATATGTGTCAGATGTAAAATATTCGGTTGACTGACCAATTAAAACGCCGGCTACAAGACCTGCTAAAATTGCGAAGTAAATTGTCCAGTTTTCAGAACCGAGAACAAAATAAACTAACGGGAAAGCAAGAATTGCAATAAGAATTGCAGAGAAGTTTGTACCCTTGCTAAGCGCTCTTAAAAGCGACTTCTGAGTAGCGCCCTCTTTTGTACGAACTAAGAATGTACCTAAAATCGAACAAAAAATACCGAGTGTTGCGAGCAAAAGCGGTAAAGCCATAGCCTTAATATTGCCTGCGAAAGCCGCAACGCCGAGAGCAGAAGATGAGATAATAGAACCTACATAAGATTCATAAAGATCAGCGCCCATACCTGCAACATCGCCAACATTATCACCAACATTATCAGCGATAACAGCAGGGTTACGCGGGTCGTCCTCAGGAATACCTGCTTCAACCTTACCAACCAAGTCAGCGCCGACATCAGCTGCTTTTGTAAACACACCGCCGCCTACACGAGCAAAAAGTGCCATTGAAGAAGCACCCATACCGAATGTAAGCATTGCGCCGGTAATATCAACAGGAGCAAGACCGAATACATATTTCAAAAGCAAAAACCAAATTGAAATATCAAGAAGTCCCAAGCCTACAACGGTAAAGCCCATTACTGAACCGGCAGAAAAAGCGACACGCAATCCCCTGTTAAGTCCGGTTCTGCAAGCGTTAGCTGTACGCGCATTTGAGAGAGTAGCGATTTTCATTCCGATAAAGCCCGAAAGACCTGAGAAGAAACCGCCGGTAACAAATGCGAAAGGCACAAACCAAGTAAGCATACCGAATGCAGCCATAACGCATAAAACTACAAACATAACTGCGAAGAAGCAACCTACAATAACATATTGGCGTTTTAAATAAGCATTAGCGCCTTTACGGATATTGCCCGATATTTTCTTCATTTTTTCGGTTCCCTCATCAAATTTAAGAACCTTTCTGGCTGTAAAGAATGCAAAAAGCAAAGCAATTACAGAGCCGACAAATGTGAATAAAATCAGATAATTTTCCAACAAAATCACTTTCTTTCATTTATTTACTTTTATGAAAAAATTTAAGTTAAGAGATTTTAGTTCAAAATGCCTTAACAAAATCTTAACATTAATTAAATTATAACCTTATCAGTCCGTAATGTCAAGACATTTCAGTTTTGTATAAATTATGTTTTTTCATATATAATTATTTACTTTTATGCTTAATTTTCTAATAATTTTTTTAAAATTTTCTAAATAAAAACAAATATATCAAATTTGATATATCTATTTATCAATTTACATATAGCTATGTATAGCTTTTAGGGTTGAAAAATGTCGTAGAATTTGTTAAAATAATAACATACATGAAAATGGGTTCATTTTGGTATTTCATCAGAATGATAAAAAAGTCATGCGGCAATTAAGTTTGCCCGAAACTCTCTGAAAAAATTACCGCTTTATTTTTAGGGTAATATACCTTATTATATATAAGGCAGAGAAAAAAGCCGAAGAAGCTTTGCTTTTTAAGTTTGAAGTTTCTTTGCACAGCAAGCACTTTTACATAAAGTGCAATCTATAAAAAACAATTATTTAAAAGTGAGGCGTTTTTATGAACAAAATTACAGTAATCGGTACAGGTAGCGTAGGCTCTACTATTGCTTACACATTAACAATCGCAGGCATTGCTTCTGAAATTGTTATGATTGACATTAACGGTGAAAAAGCTTTGGGTGAGGCACTTGATATTCGTCAGGGTACTCCTTTCACCGATCCTTGCTCAATTTATGCAGGCAGCTATGCTGATGCAGCAGATTCTGACATCGTAGTTATTACTTCAGGTGTTGCAAGAAAACCGGGCCAGTCAAGACTTGATCTTGCTCAAACCAATGTAAATGTTGTTAAATCTATCACACCTGAAATCACTAAATATGCACCTAATGCAACTTATGTTATCGTAAGTAACCCTGTCGATGTTCTTACCTATGCATTCTGCAAATATTCAGGACTTCCTGAACAGCGTGTTATCGGTTCCGGTACAATTCTTGATACTGCTCGTCTTCGTTCAAGAATCGCAGAATATTATTCAGTAAGCCAGCAGAATGTACACGCTTATGTTCTTGGCGAACACGGCGACTCTTCTTTTGTACCTTGGTCTATTGCTAATATTTCTAACGTTCCTGTTCAGGATTACCGCGGATCTATTCTTAATGCAAAATCAAATTTCCCTGAACTTAAAGAGAGCGAAGTTGAAGAATATGTTCGTAAATCGGGCGCAACAGTTATTCAAAGAAAAGGCGCTACATTCTATGCTGTTTCTATGTCGGTTGCTCACCTTTGCAAATGCTTGCTCAGCGGTATTGACACTACATTGACAGTTTCTACTATGCTTCACGGCGAATACGGCCTTGATGACATTTGCTTAAGCCTTTTGAACATTGTCGGTAATGAAGGCGCTCACGGCAAAATTCTTTTACCTTTAAATGATAAAGAACTCGCTTCATTACACAGCAGTGCAGAAAATCTCAGAAAAGTTATTAACAGCTTGACATTCTAATTATATAAATTGTTTGAAAGGAAGAAACAGAATAATGGATTATCGTATTGAACATGATTCGATGGGCGAAGTAAAGGTTCCTGCTGACCGTTTATGGGCAGCTCAAACACAAAGAAGCCACGAAAACTTTGAAATCGGCGTTGGTATTGAAACTATGCCTGCTGAAATTATTCACGCTTTCGGTATTCTTAAAAAAGCAGCCGCAATTGCTAACAACTCTTTGCGCCCTGAAAAAATGACAGGTGAAAAGCTCGAAGCTATTAAAAAAGCTTGTGATGAAGTTATTTCAGGTACGCTTAACGACCATTTTCCGTTGGTTGTATGGCAGACAGGTTCAGGCACACAGTCTAATATGAACTCAAACGAAGTTATTGCCAACCGCGGCAACCAGATTCTCGGTCAGAAACTTCTTCATCCTAACGATGATGTAAATATGAGTCAGTCATCTAATGACACATTCCCGACAGCTATGCATATTGCTGCTGTTTTAACTCTTGAAGATAAACTCATTCCTGCAGTTGAAACATTAATTAATACTTTCAAACGTCTTGAAGAAGAAAACGAAGGAATTGTAAAAAGCGGAAGAACACATCTTCAGGATGCAACACCTATTAAATTCAGTCAGGAAATCAGCGGCTGGCGTTCAAGCCTTGAAAAAGATGTTGAACTTATCCGCCGTTCGATTGAGCCTCTCTATGCACTCGCCCTCGGCGGTACTGCAGTAGGTACAGGTCTTAATACTCCTGCAGGTTTTGCTGAAAAGGTTGCTGAAGAAGTAAGTAATATTACCGCCAAACCTTTTGTAACAGCGGAAAATAAATTTCACGCTCTCACTTCAAAAGATGAATTAGTATTTGCTCACGGAGCTATGAAAGCTCTCGCTGCCGATATGATGAAAATTGCTAACGATGTTCGTTGGCTCGCATCAGGCCCTCGTGACGGTTTGGGCGAAATCTTTATTCCTGAAAACGAGCCAGGCTCATCAATTATGCCCGGTAAAGTTAACCCTACACAGTGCGAGGCTGTAACAATGGTTGCAGTTCAGGTAATGGGCAATGATGTTGCGGTAGGTATGGCTGCATCTCAGGGTAACTTTGAGCTTAATGTATTTATGCCTGTTTGTATTTATAACTTCTTACAGTCGGCACGTCTTCTTGCAGAATCTATTACATCATTTAACAAAAACTGTGCTGTCGGCATTACTGCTAATAAAGAAAAAATGCATCATAACCTGCACAATTCACTTATGCTCGTAACAGCACTCAATCCATATATCGGTTATGAAAACGCAGCTAAAACTGCTAAAAAAGCATTTAAGGACAATATATCGCTGAAAGAAGCTTGTGTTGAACTCGGATTCCTCACAGCTGAAAAATTTGATGAGGTATTTCATCCTGAACAAATGGTATAAGCGGGAGGTAATAAAATGAAAGTTAGCTATTTTCCCGGTTGCACCCTAAAAAACAAAGCGAAAGATTTAGACATTTATGCCCGTAAATCTGCCGAGGCTTTGGGTGTTACCCTGGAAGAAATTGAAGAATGGCAATGTTGCGGAGGCGTTTTTACCACCGCCCGTAATGAAGTTGCAACAAAATTATCTTCTGTACGCGCTTTAAAGGCCGCACAGGAAAAAGGTCAACCGTTGGTTTCGGTCTGTTCTGCATGTCACAATGTTCTTAAACAAACTAATTACGCTATGCAGAATGACGCTGAATTTGCTTCAAAGGTAAATAACTATATGGCAGATGAAGCACCTTATACAGGTGAAACCCAAGTATATCACTATCTTGAATTATTGCGTGATGTTATTGGTTTTGACACCGTTAAAGAAAAGGTTGTCAATCCGCTTAAAGGCAAAAAAATTGCTGCTTATTACGGTTGCTTGCTTTTAAGACCAAACGGCGTAATGAAGATGGACGACCCGGAAAATCCAAAAATTATTGAAGATTTAATTCGTGCTATCGGTGCAGATCCTGTTATTTATGCACGACGCAATGAATGCTGCGGTGGATATGTAACAATGGAAAGCCCTGAGCTTGCAAAGAAAAAAAGTAACGATATAATTGAAAACGCAAAAGCTATGGGTGCTGAAATGATTGTTACTGCATGCCCGCTCTGCCGCTATAACCTAATTAAATCCGGCAGCGATATGCCGATAGTATATATCACCGAGCTTTTAGCTGAAGCTTTAGGCGTAAAGGAGGATACAAATGAGCAATAAAAATGAGTATCTTCAGGAAGAAATCATTCGCATGAGCGGTGTTAATCCGAAAAAATGTATGCGTTGCGGTAAATGCTCTGCTACCTGCCCTGCTTATGATGAAATGGAATACCATCCTCATCAGTTTGTAAGTATGGTTGAAAGCGGTGACATTGAACCTTTGCTTGAATCAAAATCGCTTTACAGATGTCTTTCCTGCTTTGCTTGTATCGACAGATGTCCGCGCGGTGTTGAGCCTGCAAAATTAGTAGAGGCTGTGCGCCTTGCTGCTGTACGCAAACAAGGTAATAATCATATGACTGCAAACGATGTTCCTGCACTTTTAGACGAAGATATTCCACAGCAGGCAATCGTAAGTGCATTCAGAAAATACACTAAGTAAGGAGGAAAAAACAAATGCAAAGAATTGGTGTTTTTGTATGTTGGTGCGGAAGTAACATTGCCGGTACTGTTGATGTTCAGGCTGTTTCCGATGCTTTGAAAAATGAACCAGGTGTTGTTTTTTCCACCAACTATCAATATATGTGTTCTCAAGCGGGACAAGATATAATTAAAAACGCTATTAAAGAGCACAATTTAACAGGTATTGTTGTTTGTTCATGCTCACCTCGTATGCATGAAGCAACATTCCGCAAAACAGCTGAAGCCGCAGGGCTCAATCCTTATATGGTTGAAATCGCAAATATCCGCGAGCAATGTTCATGGGTACATAAAGAAATGCCTGTCGGTACAGAAAAAGCAATTATTCTCGGTAAAGCAGCAATTGCTAAGGTTAATCTTAACGCTCCGCTTACACCGGGCGAAACCCCTGTAACCAAAAGAGCTTTGGTTATCGGCGGCGGTATTGCAGGTATCCAGACCGCTCTTGATATTGCAGACGCAGGCTTCCCTGTTGACATTGTTGAAAAAAAGCCTACTATCGGCGGTAAAATGTCACAGCTTGATAAAACATTCCCTACCCTCGACTGTGCGGCTTGTATTTTGACACCTAAAATGGTTGATGTTTCACAAAATGAAAATATCCGTATTTTCTCTTACAGTGAAGTAACCGATGTTAAAGGCTTTGTAGGTAACTTTGATGTTACAATTAAAAAACACGCAAGATATGTTAAAGAAGATATTTGTACCGGATGCGGTGCGTGCGTAGAAAAATGTCCTATGAAAAATGTTCCTAATGAGTTTAACCTCGGTATGGATAACCGCAGCGCTATATATATTCCTTTTGCACAGGCAGTTCCAAAGGTTGCAACTATCGACCCTAATGCATGTAATATGCTTAAAAACGGCAAGTGCGGTCTTTGTTCAAGAATTTGTGCCGCAGGTGCTATTGACTACAAACAGCAAGACGAATTTATCGAAGAAAAATACGGCGCTATTGTTGTTGCTACCGGATTTAATCCAATCAGCATGGATAAATTTGATGAATTTGCTTACAACCAGTCTAAAGATGTTATAACATCGCTTGAATTTGAGCGTTTGACCAATGCCGCAGGTCCTACTGCCGGCAAACTTCTTCGCCCTTCAGACGGAAAACATCCTCAAAAAATTGTTTTTGTTCAGTGTGTTGGTTCGCGTTGCGAAGCTTGCGCTCAAAAAGGCAAAGAGTATTGTTCAAAAATTTGCTGTATGTACACAGCTAAACACGCAATGCTCACAAGAGATAAATATCCTGATACAGAGGTTTATGTATTCTATATTGATGTCAGAACTCCGGGTAAAAACTTTGATGAATTCTACCGCAGAGCTGTTGAAGAATACGGCGTTCATTACATTAAAGGTATGGTAGGAAAAGTAACCCCTGAAGGCGATAAGCTTAAAGTTCAAGCATCTGATTTATTAGCCAATAAACAGTTGCATATAGACGCTGACCTCGTTGTTCTTGCGGCGGCTATCGAGCCTGATAAATCTGCAAGACCGTTGGCTACAATGCTTACTGCAAGTATGGATACAAATGATTTCTTTACCGAAGCTCATCCAAAGCTCCGCCCTGTTGAAAGCCCTACTTCCGGCGTATTCCTTTCAGGTACCTGTCAGGGTCCTAAGGATATTCCTGAAACGGTTTCTCAGGCAGGCGCAGCAGCTTCTAAGGTTATCGGCTTGCTTGCCAAAGATAAATTAAAAGGCAATCCTTGCGTTGCTTCTTCAGACGAAATGATGTGTAACGGCTGCTCATCATGTGAGCGTGTATGTCCTTACGGAGCTATTACTTATGAAGATAAAGAATTCCGTATGCCTGACAGAACAACCGCTGTAAGACGTGTTGCCGTAGTTAATCCTGCTGTTTGTCAGGGTTGCGGTGCTTGTACCGTTGCCTGCCCGTCGGGTGCAATGGATTTACGAGGATTTGCAAGTAAACAAATTATTGCGGAGGTGGACGCTATATGCAAGTAAACGAATACAAACCATTAATTGTTGCATTCTGTTGCAACTGGTGCTCTTATGCGGGCGCTGACCTCGCGGGCAATAATCGACTTAACTATCCGGCCGATATTAAAATTATCCGCGTTCCATGTTCCTGCCGCGTTAATCCTATGTTTATTCTCCGTGCTTTCCAGCGCGGTGCTGACGGTGTTATAATCTGCGGTTGCCATCCGGGTGACTGCCACTATACTTCCGGTAACTACTTCACACGCCGTCGTATGGCTCTGCTTTTCTCAATGCTTGATTATCTCGGCATTGAAAAAGAGCGTACACGCGTTGAATGGGTTTCAGCAGCAGAAGGTGCTAAATTTGCTGCTACTATGAATGATTTCGCTGAAAAGGTTGCTTCCCTCGGCGAAAACAAGAGATTGGAGGATTTACGATGCAAAAAATAACTCGTGAACAGCTAATCGAAAAAGCAGCTGAATTGCTTAATAACGGCACTGTACAATCTGTGTTCGGCTGGAAAAAAGGTGAATTTGATTACGATATCACACCGGCAGTTTTTGAAACTGAGGATGAATTAAAAGAAAACTTTGTATGGAATGATTTTTGCGGTGCAAACTTTTCAAAATATCTTCTTAAAAAGACTAAAAAATGCGAAGGTAAAATTCTTGTTTTCTTAAAGCCTTGTGACACATACAGCTTTAACCAGCTGCTTACAGAACACCGTTTCGACCGTGAAAAGGTATATGCCGTAGGTATTCCATGCGAAGGTATGGCAGATATTGAAAAGGTTAAAAAAATCACCGGTGACGGTATTTCTTCTATTGAATTTAATGATGAATATATCACTGTAAACACTTTATACAGCGACGACCCTATTTCTATCGGTTCAGAATCAGTTCTTGCAGAACGCTGTGTTAATTGTAAGAGCAAAAAGCATGTTGCTTATGACGAACTTATCGGCGATGAAGGTGATATTATTGATTCAAACCGCTTTGATGAAGTAGAAAAAATCGAAGCAATGACTCCTGATGAAAGATTTGCTTTCTGGCAGAATGAACTTTCAAGATGTATCCGCTGTAATGCATGCCGTGATGTTTGTCCTGCATGCACCTGTGAAAAATGTGTATTTGATAATCCTAATTCAGGCGTTGAAAATAAATCTCCTGCCAACAGTTTTGAAGAAAAAATGTTCCATATTATTCGTGCATTCCATGTAGCAGGTCGTTGTACTGACTGCGGCGAATGTTCACGCGTATGTCCGCAGAACATTCCGCTTCATCTTCTTAACCGTAAATTTATTAAAGATATGAACGAATTTTACGGTGAATATCAGGCAGGCGCCGAAGTAGGTTCAAGAGCGCCTTTGGTAGATTATACTACTGAAGATATTGAGCCGGGTGAAGTTTTTGAAAGGGGGAATATAGATGCGTAAATGTTCTCTTGATTCCCTGAATCTTGTATTTGCAAAGATTGCAGAGTCGGCAAAGCTTTATCTTCCTGTTGATGCCGATGACGGCAAAACATCTTATAAAGAATGGGCAGAAGGTGTAGAATGGAGCAATGCTCTCAATACAGTAAGAAGTCCTAAAGACTTTTTCTTCCCGCAGACTGAAAATCTTATGGAATTTAAGACTGAGGGTAAAAACATTGAAATTATCGATACACGCAGTGAAGCTGAAGACTTCGTTATTTTCGGTGTTCGTGCTTGCGATGTAGAAAGCTTTGATGTTCTTGACCGTGTATTTTTAAACGAGCCTGTTGACAGCTACTATGCTTCGCGCCGCGAGCATGGCATCATTATTTCAGTTGCCTGCACAAAGCCTACCGAAACCTGTTTCTGCCAGACTTTTGGTATTGACGCTAAAAATCCTGCCGGTGATATTTCAGTATGGAAAACAGACAAAGAAGTTTTCTGGCAGAGTAACACTGATAAAGGTGCAAAGCTTCTTGAATCAATTGATTCACTCACTGAGGAATGCTCAGAAGATGCAGTAAACGAACAAAAAGAACAGATTTCTAAGATTATGGAGCGTTTACCGCTTAAAGACCTTACTACCGACTCTTTCGGTGCAGGTAAAACCAAAGAATTGTTTGACGCACCTGAATGGAGCGAGCTTTCACAAGCTTGTCTCGGATGCGGTACATGTACTTTCGTATGCCCTACCTGCCAGTGCTATGATATTAAAGAGTTTAATACAGGTAAAGGCGTAGTTCGTTACCGTTGCTGGGATTCATGTATGTATTCCGACTTTACAAAAATGTCGGCAGGCAACCCAAGACTCACCCAGCTTGAACGTTTCCGCCAGAGATTTATGCACAAATTGGTTTACTATCCTGAAAATAATGACGGATTATTCAGTTGTGTAGGCTGCGGACGTTGTCTTGCAAAATGTCCTATTTCTATGAATATTGTAAAAGTAATGAAAACGATCGGAGGGAAAAAGTAATGAATAATCGTGAAGAAACATTAATCCCGAAAATTGGTGTTATTACTGATGTTCGTATTGATACTCCTGATATTAAGACTTTCCGTGTAGTTACTCCTGACGGTGTAAAGCCTTTTATACACCGTCCGGGTCAGTGTGCAATGGTTTCAGTACCCGGTGTCGGCGAAGCTATGTTTTCTATAACTTCATCACCTACAAATGAAGAGTATATGGAATTCTCCATTAAAAAATGCGGCTGTGTTACAGAATGGCTGCACCAAGCAGAACCGGGCCAGCAGATTACAGTTCGCGGACCTTACGGAAATCCTTTCCCTGTTGATGATGAGTTTGTAGGCAAAAACCTGTTATTTATCGCAGGCGGTGTAGGTTTAGCTCCTCTCCGTTCGGTTATAAATTACTGCCGTCATTACCGTGACAGATACGGAAAAATTGATATTGTTTACGGCTCAAGAAGTAAAGATGACTTGCTTGATTATCGTGAAATCATTGAAGAATGGGCTAATGACGACAATATTGATGTTCATCTCACCATTGATGCAGAACAAGAAGGCTGGGACGGTCATGTTGGCTTTGTTCCTAACTATGTAAAAGAACTTGGATTTGATACCGATAAAACAGCTATTCTCTGTGGACCTCCTATCATGATCAAGTTTACTTTGGAAGGATTGTATTCTTTGGGATTTGAAAAAACTCAGATTTATACAACTCTTGAAATGCGCATGAAATGCGGCGTCGGCAAATGCGGTCGATGCAATGTTGGTTCCAAATATATTTGTAAAGACGGTCCGGTATTCCGCTTTGACGAGTTAGATGAATTGCCGGATGAATATTAAAGGAGTGATAGTATGGAGAATATGGTAAATATTTTTCTTTTCGGAAAGAAATATGAAGTTCCTGATAATCTTACAATTATGAACGCTATGGAATATGCAGGTTATCAGTTGGTAAGAGGCTGCGGCTGCCGTAACGGTTTTTGCGGTGCCTGCGCTACTATCTACCGTATCAAAGGCGATACAGAGCTTAAAGCTTGTCTCGCTTGCCAGACAAAAGTAGAAGATAATATGTACATTGCTACATTGCCTTTCTTCCCGCTTGTTAAACAAATTTATGATATGGAAAAAATTAAGCCTACCGAAGCTGTAATGATGCAGCTTTATCCTGAAATTTATTCTTGTATCGGCTGTAACGCTTGTACAAAAAGCTGTACTCAAGGCTTAAATGTTATGCAGTACATTGCTTACGCTCAGCGCGGCGATTTTGAAAAATGTGCTGAAGAGTCATTTGACTGCGTTATGTGCGGCGTTTGTTCTTCACGTTGCCCTGCCGGTATTTCTCATCCGCAGGTTGCAATGCTTGCCCGCAGAATTAACGGTAAATACTTAGCTCCTGGCTGTGAGCATCTTGATAAACGTGTTAAAGAGATTAAAGACGGTACATTTACCGAATTAATCGAAGCACTCATGCAAAAACCTATTGATGAGATAAAAGAACTCTACAATACACGAGAAATCGAAAAGTAAAGGAGGATAAGGCAAATGTATTCGGAAAAATTTCAAAAATCATTGGCTGCAGTTGAAGCAGCAAGAGAAAAAAATATCGCATTAGAGCCGGAACGTATGACCGCACAGCAGAAAGATGATTTGCTTGCAGCATACCATCCTGATTATAAGCAGGATGAATTTAAAGCTCTCAAAATCGGACCTAACAAAGGCGAAAAAGTGCCTACCGAATTAGCAGAAATGCTTCAGTCACACAGCCGTATTTCTGCTGACAGTGTTGACCTTTCAAATCCTGACTATGATGTTGATGTTCTTATTATCGGCGGCGGCGGAGCAGGTGCTTCTGCTGCTATTGAAGCAAATGAAGCCGGCGCAAATGTTATGATTGTTACAAAGCTTCGTATCGGTGACGCAAACACAATGATGGCTGAAGGCGGTATTCAGGCTGCTGACAAACCAAACGATTCACCGGCTATTCACTTTATTGACGCTTTCGGCGGCGGTCATTTTGCTGCTAAAAGAGAATTGCTTTCAAAATTAGTTTGTGACGCTCCTGAAGCTATTCAGTGGTTAAGCAATCTCGGCGTTGAATTTGATAAAGATGCTGACGGCACAATGGTTACAACTCACGGCGGCGGTACTTCACGCAAACGTATGCACGCTGCTAAAGACTATTCCGGTGCTGAAATTATGAGAACCCTTCGTGACGAAGTATTAAACCGACAGATTCCTGTTGTTGATTTTACTTCGGCAATCGAACTTATTTTGGACGAAAAAGGCAATGCCGCAGGTGCGGTTCTTATGAATATGGAAACTAAAGAACTCCTTGTAGCAAAAGCTAAAACAGTAATTATAGCAACCGGCGGTGCAGGACGTATGCACTATCAGGGCTTCCCTACTTCAAACCATTACGGTGCAACAGCCGACGGTCTTGTACTCGGCTATCGTGTAGGCGCTAAGCTTCTTTATGCTGAAACTTTACAGTATCATCCGACAGGCGCTGCTTATCCGGAGCAGATTTTCGGCGCACTTGTTACCGAAAAAGTACGTTCTCTCGGCGCAAAGCTTGTAAACAGCAAGGGCGAAGTATTTATGCATCCGCTTGAAACTCGTGACGTTGCTGCTGCTTCAATCATTCGTGAATGTACTGACAGAGGAAACGGCGTTGACACAGGTGACGGACAGGGCGTATGGCTTGATACTCCTATGATTGAAGCCATCGGCGGAGAAGGCACTATTGAAAAACGAATTCCTGCTATGATGCGTATGTTTGAAAAATACGGAATCGATATTCGTAAAGAACCTATTTTGGTTTACCCGACACTTCACTATCAAAACGGCGGTCTTGATATTAATAAAGACTGTATGACAACAAATGTTAATAATCTTTTTGTTGCCGGTGAGGCGGTAGGCGGTATTCATGGTAAAAACCGTCTTATGGGCAACTCTCTGCTTGATATTATTGTATTTGGCCGTTCAGCAGGTAAAAATGCTGCTGCAGCTGCTAAAAATACAACAGTCGGTGCTCTTACACTCGAACATATTGAAAAATTTGAGAAGGAAATCAAAGAGGCAGGTATCGAAACAGAATCTGTTTCTCCAAAACTCCTTCCTAATTATACAAAACAGAATAATATCTAATTAAATTAAGGGGAAAAAGATTATGACATTTTCTATTACCGGAGTAACATTTTTAATGTTCTCAGTTCTTGTAATCGCGGCTCTCGGCTATGCACTCGGTAGAATTACAATTAAAGGTGTATCACTTGGTACTGCCGGTGTATTTATTGTAGCTATTCTTTTCGGTTGCTTTTTCTACGGCAATCTTGAAACTCAGTTGCCTGAATTTACTGAAAGCGCGCTTAAAATCGTTGAAAACCTCGGACTTATTCTTTTCGTAACTTCTGTTGGCTTTATTGCAGGTCCTAAGTTTTTCGGAAATATGAAAAAGAACTTTAAGTCTTACGTTCTTCTCGGACTTATTATTATCATTGCAGGCGGTATTTCCGCTATCGGTTGTATCTATATCGGCAGAGCAACAGGCGTTGCTTCTTCAAACGATGAGCTCACAGCAATGGTAGTTGGATTGCTTTCAGGTTCGCTTACCTCTACACCTGCTTTTTCTGCAGCTAAAGACACAGTTGCTTCCAACCTTGAGGGTGTTGTATCAGTAGGTCATGGTATTGCTTATCTCTTCGGCGTTATCGGTGTTGTACTTTTTGTGCAGCTTATGCCTAAATTTGAAAAAGCAAATATGGATGAAGAAAGAAAGAAACTTATACAGGTTTCAGACAGCGAAACTAAAAAGACTTATGACGGTAAACTTATAGAAATGGATTCTTTCGGATTTATGCCGTTTATGCTTGCAGGTGTGCTCGGCGTTTTGGTAGGAAAAATTGCTTTTGGCTCTTTCTCACTTACTACTACCGGCGGCTGCTTACTTGTTTCACTTATCTTCGGACATTTCGGAAGATGCGGAAAAATCAACATTATGCCTAAAGAATCAACTCTTAAAGTATTCCGCGAACTCGGCCTTATGTTGTTCCTTATCGGTGCGGGTATCGCAGGCGGTGCAGAATTTGTTGAAAAATTCGCAGCTGAATACTTCTTATACGGTGTAATTATGACAACTATTCCTATGGTTATCGGTTACATCTTTGCAAAATATGTTCTTAAATTAAGCTTGCTTAACAACCTTGGCTCAATCACAGGCGGTATGACAAGCACTCCGGCACTTGGTACACTTATCAATGTTGCCGGCACTGAAGAGGTTGCTGCTTCCTATGCTGCTACTTATCCGATCGCCTTGATTTCAGTTGTTATTGTTTCCCAGGTACTTATAATTCTTTTCTAATAAGAATATATAACAAAAAGCAGATAGCAAATGAACTGCCCCAAGTTGTGCAGACAGCACAAAAAAGCAGGTCTATGGTAGAATA
>JBJEIS010000069.1:0-3960 GCA_051877275.1 Acutalibacteraceae bacterium | reverse complement strand
TTATCTTTTTCGCAAGCTGTAAAAGAGAAAAAAAGCATTGCTGTTAATAATAACGCAATGCCTGTTTTAAACTTATTCATTTTATGTTTTTTCCTTTCTTAAGCAAAGCAGTTTACTTTTTGCAAAATAGATTGCAAATCAATTGATGATGTGTTTTTTTCCGGCATTTCATCGTTTTGCATATCATAATTTACCTTTTGTCGATAATATGTGTCCATTGTCACCGGTGCGTTATACAACGATGTCAGAAGATAGCTTTTAAAGTTTCGGATTTTATGTTTGTTGTTATTTTCTACGCAATCCTTGACGTATTCTAAATGCTCCGGCGTTAACCGAAGCAATCTATTTTGCACTTCTTTTTTATCGTGTTTAATTTTTCCGATGCGCACTATCTTTTCCGATGAGTGACAGACTTCCGAAATTATTAGAAAACAACTTTCAACAAAGTCAAACATTTCAGGTCGGTTATCTTTGACATAATCATATTCCAAATTATTTTTAATTGTTTTATCAATCTCATCAGCCAGCTTTTCGTCTTGCGAGTTATCTTGCGTGTTATATATATTATTTATATTATATATATCTTTGATAGATTGATTATAAGATATATTATTAGTTTTATTATTATCAGTTTTATTTATTTCGGTTTTTCCGAACTCCTGACTTCGGTTTTTCAGACTTCCGGAAGTCGGTTTTTCCGAACTCCGCATAAATAAAGGCTTTGAAGCTTGTTTTTCTTCTTCTTTTTCTTCTTTTTCAGGCGGCAGAGTAGGGGAGTTTTCAAGATTTTCGATAGTTTCAAAATCTATGTAACTTAAATATATTTTATTTGGCTTATTAAGTCCTTGACGGACTTCTTCATATAATCCAAATTCTTTAAGCTCGTTGCAGAGCTTAAGTATCTTATCTTTACCGCAACCGAGCATTTCCATCATTTCGCGCCGTGGATAATATAAGTATACGTCACCGTTATCATCATACCAGTAATTTTTTACGCTTAATTCGTGTCTATCTTTTAGTAGCATATATAACACTTTCGCTTCTGTACTTAATTCGGTTTTATATTTACCCTGAAATAAAAATTTAGGCATTTGATAAAATCTTTCGCTGTTAATTTGATTAATATTGTATTTTGTCATTTATAAAAACTCCTTTTTTTGCACAAAAATCTTGATTTTTATATTTTTTTGTGCTATTATAATTTTTAGCACGATTATTTTTTTCCTTTTTTGAATCTTTCGTGTTAACAAAAAAGAGCCGTTTAAAAAACGACTCTTTTTTTGTTTATAAATTATTTTTGATTTACCGGGACTTTTATGGAAACAACATCAGAAAATTCACCGTAAAAATTAATATTTGCTACAGTTTTGTATGCACGAATTTTAATATAATAAGTTTTACCCTCTTCGCAGCTTTCTAAATTAGCTATTCCTTTTTTATTTTTAACTGCATAATTTTTAAGATAAAATTTATCAATTTTTTTAAAATTTTTGTTTAGATTAGTAGTCATATAAAATTCATATCCGGTTGCATTTGTAACTGTGTTCCAGCTGATTTGAATTGTGCGAGTTTTAGGTATTTCTAAATTTAAATTATTAATTTTTTCAACCTTTGGTGCTACAATTTCAAAATTAATAATTAATTCACCGTCATAATTACCGATACCTGTAATGGTGACGGTAGCAGTACCGATTTCAATATTGTTTTCGTATTCAAGCTTATAATCTTTATTGATTTCAAGCTCTGAAGTTATTGGCTCAATCGGTTTGCCTGTGAAGGTCAACGTTTTACTAAATTTAAAATCCTTAATTGTAATTGGTTTTGGAACAATTGCAAAGCGTTTTTCAACTGTTCCTGTGCAGTTTTCAATACCTGTGATTAATATTTCACCTTTACCTGCGTTCACATTATTTTTATATTCAAGCTTATAATCTTTGTTGATTACAAGCTCAGATTTCACTTGCGGACAAATAGCGCTGCCTGTATACACTTTATCATCAAGGTCAATTTCGAAGTCTTTCATACTCAACTCTTTTTGTTCGATTTTAAAATTTTTACTGAATTCTCCGTAATAAACTCCTGTACCTTTGATTGTGACGGTAGCAGTACCAACGTTTACATTATTAGTATAAATTACTGTATAGTCTTTATTGGCTGTTAATTTTGTCCGAATTTTTAAAACAATCGGTTTGCCTGTATAAGTTTGCTCAATCGTATCAATGTCAAAATCGTATTCAGATAGTTTAATAAACACAACTTTAAAAGTCTTTGTAATTTTACCTTTATAATTACCTATACCTTTGATTGTAATAGTAGAGGTGCTTGCGCTGATATTGTTGTTATATGAAATTTTATAGTCCTTATTCCGCTTTAGCTTCGACTTAATATTGACTTTTGTGTGATTTTCATTAAGTGTAAATTTAAAATCATTTAATTTTATTTTCTTTTTGGTGATTTTATATTTCTTTTTTATTGTTCCTGCGTAATTACCTATACCTTTGATTGTGACGGTAGCAGTACCGACATTCTTATTATGTTTATATATAATTTTATAGTCCTTATTCCGCTTTAGTTTCGACGTTATTTTCGGTTTTATTACTTTACCTGTATAAGTTTTAGCTTTAGTGTTGACTGCAAAAAAAGAAGGTTTAATTATTTTTTTAATTCCATCTGCCGATACACCGGGAACAATACTGCAGCAAAAAAGAAAAACAAATAATATTGATATCAATTTTTTCATTTTTTTAGTTCCTTTCATAAAATTTGTGATTTTTTTACTTCTCTAAACCCTTATAAACAAAGGGTTTAGGGAAGTATGGTCTTTGGCCGAAACTGTGAGTTCTGTCAAATACCAAGTTCAAGTTCTTCATCATCGAGTTCTAACGATTGATTTTGATTATTGTTAGTTGATTGGTCTACATTAAGCACCGCATTAAGCTTATTAAGCCGTTTAGTTTTCTGTTTTAATTCATCTTCTTTTGCAAAAGGTTTTGTCATTTCAACTTTTGCATTTTCAAGCTGATTTAAGGTGTTTTCTAAATTAGCTTTTGTTGATTTCAGTTTTTCAGGTATATTATCAATAGCATTATCCAATCTTGTGATATTACCTATTTCATCAATACCTAAAGTTACAGTTCTGCTAATGTTACCTTTAACTGAAACTTCAAAAACTTTTTCAAAGCTATCAAAAGAAAGCAATAGTTTAAATCCTCTATAACTGCCTATTTCTTGAGGGTTATCTGATTTAAATTGTTTGCATACTTCTAAAAGTGCTTCACCTGCTTTGGCTTTTTCAAAATAATTTTTATTATTAATTTGAATGCCTTGCCACTCATCGGCAACTGCTTTAGGATTATTCTGCTGAATTTGATTATCAACTTCAAGACCTTTAATGACGCTTTCTAATTCTGAAATACGTTTAGGGAAGTATTTCAGTATCTTATCTTCAAGATTAAAATGCTCTGCAAGGTAGTTTTGTTTTAATACTCTTAATTTAGCAACTTGAATATCCAAATCCATTTTTTCTTTAATATAGGGGTTTCCGGTTGCAAGCATTTTAATTTCTGCATATGACAGCGCAGTTTCATCAATATCTTCCGCAGTTCGCACAGGTGATTTGCTTGTCATAATCTGACTTGAAAACTTTTGTTTGTTTTCAACTAACTGATATAGATATGCATCAAATGTTTGTTCGGTGACATAACGGTAAATATCTACTTTTTCATTAGTATTACCTTGTCTTACGATTCTGCCTAATCGTTGCTCAAGGTCAGACGGTCGCCATGGGCAATCAATATCGTGTAAAGCGATAAGCTTATCTTGAACATTAGTTCCGGCTCCCATTTTGGCAGTACTGCCCATTAAAATTCTAACCTCGCCACTTCGTACTTTTTCAAATAATTTTTGCTTTTTGCTTTCACTATTTGCTTCGTGTATGAATTGGATTTCATTTTTTGGAAT
>JBJEIS010000068.1:0-3964 GCA_051877275.1 Acutalibacteraceae bacterium | reverse complement strand
TTGTTACCCATAAACAGCACACTAATTCCCGAATCCTGCATATCTCATTCTCCTTTCTAAAAAGCTTGCAAACAAAGAAACAGGCAGAAGAATAATCAGATATGCAATTACCAACATTATCAGCGCCTCGTCGGTTTCATAATACAATCCGATTAAATCCTTTGTAACATACATTAAATCTGCAAGCGCAATTCCACTTACAACCGATGTTTCTTTTATCAGAAAAATAACATTTGCACAAATACCGGGAACAGATACAGCCAGTGCTTGAGGAAAAACTACCTCTTTCATGGTCAAAGCTTTTCCCATACCAAGGCTTGCCGCTGACTCAAGCTGAACTTTGTCAACCGATTCAAGTCCGCTCCTAAGTGATTCCGCCATATAGCTTCCGCCAAGAAAACTAAGTCCGATTACAGCACAAGTTTCAGCAGTAAAAACAATACCTATTTTCGGCAAACCAAAATACAGAAAAAATAATTGTATCAAAAGCGGTGTATTTCTGCTTATTTCAATGTAGACAGAAACTATTCTGCGTAGTATCGGAACTCGATAATATTGCAGTAATGAACAAATTATTCCTATAAATATTGAAAATACAATTCCAAAAAAAGCTATTTTAACAGTCAATTTTGCTGCGTCAATATACCATGGAAGATATTTTGCCATAAAATCAAAATTTAACTGCATACTGCGACTCCTCTCTATAAATTATGCAGACTTTTTCTTTATTCGTTTATCTGCTTTTATACTAAGTCTTGTGCCTATGCTCTGAAATATCTGAACAATAATAATCAATAATACTACCGCCGCAATCATAATAAGATACTTATATCTGTAATAGCCGTAATTAATAGCGATTTTTCCAAGACCGCCTCCGCCGATTATTCCGCTCATTGCAGAATACCCGAGAATTGTAGTTATAGCAATTGTTGCATTAGAAATCAAAGACGGTACGCTTTCAGGAATCATTACCTTAACTATAATTTGCAAAGGTGATGCCCCCATGCTCTGTGCAGCTTCAATAATATTCGGATTTACCTCTCTTAAACTGCTTTCGGCAAGTCTTGCTACAAAAGGAAACGCAGCAATAACAAGAGGCACAATTGAAGCAGTTGTTCCTACTACTGTACCAATTAAAACTCTGGTCAGAGGAAAAACTAAAATCATAAGTATCAAAAACGGAACTGAACGAAGCAGGTTTATTATCACATTCAATACATGCATAATCCACTTAGGAAGCGGAAGTATACTGTCTTTTTCACCGACAACCAATAATACACCTAAAGGTAATCCTATTATAATTGCAAAAAACGTAGCTACAATGGTAACATATATCGTTTCCCATATTGCAATCGGAAATTGTGTGCTGATAATTTCCCATGCTTCATTTAATGTTTCTGATGAAAAAATATCACTAAACATTCAGCTGCACCTCCTCAACAATTACATCAGGCGTGTTCGAAAGAAAATCAATAGCAGTTTTTATATCTTTATCACTACCCGATATTCCGAGTAACATAGAGCCGTAAGCCTTATTGCCGATACTTTTTGTAGAAGCATACGCAATATTAGCTTCTATCCCCTTTTGAACTGCCATTTTAGCAATCAGCGGTGTGCCTGTTGCAGCAGCGCCATTGAAAACAACTCTTATAAAACGCTCCCCTGTTTCACTAATAATTACTGAATCTGTATCGCCGTCAGGAAACACAAGTTTTCTTGCAGCAGAGGATTTTGGATGAGCAAAAATCTCAGTTACTTCACCCTGCTCAACTACCTCACCGCCGTCAAGTATTGCAACATGCTTACATATACTCTCAACAACACTCATTTGATGAGTAATTATTATTACGGTAATTCCTAATTTTTCGTTTATACTTCTTATTAACTCTAAAATTGAATTTGTAGTTGTAGGGTCAAGCGCACTCGTTGCCTCATCGCAAAGCAAAACCTTCGGATTTGTAGCTAATGCCCTCGCAATAGCCACCCTCTGCTGTTGACCGCCCGATAATTGAGCCGGATATGCTTTTGCTTTATCTGAAAGTCCGACAATTTCAAGCAATTCGAGTGCTCTTTTTTTAGCCTCATGCTTGCTTACTCCGGCAAGTTCAAGCGGGAAAGATACATTCTTAAGACAATTCCTCTGCATCAAAAGGTTAAAGCCTTGGAAAATCATTGTGATTTCACGTCTGATTTGTCTTAAGTTTTTCTCTGAAAGCTGTGATAAATTACAGCCGTCTATTTTAACGCTGCCGACGCTTGGATGTTCTAACATATTGATACATCGCACCAACGTGCTTTTTCCTGCGCCGCTCATTCCTATAATGCCGAATATATCTCCATCAGGAATTGTAATTGATACATTTTTTAATGCTTCAACCACGCCATCGGCCGTTGCAAAACTTTTCGATAGGTTTTTAATTTCAATCATAATAGTCCTTTAAAATAAATATTACTGTTCTTTAATGGTATCAAGTGTTTCTTGTTTTCCGCCGTAAATTCCAATAGGCTCTACATGAATAGCGGCCACAGAAACAATATGTGTGTTATTTTCATTATTAAAGTCATCAAGATAAGGAGTATGCTGGAAGTAGTTTGCGTCAAATTCGCCGCTTTCAACTACTTTATTTGGCTGCACATAATCTGTAAATTCAGTAATCTCAAGGTCGATACCTTTTTCAGATAATATATTTTTTGCAACATTCAAAATTTCGGCATGAGGTGTAGGAGAAGCTGCAACCTTAACTTTTTTGCCTTTTAAAGTTGTGTAATCAATAGAAGAATCATAACCATCGGTTGGATTATCTACAACTGATACTACTGCTCCATCATATTCAGAAGCAATGAAATCTGCTACTTGTTTGCTCTCAAGAGCAGCTGCCAAAGCCTTAATAATATCCGAATTTTCATTTCCTTCTTTTACAGCAAGAATGTTACCGTAAGCAGAAGATGAACCCTCTAAACCAAGTGCATCTTTTGTTGGATTTAAGTCTGCTTCAATTGCATAATTAGAATTAATAACCGCATAGTCAACATCTTTCAAAACATTAGGTAATTGAGCAGCCTCTACTTCTTTAAATTCAATGTTATAAGGATTTTCTTTTACATCAACAATAGTTGCTGTTATACCTGCACCGTCTTTGAGTTTAATATATCCAAGTTCTTCAAGTAACAATAATGCTCTCGCTTCGTTTGTCGTATCATTTGGAACAGCGATTGTTATTTTATCATTGCTGCTTGTGCAAGAAGCAAATGTAAAAATTGATGTGAATGCTAAAACTGTAATAAGTAAAATTGAAATAATCTTTTTCATAATTGTAAATCTCCTTTTGGTACAATAATTTTTTAATTTTAATCTATATTTATATTTTATTATTTATTTGTTTGATATGATTTTGAAATCGGATTTTCACATTCGTCCAAATCGAAAATTAGCTCTTATGAGTTTTTCAAAAAAATTCTGCATACTATCTAAACCTTTCTTAAAAAATAAAAAACCGAGAAACTCCGATGAGTCTCCCGGTTTATAAGCAATGTTAATAGCGTATTAAGCAGTACAAATACGCTTCTTACTTAACGGAGAACATATCGGATATGGGCATACAAAAGCCATGCACATGCAGCAAGTGCACATACACATCTCCATCATCATATTTTTAGCAGAAAAATACTTTTTCATGATTATGTTCTCCTTTCATTTTTATTCGCCTACTTGTTAGGTTGGTTGTATTATATCATTATCAAATGAATTTGTCAATAGTAAATTTAAATTTTTTTAATACTTTTTAAACCATACCAATGGCAAAACAGCCGCCTGTATTTAGGCGACTGTTTTGCTTTAAGAAAATTATGAAAAAATTATTAGCTTATTTAGTGTAGGCTTTACCCTCTGCCCAAGCATCTACCATAGCTTTATGGTTTTGGTATAATGTCTGTGCAGTATCGCTTGTATCATTTTTCAAAGCAG
>JBJEIS010000067.1:0-3979 GCA_051877275.1 Acutalibacteraceae bacterium | reverse complement strand
TTACCAACTTCCATAACTACATCAGAATACATCTGAATAAATCTTCTGTAGCAGTCCCAAGCCCATCTTGGATTACCTGATTTTTTAGCGATAACTTCAACAACATCTTCATTTAAACCTAAATTAAGAATTGTATCCATCATACCAGGCATTGAAGCACGAGCGCCTGAACGAACAGAAACCAATAACGGATTTTCTTTATCACCGAATTTTTTGCCTGTGATTTCTTCCATTTTACCGATGTATTCGTTGATTTCAGCCATAATTTCAGGGTTGATTTGACGACCATCTTCGTAGTATTGAGTACAAGCCTCAGTTGTGATTGTGAAACCCTGTGGTACAGGAAGACCAATCTTTGTCATCTCAGCGAGGTTTGCACCTTTACCGCCGAGGAGTTCTCTCATATCGGCATTACCTTCTGAGAAGAGATAGCAATATTTCTTTGCCATTTGTAAATACCTCCTATAATTTTAAAAGTTATTATACTTTTAATCTGCATGAAATCATAACCGCAGACTTATAAACATTATAACAAAAATATTTAGAATAGTCTACCTTTTTTTAAAAAAATCTTGCTTTTTTTAATAAAATTTCGGAAAAAACAAGTTTTAATGTTAAGAAAGCATAAAAAAATCTATGATTTTACGCATATATTTTTAAATTGTTTGCAATAAAAAACACCGCCGAAAAGAGAAAATTCTATTCCTTCAGCGGTGTTTTATGTATAATTATAAATCTTTTTCGTGTAAAATAACTCCGTCTTTTTTCAGCTGCTGCTGTAATTTATTAATTGAAAGCGTTTTGAAATTACTGCTCATAGCAGCGGCGGTGCCTGCCGCCTGACCTGAAACTGCACAAACCGGGATAACACGTGTTATATCCCACATAGCCTCTGTAACAGATATACATCTGCCTGCGGTTATCAGGTTTTTGATGTTTTTGCCGTAAAGGCAGCTGAAAGGTAATTCATAAACAGGTCCGCTTTTGCGCCAATCTGAGAACATTCCTACGCTGTCTTTAAATTCTTTGTGCATTTCGGTATCATCAATTGAGTAATCGGAAACAATTTTACGCGTCATTCTTATCTGCGGAATTGTTGCCATCAGTGATAATGACCGCTCCATTGAATAATTACCGTTTTTAAGAAAGTCATCAAGGGTGTACGCATGGGAAGTGCAGACAATATCAGTCAGTTCCTTAGCGTCAAGACCTTTGTATCTTTTAAGAGATTTTTCAAGTCTTTTTTGTTCTTCCGTTTTGAATTTTTCAGGTATATCTGACCAACCGAGCATTTTTAAGTTGTACTTTCCGTTTTCTACAAAATAATACCATCCGGCAAGTACATTGCCTTGTTTAAATTCATCGGTTTCCTCGCCTGAAAGATGGCATACATCGGCGTCGCCTGTCGCATCAACAACGCTTTTGCATTTTACTGCACTTCTGCCTGATTTGTTTTCGATTATAATTGAATTGATTTTTTGCCTTGAAACGATTGTATCGCAAACAGAAGTTCCGTAAAGAATCTCTACTCCCTCTTCTAAAAGAAGCTTTTCAAGCAAAACTGCATATACATTTGCACTAAACTGAACTTCAAAACGGGTATTTTTCTTTTCATCAAGCGTTCCGTTTTCAAGCCACGGTTTTGGATATTTGCTTTCATAACCGTATTTCATTGAAAGATGTAATAGCTCTTCAGCAATTGAAAATGATACCTGTTTTCCCATACCGTCGCAAAGCGGCAGATAAATTGTGATTATGCCGAGAGTGGCTAAACCGCCGAGCATAAATTGTTTTTCCAGCAACAGCACTTTAGCGCCGGTTCTTTTAGCTGCTAAAGCTGCCGAAACGCCGGCAATTCCGCCGCCGGCAACCACAACATCATATTCGCCGTAAACAGGTATGGTTTTTGCTTTTTCTTTAATATATTCCATAAAAATCACCGTTTATATTATATAATTTTCAATTGCCGATAAATCAAGTTTATTATAATTCTTTAAAAACTCATATATAATTTCTGCAATCGGTTTACAGCCGTTTTCGTCATCGGATTCGATATTAAGCGGCATAATAGGGTCGTGCACTGAAAGACGAAGTAAAAACCAGCCATTGTTTACCGAAATTCTTATGCCCTCGTGATTATCAGGGGCAATATCCATATTGTTGTTTTTGCCGTATTCAAAAAGGTCGGCAATGACTTTTTCGCCGTATGCACGAAAATCGTCTTCATTGATTTTAAAACGAAGCTCAACCAAATCTTTAGGCTCTTTTAAATCCGAAATTAATTCGTCAATGGTCATTCCCTGTTTTTTAAGCTGTGCCATTTTAATTATGATTTTTGTAATAAGATATGCGCCGTCATCAAGAAAATAATTCTCTTTAAAAGCCGCATGACCTGAGGTTTCAATAGCGAGCGGAGCTGAAACACCTGTCGATTCAAGGCGTACAGCCTCATCAATAACATTTTTGTAGCCTCTTTTAAATCTATGATGCTTGCCGCCTAAATTTTCTTCAATAAAGGTTTTAAGACCGCTTGAGGTAACGGAGTCGGTAACAACGGTTCCGCCTTTGCAGTTTTCGAGTGCGATAGCGGCAGCTAAAGCAACAATACGGTTGCGGTTAATCTCTTTACCGTCAGCCGAAACACAAGAAGCGCGGTCAACGTCGGTATCGAATATTACACCGAGGTCAGCGCCTGACGCAACGGTTTCATCGGAAATTGCTTTCATTGCAACTTCATTTTCAGGGTTTGGAATGTGGTTAGGGAACATTCCGTCAGGCTCTAAAAACTGACTGCCGGTAATGTCAGCACCAAGCGGCTCTAACACTTTGTAAGCATAAAAACCGCCTGCACCGTTTCCTGCGTCAACAATAATTTTTAATCCTTCAAGCGGTTTTTCGCTGCCTGTTTCACGTATTATGGTATCACGCAGAATTTTAGAATACTCCGACATAAAGTCGATTTGTTCAACCGAGCCTTCGGCTTTTAAAGCGGTTATGCCTTTTTCTGCGTTTTCGAGCATTTCAGTAATATCACTGCCTGAAACACCGCCGTCGCGAGTGAAAAATTTCAGTCCGTTTCTGTTAAAAGGATGATGTGAAGCGGTAATCTGAACAGCCGCGTCACAACCCTTTACAACTGTTGTCATAAACATAGACGGGGTAGAAGCCAGACCGCAATCAAGCACTTTAACACCGCTTGAAACCAGAACAGAAATAACTGCTTTTTTAATGCGTTCAGCGGAAATTCTTGAATCATGTCCTACCGATACGGTGATTTCATCGGAATTTTTATTGTATTTTTTACAAAACCATACTAAAAATCCGTGAGTCATAGCTTGTATTGCTTCATCGGTTAAATTAATATGTTCGTTTTCAACACCTTCAGCGGCAATACCGCGAATGTCGGTTCCGCTTTTAAACTGTTTATAATTCATTTTAAAAATTCTCCTTATGATTTACGACTATATAATAAGTATATCATAGTTTTTAATATAAATAAAGCTTTTTTATAAAAACATAATAATTATTGACAAATTATTTTAATTGGGATATACTAAAATTACCACACAAAACTTAATATTTTTTGCAAAAACTAGAAGTGACATTTTTATTTTAGGTAAAAATGCTGACTTCAATTTTGTCATTTCTAGTGTAAATGCAAAAAGGTTTTGTGTGGTAGCAAATCGGAGTTATGCATTTTTCGGTGTGTGTAACTTCGGTTGCACACACTTTTTTAAATTTAGGAGGTAATTATTATGCACGAAAAAGTACAAGAGTATCTTGCAATGAAAAATGCCGAAAAAAACAAGAATAGAGAAGAATTTTTGTTAAAGGAAGAAATTTGCGAAAAAGAATATTCTCCAGATAATAAAGAAAGTTATGAATATTCAAATCGAGAATGGAGTGAAAAAGATAATAGGTACAAGTATTATAAAAAGATACCAATTGAGATAACGGATGAAGAGTACGAAATGATTTT